>CALCCE010000153.1 GCA_937899835.1 uncultured Flavobacteriales bacterium | reverse complement strand
GGAATAGCGTTTCGGAATGGTGATTTCCCCAACATATCGCACATTACCTCCACCAGCGAGACTCTGCCTGGATACCTTCATTTTTTTGGTGTTGAACAACAGCAGGGAACCGCCGGCATGCACGCTGCCGGGGCCGCCTTGCAGGTTAAGGTACGCCCTTTTGGGAAGTAGGTAACCGGCACTGAGCAGGTATACTCCTTCTGGGCCAAAACCACCCAAAAAGACCGAGCCATTGCGGCCATCATCCGGATCGGTAGACAGCTGTTCTACTTCCACCTTGAAGCCACTTACCGATGTGAAAATTTGAGAGAAGACAATTATTGGGCTGAAGAAACAAAGCAAACTAACGAAGCACTTTTGCATGGGTACGTCTATTGGGGTTGTCGCAAAAATAATGAAAGTGTACGGTCATCATTTTGAAAATCTGGTGTTTGACGACAAAAAGTAAGTGAAAGCTGATCCTGATAGCTTCAGTTTGTTTTCTGGTGGTAAAGCCACTTATCCACAAAAGAGGAGGGGAGACCAACTAAATCGGAGCACCTTCCCAAATCGTGCCGTTCAAAATCCACCAGGCGTTGATGCCCCGGAAAGCGCAGCGAAGATGTTGCTTGGTTCCCGCACCATCGAAGGCTATCGCAAACAACTGCTTCAAACAACCGGAGCCAAAAATACCGCGGGGCTGGTGCTCTACGCCATGTGTGCCGGCATCGTAGATGGGGGAAAGTAATGTGAACTCATCGGCATTTACTAATACAGCTTTGCATCTTGTGTGGCTTCAATGCTACTCTATAATCTTTTTTTGATAGGTTTTCGTCAGGTTATAACCTGACTTTTTTATTATTTTTGTCAGGGCATAGCCTGACTTTTTTCTATTTTTGTCAGGTTATAACCTGACTTTATGAAGAATAAGAGGCTGCGAATTGAACAATTAGAAGCTAAGTTGAAAGGCTATAAATCAGCATCTATTGTGCCTGTACCACCAAGTGGATGGCTCAAGGCGATCCGTATTTCGTTAGGAATGACTTTGCAACAGCTCGCTGATAAGCTTTCTATCGCTAAGCAGAGCGTACAAGAAATGGAACTGCGCGAGCAGGAGGGAAGCATTACGCTTAAAAACCTTCGAGAAACGGCAGATGCGTTAGATATGCACTTGGTTTATGGGTTTGTGCCCAAGGATGGTAGCATTGAGGATTTAATTGACCGCAAGGCCCGTGAGGTGGCTGCTCGCATTGTGGCTCGCACTTCCAATACCATGAAATTAGAAGACCAGGAAAACACCCCGAAACGACTCAAAAAAGCAGTTGAAGAAAGGGCGGCTGCTCTTAAAAATGACCTCCCCAAAATGTTATGGGATTAGCACTTGGGTTTCTTAAAGGCCAAACCCCAATAGATGAGGACGAAAAAGGGGGCTTGCTGATAGAAACCATTGCTACCCAGGAAGAATTGAATGAGTTTGAGCAGCAGAATATCGAAGAAGCGGTGCAATGGGTGTTGAGCAGAAAATTTAAGTTCCAAGATGTTTTCACCGAAAAGTTCATACGCGACTTGCACAAACGCATGTACAGAAATGTGTGGTCATGGGCGGGGAACTTTAGAAAGACTGATAAGAACTTAGGGATTGATAAATACCAAATACCCATGACATTAAAGGTACTTTGTGATGACGCCTACTATTGGACCGAGCACAAAACCTATTCACCTGAAGAAATCGCTGTGCGTTTTAAGCATAGGTTAGTAAGTATCCACTGTTTTCCAAATGGGAACGGACGACACAGTCGCTTGATGGGGGATATCATCATCGAGAAGCTGTTTGGCGAGGCCCCGTTTTCGTGGGGTGCGGATAACCTGAGCCAAAAGGGCAATTCAAGAACGCTTTATTTGCAGGCGGTGAAAGCGGCCGATAGAGGAGATTATCAACCTTTGTTATCGTTTGTAAGATCGTGAAGGGAGCAGTTTTGTGAGGCGGCATTTATCGTACGAGTTTCTACAAAAAGACCTTATCTAAGAAAGACATTATATAAGAAATGAGGGGAATCTTTCATTTAAGCTGAAGATCCTTGGTAGAGCGTGAGGTATTTGTGCTCCAATTGATCTGCTTGGAAATGATTACCCCGGAAATTGTAGCAAAGACGCTTCTCAGTCCCCGCACCATCGAAGGGTATCGCAAACAACTGCTTCAAAAAACCGGAGCCATAAATACCGCGGGGCTGGTGCTCTACGCCATGTGTGCCGGCATCGTAGATTGTGGAAAGTGATGTGAACTCATCGGCATTTGCTACTACAGGTTTTCATCTTGTGTGGCTTCAATGCTACCCCGGAATCTTATTCTGATAAATTTTTGTCAGGTTATAACCTGACGATTGGGTTCATTTTGTCAGGTTATAGCCTGACTTTTTGATTTTTAGACTGAAATCTTACATCGTTGAGAAGCCTTTACAGGGCAAATTCCGAAAGGGCCAAAACCAATCTAAATGGCGGTTGTTTGAGCCAACATTTTGTCTTGAGAATAGATAGTTAAAAAAGGGTAAAACACAATGGTGGATGGCAGAAGTTGGAGCAATTTTTTTCAGACTCTTTCAGGTGGTCTTGGCGATCGATTTTCTCTTTTTTAGCGTTCGGGTGATCAAAACCCGCTGCATTCGAAGCAGCCATTGAAGTACCATCAAAAGGATTGAGCCGGAGGTTCTAAAATGCTCTTTAAGAGATTTTGAGGCGGATAATTGCTTGATCTGCCTCTACGCGTATACGGAAAAAGATGCAAATTGTCCGCCCTTTTTTGGTGGAATTTACTTTCAAAAGGGCGTTGTGGAAAAAACGATAAAGGGGGGAGGAGTAGGAGGTGAAAAGGGCCTGTTTGCGGAATGGACAAGGACTTGAGGCCACTGTTAAAAAGTCTGTGAAATCTTCTTTTGGGTGGGTGATTTTTCGAGGAAAATTTGACACAATTTTACACCTTGACCAGAACGCTAAATCAGAGGGAATATGAGCTTTACTTACATTATCAAACGTGACTTTACTAAAGTAAGTTACGATGTGTCAAAAATTTCGAACGCCATTGGTAAGGCCATGATGGCAGTGGGCAAGGGAAGTGCAGAAGAAGCCAAAGTTGTTGCAGAAAGGGTAAACTATCAGTTACTCAAAGCCCAGGAAACGGATGTCGATTTTATTCCAACCGTTGAACTCATCCAAGATGTAGTAGAAGAGCAGTTAATGGAAGGGCATTACCCGGAAGTTGCCAAAGCTTACATCTTATATAGAAACAAACAGGCCGAGCTTCGGAAGCCCGACATCTTCGAAAAACGAGTCAACCTAAAGCCTTACGATTATCCACAGTTGTACGAGTATGTGCCCGCCATTCGGCACTCGTATTGGATTCATACTGAGTTCAACTTTACCAGCGATATACAAGATTTTAAATCTCGCTTGAATGAGGTAGAGCGCAACGCTATTAAGAATACCATGTTGGCCATTTCACAAATTGAAGTGGCGGTGAAATCTTTTTGGGGCGACTTGTATCACCGGATGCCCAAACCAGAGATTGGGTCGGTAGGCTCCACTTTTGCCGAAAGTGAGGTGCGCCATGCTGATGCCTACTCTCACCTATTAGAGATCTTGGGGCTCAACCAGGAGTTTGCCATGCTCAAAAGAAAGCCCGAGATCATGCACCGGGTGCAATATTTGGAAAGTGCTTTGCGGAACAGCAAGAGTTCCGACGATCAGGAATACGCAGAATGTGTACTGCTTTTCTCACTCTTTATTGAGCACGTTTCCTTGTTCTCTCAGTTCCTGATCATCATGAGCTTCAACAAAGAGAAGAACATGTTGAAAGGCATTTCCAACGTAGTTGAAGCTACCTCCAAAGAAGAGCAGATTCACGGAGACTTTGGAATCGACCTGATAAAAATCCTGAAAGAAGAACATCCCGAATGGTTTACTGCCGAATATTATGAAACCATCAAAGCGATGTGTTTGAAAGCATTCGAGGCAGAGTCGGGACTGGTAGATTGGATTTTTGAAAAAGGTGAACTCGAATTCCTGCCCAAAAACGTGGTGGTAGAATTCATCAAAAACCGCTTTAATAACTCCCTCGAAAGCATCGGAATCGACAAAATATTTGAGGTAGATAAAGATGCGCTTCATACCACCCAATGGTTTGAAGATGAAATTACCGGCACCAAGCACGGCGATTTCTTTGTAAAACGATCCATCAACTACAGCAAAAGAACTCAAAGTATAACCAGCGAAGACTTATTCTAAGCATGTCAATTGAAAACAATGTAAAAGGCGTTGCGCAAGAGCCGAAAACAAAAAGCGCTGCAGAAGAGCTAATAAGTGCCAGAAAAAAATCACTGGACAAGATTAACCATGGTAATGTAGGCGACTTTGAGTGGCTGAATGCTGAAAGTAGACAGTTCCTGCATGCCGGATACCTTTCTGAAGGAATATCGGCAGAAGAGCGAATTGCTGAAATCGCCCACCGTGCAGAAGAAATTCTGGGGATCAAAGGATTTGCTGACAAGTTCTTTGGCTACATGTCCAGAGGGTTCTACTCGTTAGCCTCTCCGGTATGGTCCAACTTTGGCAAAAGACGCGGACTTCCCATCAGTTGCTTTGGCTCGCACATCAACGACGACATTGGCAATATTCTCTATACTCAATCAGAGATTGGAATGATGTCTAAACTCGGCGGTGGTACTTCTGGTTATTTCGGCAAAATCAGACACCGTGGCGCACCCATCAAAAACAATGGTGAAGCGTCAGGTGCCGTGCACATCATGCGTTTGTTCGAGTCGATGGTAGACGTAGTAAGTCAAGGTTCTGTTCGCCGGGGGCGCTTCTCTCCCTACCTGCCCATCGATCACCAAGATATCAAGGAGTTTCTCGAAATTGGCACCGAGGGCAATCCGATTCAAGGGCTTACCCATGGGGTAACCGTATCGAACGAATGGATGCAGGAAATGATTGACGGGGATAGCGAAAAGCGAACCACCTGGGCTCGGGTATTGCAAAGTAGAGGAGAAATGGGCTATCCCTATATTTTCTTTACCGACAACGCCAACAACAACGCTGCTGACGTATACCAAGACAAAAACTTACCAATCTACGCCAGTAATCTCTGTACGGAGATCATGCTGCCATCGAACGAAAAATGGTCGTTCGTATGTGTACTCTCCAGCATCAACCTGCACAAATACGAAGAGTGGAAAGATACCGATGCGGTAGAAACCATGGTGCACTTCCTGGATTCGTTGATTACTGAGTTCCTCGACAAGCTGGAGGCTTATCGCGATTCTCCGGTGCTGGAAGACAAGCAAACCTTCATGTTCATGGAAAAAGCCTACAACTTTGCGAAAGAGCACCGGGCTTTGGGCATGGGTGTATTGGGATGGCATTCATTGCTCCAATCCAAGCGGTTGGCTTTCGATAGCCAAGAGGCCTACAACCTGAACACGAAAATCTTTAAGACCATCAAGCAGCGGTCTTACGAAGCTTCTGAAGCCTTGGCCAAGAAATTCGGAGAACCTGAGGTGTTAAAAGGATATGGTAGAAGAAACACTACCTTGAATGCTGTGGCACCGACCACTTCCTCCGCCTTTATTTTAGGACAAATTTCACAAGGGATTGAGCCGATCTGGTCCAACATTTACGTGAAAGACATCGCTAAGATCAAGACCACCATCAAAAACCGTTTCCTCCAGGAACTGCTGGAAGAAAAAGGCATGGACACGCCTGAAGTGTGGCACGACATCTTGAAGCACGATGGTTCTGTACAGCACCTGGAATTCTTAACCGAAGAAGAGAAAGCGGTCTTTAAAACCTATTCGGAAATTGATCAAATGGACATTATCTACCAGGCGGCCAACCGCCAGGAGTACATCGATCAAGGGCAATCCCTGAACATCATTGTACATCCGGATATGCCCACCAAAGAGATCAACAAAATTCACGTTACTGCCTGGAAATTAGGGTTGAAATCGCTCTATTACCAGCACAGCATGAATGCCGCACAGAAATTCAAGCAGAAGAAAGATTGCGTGCGGTGTGAAGGATAAATCCTTGCACTGAAACGCGAATTTTGGATAGCATACGAAAGCAGAGGTATCGACTTGATACCTCTGCTTTTTTTATGCACAAACCCTTTATCTGTTTTGAAAACGCTTAGGAGCATGGCGCTCCTTGCCAATGCCATCATCGGCTGGAATGCCCACCCGGAAAGTTATACGGTTTGTAGTGACTTTTTAACAAATCGATGCGCACTGTTTCCGTATCCGAAGCGTTTCCCCTCCCAAAACCTTTTTTAATTTCGTAGGTTCTTAAGAGTAGAATCACTAAAACACTACTGTTATCGCACGTCAAGTAAAAGGATTTTCTAAGCTGTCTAAAGACGCGAAAATCGAATGGCTCATTCAAGAGTATTTTAATGGAAATTCTGCTGTTTTGAAGCAGTTACGTTCCTATTGGCATACCGATCCTAAAGTGCAGAAACTGCACGATGAGTTTGCCGAAAACACCCTTGCCAATTTCTACCTGCCCTTTGGGGTAGCGCCTAACTTTATCATCAACGGTAAAGAATACTGTATTCCAATGGCCATCGAAGAAAGTTCGGTGGTAGCAGCTGCTGCGAAGGCGGCCACGTTCTGGTCTACCCGAGGAGTGTTCAAAACCTCGGTGTTGGCCATGAAAAAAATTGGGCACGTACATTTTACGTGGAACGGAACCGATACCCAGCGCCTTCAGGACTTTTTTGACCGTACCAAGTCCCAACTCTTTGCCGATACCGAAGCGATTACCCGCAACATGGTAGCACGCGGTGGCGGTATATTGGACATCGAGTTGATCGATAAAACGGCCGATGAGCCCAATTACTATCAACTGAAAGCCACTTTTGATACTTGCGACTCGATGGGGGCCAACTTCATCAACTCGGTGTTGGAAGAATTTGCCAAGACCTGGGAACGCGAGATCGAAGCGGATACCGAATTGACCGAAGCGGAAAAGGATGTTACCATCATCATGTGCATCCTGTCCAACTACACGCCCGATTGCATTGTGCGTGCGGAAGTAAGTTGCCCGGTAGACGAACTGGCAGCTGACGGCAACGGAGATACGTTTGCCGCGAAATTCCAACAAGCCATTCGCATTGCTACCATCGAGCCTTACCGCGCCACTACGCACAACAAAGGCATCATGAACGGTATCGACTCGGTGATCATTGCAACCGGGAACGACTTTAGGGCAGTGGAGGCTTGTGCACATACCTACGCTTCGCGCGATGGCCAATACCGCAGCCTGACCCAAGTAGAGGTGAAGGACGGGATGTTCCGTTTCTGGCTGGACATTCCTATGGCGCTTGGCACCGTTGGAGGATTGACCAGCTTGCACCCAATGGTGAAACTGGCACTTGAACTGCTCGGCAATCCCAACGCCGGCGAATTGATGGAAATTACCGCTGTAGTTGGGCTGGCGCAGAACTTTGCCGCAGTACGCTCCTTGGTAACTACCGGTATTCAAAAAGGCCACATGAAGATGCACCTGCTCAATATCCTGAACCAACTCGGTGCCACGGAAGAAGAGCGGAAAACCATCAAGGCACACTTCGAAAACAAAGTGGTGAGTCACCAGGAGGTGATTCAGGTCTTTTGTGAGATGCGCGGTATTCCAGCCCCGGCTCCTCAAGTGAAAAAATAAGGCGCCATGCGCAGCTTTTACAGCTACGGCAAACTGCTCATCACGGGGGAATACCTCGTGCTGGATGGTGCCCTGGCCTTGTCTTGCCCTACCAAAGATGGGCAAAGCATGGTGGTGGAATCCATTCCGGATGCCGATGAGCCGGTATTGGCCTGGATCAGCATCGATCCCGATGGAGTATGGTTCGAGGGTTTCTTTCAGCAACAAGACTTTCAGCCGCTCAAATCTTCCAATGAAGCTGTGGCGCAACATTTGAGCCATCTGTTGCAAGAAGCCCGGAAGCTCAATGCCAACTTTTTGCAAGATAATAGCAGCTATTCGGTGATGACGCTGTTGGAGTTTCCCCGCAACTGGGGATTGGGCAGCAGCTCTACATTGATCAACAACGTGGCCCAGTGGGCGGATGTTGACCCCATACAGCTCTTTTTTAAGTGGGCCAATGGCAGCGGCTACGATGTGGCACAAGCTACGGTCGAATCACCCATCAGTTATCGGGTTGCAGAGCAAAGAGCCAATTGGGACAGGGTAGCTTTCGATCCCGAATTTAAAGATCAACTCTTTTTTGTATACCTCAACGAGAAGCAGAACAGCACGCAGCAGGTGCAGGGCTATCAAGAGTTGCGGGCGCAATTGGAGCTTCATCAACTTACCGGGGCCGTTACCGATCTTACTAAACGGGCCTTGGCCGCGCAAGATCTGAAATCGTTTGAAGCAGTACTCACCGAACACGAACAAGTGTTGGGGCAGGTGCTTCAGCAAACTCCGGTGCAGCAACGGCTCTTTTCTGACTATAAGGCTGGTGTAGTAAAGTCTTTGGGAGCCTGGGGTGGGGATTTTGTGTTGGTGACTGGAGATGTCACTACGCCGACCTATTTCACTGATAAAGGATATACTACCGTTCGTTCCTGGTCGGAAATGATTTTTGATCCCCATGCGGACGAATAACAACTTTGTTTAAAACTTGATCCACCATACCGGTGGTCTCCTTTTCGAACCTCTTATTTTTAGCTGACTAACAATGATGTGGAAAGCAACTCATACTGAAGCCACTTCGGGAACCGTTACTTGGAAATCTCCTTCCAACATTGCTTTGGTGAAATATTGGGGCAAGCATGGTGTTCAGCTGCCAGCTAACCCGTCCATCAGTTTTACGTTGGACGCCTGTCACACGGTGACCCGCATGGATTGGACGCCCAACGGTGCGGAGGAAATGAACATTCGGTTTTATTTTGATGGAGAAGAGAAACCGGACTTCCTGCCTAAAATTGAGCAGTTTTTTGAGCGTATTGCTCCCTATGTTACACCGCTCAGCGGGTTCGATCTGGAAATTCATTCCCACAATTCGTTTCCGCACAGTTCGGGCATTGCGTCTTCGGCCAGTAGCATGAGTGCGTTGGCTTTGTGTGTGTGCAGTTGGGAACGTCAATTTGTTGAGGTAAGCGATGCGGAGTTTTACCAAAAAGCCTCGGTCTTGGCCCGTTTGGGTTCTGGAAGCGCCTGCCGTTCCCTTTACGGCGGTTTGGTGGCTTGGGGCAAGCATGCCGACATTGCTGACGCTTCGGACGAATATGGTGTACCGTTTGCTGAGGTCCATCCGGTGTTTCAATCTTACAAAGACACGGTATTACTGGTGGATCGGGGACAGAAAACGGTATCCAGCACGGTGGGGCACCAATTGATGCACGGGCACCCGTTTGCCGAACAGCGCTTTGGCAAAGCCCATGAAAACCTGAGTGATTTGCTGGTGGCACTCAACAAAGGTGACCTTCAACTGTTTACACAATTGGTAGAAGGCGAGGCCTTGATGTTACACGCCATGATGATGACTTCAACGCCTCACTTCATTTTAATGAAGCCCAATACCCTCTCGATCATTGAAAAAGTGTGGGCCTACAGACAAGAAACGGGCACTCATTTGTGCATTACTTTAGATGCCGGTGCCAACGTCCATTTGTTGTATCCACAGGTCGAAGAGAAAGGGGCTTTGGCCTTTATTGACAGCGAATTAGCACAATACTGTCAAAAAGAGCATTATATTTGTGATCAAGTCGGATTGGGGCCGATGCAACAAACTGAAAAGTTGTGATTAAAGAATCACTGTTCTACGGAAAAATTCTCCTCTTTGGAGAGTATGGCATTATCGAAGATTCGATGGGCCTTTCGATACCTTATGACTTCTACAAAGGCAAACTCATTTTTGAGATTGACGATCCTCAAGTGCAGAAAGCTTCCAACGAAAGTTTGAAATGCTTCTTCAGCTACTTGAAAGGCTTGCACGAAGATGGTTCATCCAACGTCAAGCTCGATCTCGATACCTTCAAAGCCGACATCGACCGCGGCATGTTGTTCGACTCTACCATCCCACAAGGATTTGGTGTAGGGAGTTCAGGTGCTTTGGTAGCGGCCATCTACGACAAATACGCGATCAACCGCATCGACAAGGAAAACCTTTCGAACGACGACATCGTGGTGTTGAAGAACATCTTTGGCCAGATGGAAAGTGTGTTCCACGGCAAAAGTTCCGGGCTCGATCCATTAATTTGCTACCTGAACCTTCCGATCCTTATCAAGTCTAAAACCGAGTTGGAATCGGTAGGCCTTCCTGCAGAAACGGCCGATGGAAAAGGTGCCATCTTTCTGCTCAACACTGGCAACCCGGGAAAGACCCAACCCATGGTGAACATCTTTCTTGAAAAGCTGAAGCAAGAGGGTTTCCGCAACGTGATGAAGCAAGAGTTCAAGAAATACAACGATGCCTGCATTGAGGCTTTTCTGAGCAAAGACTTCAAGCCCTTGTTGTCCAACATGAAGCATTTGTCTACCGTTTTATTTGATCATTTCCGTCCAATGATTCCGGATGTATTCCACAAATTTTGGAAAGATGGAATTGAGTCAGATGCCTACTACCTGAAACTTTGCGGTAGTGGGGGAGGAGGCTTTATCCTCGGCTTCACCAAAGACATTGATGTAGCCCGCGAAAAACTGAAAGCGCACCAGCTTGATGTGATCTACCATTTTTAGGTTATTTTTCGCGTACAATGGCGGGAAGCAAATCTATACTCTCTCGCAGGCAGCGATCAAAACTCATTCGTTTTCTGGCCTTGTTGTCCATGGTTCGGTGGTACAACATATTGGCAATGGCGGTGGCACTGTTCCTTTCGGCCACCTTTATTCTCAACTCTAAAAGCAATTGGGTGCATACCCTGTTGGACTATCGCCTTCATCTGGCGATTGCAGGCATGTCCTTCATCATCATGGCCGGCTACATCATCAATGCGTTTTATGATGTAGAAAAAGACCTGGTGAACAACGCCAAAGCCACGATTTTTGGCAAGCACGTGAGCCGTGGCATGAGTTTCAATTTCTATTTCTTGTTCAACGCGGTGGGCATTGTATTGTGTGGCCTGGTGAGTTGGAAAGTGTTGATTTTCAACGTAGCGTTCGTAGGAGTGCTGTGGTTTTATTCACACAAGCTGCGTAAAATTCCCATATTGGGCGAACTCAGTGCCACCACATTGATGATTACACCGTTCGCGTGTTTGTGCCTGTATTACATGATGTACAACAAAAGCATTGTGCTGTACGTGGGCTTCATATTCGCGATTGACATTACCCGCGAAGTGGTGAAGAAACTCGAAGGCCTGCGGGGCGACATCATCTACGCGTATGGCTCCATCGTTACCCTCTTGGGGGAAAGGCAAAGCAAATACGTGATTTACGGCCTGATGTTGGTCACCATGGCACTCATTGTACTGCTGCATCCGATCGTGCAGCACAACGCGTTTATTTTGGCCTATTTGTGGGCGGTAGTGGGTACCATTGTTCTCGCTTTCATCTGGCTGCTGAGCGCCCGGATGCCTAAACAATATTCTCGTGTACACTTACTGTACAAGCTCATCATTTCCTTCGCCATTTTGTCGATTGCTTTTATTTAAGCAGCGAAAAGGCTACCGTAGTTTGTTTTCCTGTAAAAAGAATAAGTGGCGCACCCTTCATTCCATTTCTACTGGCGCACCCGCGTTACCTACCTGCGCCACTTCTGTGCAGCACAACCAAGTGGCGCACCTTTTTATAAAAATGTAGTGGCGCATCCTTGCATTGCATAGATGCGCCACTTTTTAGCCATAGCAAGTGGCGCACCCTTTGCCAAATAATGTTTGGCGCATCCTGGAAATAAATAAATGCGCCACCTTGCGGAAAAACGAAGTGGCGCACCCTTTTTACATTTTGTAGTGGCGCACCTTGTTGAGACACTCGTGCGCTACCTTTACCGCTCGATTTTAGGTGGCGCAGTGCTCTTCAAAAATTTTAGTGGGTTAGGAGAGGAGCAAGTTCCATCGTTATGGCAGGACACCCGCTTATTTTCCTTTTTGCGTGAGGTTTTTGACTGCCCTATCAAAGTCAGACTCGAAGCTTAGGTCTTGTTGTATTCTGAACTTTTGGTATTCCTGCTCGGCTAACTCTTTGGCGATGGTGGCCGAAATTTTTCCTGCATCTTTCAGTACTGCGTAATCGTTGAATTGCAAGAAGCCGTCTAGCTTAGTTGCCCAGTCGTTCATTTTCATGACTTTTTGCCTTTCAGCTTGCAGCTCGGCAAAGTCGAGGTACATAGCCACAATGCGGTTGAGGGATTTTAATTCCTGTTCGCTGAGGTAGTTCTTGGCGATGGAAACATCCGATTTGAGAACTTTACCGCCAGGAGCTTGCCTCCAATTGGTTAGCCCCATGTTGGGTTTGGCAGCATTGGCTCTTTCCTGGATAATTTCTGCAGCAGTGTGTCCAGTAATGGCCCAGTGAAGTTTGTTTTGAACCGATTGGTAAAAAGAGCGCGTGAGTTCGGCTTTGGGGTTGTAATCAATGCTGCATTGCGCATAAATGTCGGTCAGCTTTTGGTAAAACCGTCTTTCGCTGGCGCGGATTTCACGGATACGCTCCAGCAACTCATCAAAATAGTCTTTACCAAACAGGGTAGCCCCTTGTTTCAGTCGGGCATCATCCATGGCAAACCCTTTGATGATGTACTCCCGCAATACCTTGGTAGCCCAAATACGAAACTGGGTGCCCCGCTGTGATTTGACCCGATAACCCACTGATATAATGACATCCAGGTTGTAGAAATCGAGGTTGCGACTCACTTTCCGGGTACCTTCACTTTGAACCGTCCGGAATTTCCGGACAGTTCCTATTTGTTCTAACTCGCCTTCTTCAAAAACATTATTTATGTGCTCGCTCACTGTCTGTTTAGACTTGCCAAACAACTCCTGCATTCCCTTTTGAGAAAGCCATACCGTTTCATCCTGTAACAGTACATCTATTTTAACCTCCCCATTTTGAGAGGTGTAAAGCAAAAAATTGGACTGATTGGCGGAAAGGTGATCTTCCATGGTACGCAAGATTTTTTTAAAGTAGGCACTCGGTTCCCAATTGTTGAAGTATTAATTGGAGGAAGAACCCAAGCTTGTTCATTTCCTTCAGTATAATTAATCCAACGGAAAACCGTCACGGTTATGTAGCAAAACGCGTTTAATTGTTACAAAAAAGTCGTTGGTCGTAACTTTTCGGAGAAGGGAGTGCAGGCCGATTATGCATCGATTGTGCTTTCGGTTTCGATGGGTTTTAGCCAGCGTTTTACCACTACTTCCCTCGCTTGTCTTTCTGCGGCTTTATTGTAAAATCGTCAGGATTGCCGGTTAGTTTTAGATTGAGGTAGCGGGTACGTTTGTTAGGGTCGACCTCTACAATTTCGTCTTCGCCGGCGTTTTCGTCCCGGCCTTTTTTGCTGAACAGCTTGTTGCGGGTGGTTTGTCGAATCAATTTCCAAGGGATACGGATGTAGTACTCCATGTTGAGGTCCAGGTCTTGTTGGCCCGATACGTCAAAATGGCCCAAGGTCGATTCAATGGTCATGTTGGGAATGTTCATCACCCCATTGGTGAGGTCCATGTGGTTGGCAAGCGTATCGAAACGGATGTTGGTCAGGTCTTTATCGCCCATATAGTCGGAGAGGGCCAACATGGGCTCAAAATCGACCAGGCGGCCGTTGAGCACATTGATGTCCATGTGGATTTCCGACTGGTCCAGGTCGGGTACAAAGTCGGGATAGACCCGGATATTGCCATTGATGGTGGCCGAAAGTTTGCCGTGGAGGTTTTCGGAAAGCGAAACATCTTCTCCGTAGCGCTCAAACTTGAACAGCAACTTGTCGATGTCCACCTTATCCAGCGTAAGCTTAGGTTTCACATAGATGTGCTCGGGGTCGCTCCCGTTGAAATAGCCGGAAAGGTGAATCGCTCCATCTGCGGCCAACATGTCGAGGGTATCGATGTAAATGTAGTGGTCTTCAGTGGTGCGCAGTTGCGCATTGATTTGCTGTAAATCGATGTCGTGGAAGATAAAGTGTCCAACATCCACTTGAAAAAGCATGTCGGTAAAGGGCAATTCGTAGAGGTTAAACGCTTCGGCATGTTCTGAAACGTCCGCTAAGGTGTGGTCGGCAACGGGTTCAGCGGGTGGAGTAGTAGGAGCAGTATTAAAGTTGGTCAACTGGTCGAAGTCAATGTAATTCGCAGTAAGCGCGAGGTGGTTGTCCCGTTTCCGGATGCTCGGATCTTCTCCCAAGTAATAGTTCAGGTCCAAATCAAATACGGTACGCCCCATTTGTCCATGAAAGTCCTGGACCACCAGGTGGTCATCTTCGTAGTGAAAGTGGCCGGCAAAATCTTCCAACCGCATGGGGTGTACGTGCATTTTTACGTCCAACTTATCCAGGTCCAGATCGATGGAGGAGAGGTTCGAATCCTTGAAATGCATGCTCGAATTCAAATGCAGGGTAAGGTGATCAAACTCCTCGTGCCGGTAGTCTTCGGGCACGTAATTTTCGCCTCCGTAAGAAAAGACATCTTCTAACCGGAGCAAATCCGACTGCAAAGTAATGTCCAGGTCTACATCCCCATGGCGATCTTCCTGCAGCCAAAAGCCGTAATCGTGAATCAAGCCGTTGAAATGAAAGTCTGAATCGTCGATATAGCCGGTAAAATCTTTGATGGTAAGGTCTTCATCATCAATGAGGATATCCGCATGAAAATCGTGCAATTCGTGCGGGTAGTGCTCCAACTGCGCATGCAAACCATCAATAAAAAACTCTCCTTTGGGCAGGTATTCCGACTCCGTAAAGTCCTTGGCTGAAGATTTGAAGGAAAAAGCCATTTGGAAATCTTCGATCCGTTCGTTGACCCCAGTACTGTCGGTTTCAGAATAGTCGGTCAATTCGGCGATATCCAATACTTTGGAAGATATCTCCAAGTGCGCATCTACTTCATCGTCGGTGTGGTGAACGATGGCTGGCAGGTCGGAAAGGTAGCCGGTGATGGAAAGGTCAGATTGGCCCATTACCGCCTCAAATTGGTCCAATTCCGCCTTTTTGCCCTTCATGATCAAATGAGCGTTGAGTTGGTCCAGCGGAGACTCTAATTTGGAGGAACTGAGACTCAGGTCGGTTACTTTCAACTCCGCAAAGTAGGCCCGGTTGAGTTCTTCTATAGCTTTCTGCGGATTGTCAAGGTCGATGATGTCGTTGAACTTCATGTGGAGTTCTACACTGCCGGTAACTCCTTCCACATCGTTGAGGTTCAGAAACTTGGTAAGAAAGTCGAGGTTGAAATCGGCATCCAACTGCATATCGATTTCGGGCTCTTTGAAGTTCTTTACCCGCACATCACCCAAAAATCGACCTTGTTCCAGGTTGGCCTGCATTTCGGTAAGCGAAAACTCCATCGTTTCCAAGTTGCGTTGCTCACCGTTGGTAAAGAAACCTTTAAAGCCCAGATCATCCACTTTTTTAGCCACTTCGGTGTTTTCCAGGAAAGCCTGGTCCGCACCAAACTCTGCTTTGATGTAGGGCTGTGCTCCGTTGGTAACAGGCCCGTCAATGATTGCATTGAAATAAATCTGACCCGCATTGTTGTACCGCTCCAATACCGGAACCAGATCGTGCGGAGCAAAGGCAATGAGCATGTCGAAATTGGGCTTGGTGCCTTTGATGGAAAGGTCTAAATCCACCTCGTTTTTGGTTGCTACGGACCCCACCAATTCGAAATCGCCGTGTTCCATTACAATGCCCGAAGGAGCGATGTCGATGATGCCCGTTTCGTTGTCAATCGAAATGTCGGTGTGCAACTCAAATTGCTTGCGCTTGACGTAAGTGGTATCTGAACCGTTGATCACGTTCAGTTCAAACTCAGAATCAATGTGGGCCTTGATGGCTTTTTCCTCGGTTTTAAAGCCACCTACTGCATTGTAGATATAGGTTTCAATATCCACATGTGTGGCTTCATTCAACTTGTGGATGTCGAGGTTCCGCAATTCGATCTTTTTGAGGTGGACTTCGACCGGAGAAGACTCTTTTGTCTCACTCTTGGTGCTGTTGGTGGCCAGTGCATTTTGAATGTTGTTGGTGCCATCTTCGTGCAGTATGATGTTGAAAAAGCCGTCTTCGACCACCAGCGACTGCACATCAAATTGACCGGAAAGAATGTCCCAAAAGTTAAACCCGAGGTAGATGTCGGCCACTTCTAAACCCAATGGGGCATTGTCTTGCTTGGTTTCAAAAACACGCACATCATCGATCTTCAAAGACACATAGGGAAAATCGTCAAAGGGTTCCAAGTGCACATCTCCCACCTCAATCCGGCCCTGATACTCTTCGTTGACGGACGTCATAGCGCTTTGAACCAGGGCATCTTGTTGGTAGTAAATGAATAACAATGCACCTCCTATCAACAATACGGGCAATAGGAGGAGGGAGGCAATGGTGCCCACCCAGAATTTTCTTCGTTTGAGGAAGCTTACTTTCATCACTCCCAAAAATAAGACTTAGAGGAATTCGTCGATGTTTTATTTCCTAACAGAATAGAAACTTGTTTGGAGGAATGAGGGTACATACTTACTCTATTTTGGAGTGATGCTCTTGCAGGGATGACTTCAACTACCAAGCCAGGTTAACTACATTCCAAATGCATGCGTTTCAACCCATTGGTACGGTTAATCAAAATAGACTACTTTGACGGCAGGAGATCAATGTTTCTCCCGAATCGGATACAATGGTTGATTGTAACCTGTTTGTGTTGTAATTATGGAGCGGTTATGTCTCCTACCGAAACGGGTAACCATTGGCTGCCTTTTGCTTGAGAAGCATGTTTGATTTGACCGAGGAACTGAGAAAAAAGGACGAGAAAGCCATCGGTATTCTTTACACCAGGTATGGCAAAAAGCTCTACGGGCATGCCATCACGCAATGGAAACTGGAGGAAGACGATGCCTGGGATGTGGTTTATAAAACACTCTACAAGGTGATTGCTTCCATGGAGCACTATTCTTTTGAAGATGAAAATCGGTTCATTGGTTTTGTGTTCAAGGTATTCACCAATTATTTGAGGAACCATTTGAGAGATACCAAAGGCAAACGCCTCTTGGCTACACCGTTTTTGGAAACCCACGAGGGGTTGCTAAAATCGGAAGAACCCGAAGAGCAGAAAGAGGACGTTACGTCTCCGATTATGAGGTGCCTGAAGAAGGTATTGGCCGAATTGGAAGATTGGAAACGCATTTTATTGTTGATGCGTGCACAAAACTTTTCTTACAAAGAAATTGCTCCCTACACCAACCGGCCCGAGAAGCAATTGAAAGTATATCACCTGAGACTGCGCACTGCGGTATTAAAAAATACCAACGCCTGTGTCGATAAAAAAGGCTATGAATCCTAATCAAGCTTTGGTAGACAGTGATTTGGAGGCATTGCTACAAATGCATTTCCTGAACGAATTTTCAGAAGAAGAGGATTTGGCGGTTGCCCAAAGCGTATTCGCAAAAAAGTATGCCGTCCAGATCGATGAGAAGAAGGAAAAGCAATTGCTGAAAAAACTGTATGAAGGAACCAAAGGAGGAATCCATTGGGGAATGATATGGGCCTTGATAGCTGCAAGCGCATTGGTTGTAGCGGCATTGTTACTGCTATTGCCGTTGGAAAGTAAAGAAGGCAACCAGCAGGAGGTACCTTCTCAAAATACTCCTGAGTTGCCTGTGGAAAAACCAGTGTCCACCCCAAACCCCAAGCGCGATGATAGTGCTAAAACTGAGGTGAAAATTCCAACCGAGGTACATTGGGTCCCACCGAACGATACCTTGATTACACGGAGTCCCGACTCGGTTCTCGAAGCCATTTTAGAGCAATCGCAGCCCGTGGATGAGGCCACCGGAAAAACGCTTCCATCCGCGATGAACTCTGAGGGAGATCAACCAGCCGCTCAACCAGTCCTTTTTTCAAAAGCAGAGTTGGCCTATTACAGCAACCTGAAAAAAGGGGTGATTGAAAATTTGATTTCCTACCACGACGAATTGTACACCGAGGTAGAAGGTGGAATCGTGAACTATAAAAAGAGACGGTTGAATGTAGACCGTTTTATCATCCGAAACATTTCGGTCACCAACATGGAATACAAAGTATTTTTGGTTGACCTATTTACGAACCGGAATACCAAAGCGCTGGAAGTGGCGCTGGTCAACAATGAAGGGTGGATCTACCACCAATGCAACCAGCTGGGAGACCAGTATTTTCAAGGACATCAATACGATGGATTTCCGGTAGTCAACATCAGTGCCGATGCGATGGCCTTGTATTGTGAGTGGCTTGATAAGGAGGTGAATGCCTACCTTATTGCGACCAAATCCAAGAGCAAACCGCTCAAGATTCGACTGCCCTACACTTACGAATGGATTCATGCAGCTTACACCGGAGCAGCACGCATGGCCGATTGCGCGGGGCATTACACCATTTTTAGTTTGAGTGAAGGATATGTCAACAAAGCTTTTGTCAACCGGGTAGAGAAACTGCGGAAGAAAGACCGCAGCGAAGCTACTCGTTGGGACACTTTGGCAAGCATCAATCGCTACGGCATGGGTGAGTCAGAAATACTTCAGTTGTTTCAGTCGGTAGCTCCTACTATTTCAAATGATACGCCTTTTCAGGAATACCCCACTGGGCTGTTAAAAATTGGTAAGGCGGCTCATGTTTCCGAGCTCAACCAGGAAGAAGACGGCGATCGGACCGTGGTGGTGGGTTGTTGGAGTTCCAAAGAAGAATACTGGGGCATGTTGCGCGAGTTCAATGCCTTGTCCGCTTCTCCCTTTGTCGGTTTTCGCTTCGTGATTGATGATGGTCGCAGGCAGACCTATGTGCAACCGCTGTGGCGGTAGGTGGTTTAGGAGGTGGATCCCCCCTTGGCCCTTCTGCTCAGCCAGTAGGCTGACGCGGTTCGCTCAGGGACCGGGGGCATGGACCTTAAGCGAAGCCACCTACCCCGGACATTGAGCGGAGCCGAAATGGGAGGGATTTAAACCACGAACGCAACCCCGAGCTCTAATTCATTTCAGAAGTGTAACCTCTTTGTGTTGTAGGTATAGTACGCAACACAGTCCATGAAAATAAAGCTTATTACCACGCTTTCGATCCTGCTACTGGCCACTGCAATTAGCAAGGCGCAAGTAGAACTCGCCTCCTCCCATTTCATTGGATTCGACTACCAGAACGAAATCTTGGGCGACAACTTCCTGTATGACCTAAAGTCCCTTTGGGGCAATTATTACGGAATGGGATTGCACTTTCACGTAGATGAAAAGCAACTCCTCGTTGGAGTAGGGGTTACCAGTGTCAATGCAACACTCGAAGCAGTCAACCTTCCCTCCAATAGCAATCGGGTGGTTCCGGTTCAAATCAGATCGCAAAATACCTACCTGTCCCTACCCATTTCCCTTTCCAATGTGCTTGGCGTCAAACCGAACGGTTGGCGATCGATGGGCCATAGAACGAGTTATTCCATCGAAAATCGATTTCATTTTGCACTTGCTTACGTGCCTTCCTTGCTCTTGACCAGTCAATCGATCATTCGGGATGAAAACACTATTTCCCGCACAGACGGTATTACTGAGGAGCTGTACCCATCTTTTCAACAAGCGTTGAACTTTTCATTCATTTATAAAACCCACCTGAGTCGGAAAACGCACCTCTTGATGGAACCATTTATTGGGTTCCAAAACAACCAACTCAACAAGAACAGCGCGCGGCTGGTAGATGGATACAATTTGGGAATAAGCCTACGCATACAATTCAACGAAGCCTTTAAGCTCAACATTTCGATCAAGCGATCCGGGGTGTCCGCCGAGCAAAAGAAACGGTTGAAAGAAAAACAACATCAAATCGAAGATCATCTTGAGAACAACTAAGATCATGAAATCAATACCCCTACTATTAGTACTCTTTGTTCTGTGGGTCGCCCTTCCGGCCGCATATGGCCAGGAGGTGCACCACGGAGCGCGCATGGAGAATGGAACCCTCTACTTCAAGGCAGAACCCCTCAATGATTATTTTCTAACCGAAACGCAAGAGGTATATTATTACGTTCACTTGCAGGGAGCCGAACCGGTTGTATCCGTACCAAACGAACGCATCCCTCTCAATTTATCGGTCGTTATCGACCAAAGCGGTTCTATGTTGGGCGAAAAAATCGCCTATGCTAAGGAGGCATTGAAATACATTATTCGAAATATGGGTGAAACCGATTTTCTATCCATTGTACTGTATGATTCGCGGGTACAAGTACTGATGGAACAGCAAAGGGTAACCGATAGGGAAAAATGGTTAAAGCTGGTAGATGGTATTTCAGCCGGTAGCAATACCTTCCTCGAAGGAGGCATCCGCGAGGGATACAATCAGGTGAAAAGAGCGAAAAACAGGGACCAGGGAGAAATGGTCAATCGGGTGATTCTGCTTTCTGATGGTCGCGCGAACCAAGGGGTACGTGACCCCCAACAATTGAGTGCCATCACCGAAGATTTTTTTAAGGAAGATCAAATATCCATTTCCACGTTTGGTGTAGGAGCCGACTACAGTGAAGATTTGATGTCAAAAATTGCCATGCAAGGTGGCGGGAATTATTATTTCATTGATTCGCCGGAAAACCTGCCTTCCATGTTTGAGGAAGAGCTGAATGGGATTTCGCGGGTGGTGGCGAAAAGTACCAAATTGAGCATCACCTTTCCCGGTGAGGTGCTGGCGCACAAAAAGACCTATGCCTACAACAGCAAGGTGAGGGGAAATACCTTGGAAATAGATTTCAACGATGTATTTGTCGACGAGCAAAAAGCCATTCTGGTGGCTTTTAGTAAAAAAAGCAACACCAAAGAACCACTCAACATCACCTGCGAATTGAGTTACCTGAATCCCAGGATGAGCGATCCGCCTGTTTTGGTGGAGCGCAGAACTTCAACCCTTCGACACACGAACAGTCCAACCGATTTTAACCAAGGCTACAACCAGGCGGCCAGTGAAGGGTATGCCCTGGAAATTTCAGCAGAGATGTACAAAGCAGCCACTGATTTGTGTAACCAACATGACTTTAAGGCAGCAGCATTAAAAACAAAAGAAGCCATTCAGTTTTTAGACAAACACTTTGAGCTCAATGGTGAGAACCAGTATTTAAGATCGGTTCAGGAAGACCTTCAAGAGTATGAGGTGTTGATCGAAGAAATGAAGAGAATGGATGGGCTTTCGTTCAAGGTGAACCTGAAAAGACAAAAACATCGACGATTTAGGGCGGTGAATAGTCCTAAGTTTTAAAGGGGGGAGCAATTATGCGCCCCCCCATCAAAAGTAGAGTTTGCCATATCAGCCTTCGGAAGTAGTAGAAGGCCTGTTGGCTTCACCTATTGCGTTCATGGATATGCTCGTTCAATACTTCGAATTAGAGCTTAGCACCACCTACCAAAGGTGCTTGCTCATTCCATGAGCTTAACCAATGGTCGGGAAATGACACTTGAGGTGGTCTCAATCACCACCGTATAGAAACCACTTGTGCCAATATCCTCGATGGAGTACCGCCCAAGATCGTTTACCACGGGCTCTAATACCAACTTTCCATAACTGTCGTAAATACGAATGGAGCGCACTTGTTCCTGTTCGTCAGCGATGGATATGGAAAATTCAGTGTAGGCTGGGTTGGGATAAAGGGCCACATTCGTTTGAGCGTTGAATTCTGAATCCTGATCGGTGGCAATTCTTTGCCGGGAATACGCCGACGTTGTAGTATGCGTATACGTCCTTAGGTTGGACCAATCCGATATCCCTTTATTGTCGCAAGCGCCAGTTATCTGGTATTCATAAGTGGTGCCTCCCCTCAGGTTGGTCAGGTTGGCCGTTGTGCTGGTGGTGTTGTTGACGTAGTTCCAATACTTACTGCCTTGTTTTCGATAGCGGACAAGGTAGTTGTTGTGCGCGTCATTTTGAACCCACTTGATCATAACCGAGCTTGGTCCTGGAACTAAAGTGTAAATATTGGTGAGGGAAGCACACGGACGGCCCGTTTTCCAGGTATCCGGATGAGCGAAGTTTTGATAGTTTTTAAAACCAGTAAACAGTACCTGATTCCGGTTGATCCATTCAATCCAACCGGCTACAGCGTAGCCGTCAATTGCAATGTTATGAATGGAGTTAAATGGCACTACAAAATTGAATTCTGCACCTCCGTAGGGAGAATTATCGTCATAGCTCAAGCGGTTGTCAATTTCAATGTCTGACCAGTCCGTAAGCGTACTGTAACGCGTGCGAAATCCCATTTCATTGTTCCACAAGGTGAGGTTTTTCACCTTTTGGCGCATTCGTATGGCAAAATTGGCATCATTACCGGGTAACGGAACAACCTGTCCTCCGTAAGGAAAGGGGGCCGCACCGTACCAATCAATGCTTCCTTGGTTGTTGAACCGGAGGTGTAAGCCCAGGAGGCAGCCATAGGCCTGAAAATTATCACACTCGAGAATGGGAAGATCTGAAGTAACCAAGGTGTTGCCAGAAGGGTCAAAGTTCCAATGGCGAGGTGTGAACGTGCTAAAGTCAGGGAAGTTGGCATAAACCACATTGGCGACACTTCGCGGAAATCCGGTGTATTGGTTTCCTTGGTCGGGTTCCACAACTCCGGTAGTGAACCACATCATGCCGGCACCGTTGCAGCTGTTGGCAACATTGTTTTTGACGCGAATCGCTGGCCCTTGAAACCAGAATCCTTCACCACCAAAACCAAAGTCTCCTAAAGGTTGGGGGCGCTCTGTATTGTCTAACACAATTTTGATATCGCGGTATTCACCATTACCGGTTCCACGAATAGCGATGTTGTTGGTGAAATTACCAAGTTCATCTCCGGCTTCCGCCACAAAGCCAGCCCCTGCGAAGTCATAACATACATTGTTACTCATGTCTACATGACTGCTATGGTTGACAAATCCCCAGCCAATAGTTCCATCCACCACACAGCCGAAAATCTTACTCGGAGGAATGGTAGCCGTTGGGATGTTTCCATTGCGGTGAAAGTGCAGGGAATAGCGCCCTCTTACGTTTGTCCGTGGCCCTGGTACCAAATTGTTGTTCACATACTGGAAATCATCCAGAGGAATGGTCTTGTTGGTTCTTCCCAGGTCTACAAATGCAGCATGTCTGATATCCACCCTGCGATCCATCAACATTACGTGGCCACGCAGGTAGGCCGGGGAGCTAGACTCCGATCTGAAAATAATGTTGCGGGTGATGTTGGCCAGATGGATAGGTTTGTTGTCCACCCGAAGGTGCTCGTTGGTCAGCGAAGGGGTAAAATTGATCGTGTTTCCCGAGATGCTGGTAATGGTTACTTTTTCTTCCTCAGAATCGGTTCCCCGTCTGAAATGAGTTCCCGCCAGGACCAATTCATCACCCACTCGCCATCCGGCAGGGATTCCTGTGCTCATATTGAAACTGCTTGTTCCTTTACCAAAATCAGCATTCATCTCCACCATGTTGGTTTTTGGCGCCCCATGCAGATAGACACGGCCCATCGAAATGAGCCCTCTGGTGATTTGCGCCTGGTCGCTTACCGCGGAGCCGTTATTGGTGAAGATGATTTCTGCCTTTCGGTTGACTTCCATAGGGATGGTCGGAAACCCGGCAGTGAGCAGGCCACTGCTTGTCACAAAAATGGTTTCCACCTGCAACTTGATATTCGC
>CALCCE010000152.1 GCA_937899835.1 uncultured Flavobacteriales bacterium | reverse complement strand
AAGTTGGGTGAGATCGGATTGTCTCCCCTCTACCCTACCAAGGTGGATATTTTTCAGGTGAATGTAGGCAAGATGTGCAACATGATTTGCAAGCACTGCCACGTAGACGCTGGTCCGGACCGAAAAGAGATCATGACCCGCGAAACCATGCAGGCTTGCCTGGATGTGCTAGAAAAGTATGACATTGGCACGGTAGACCTTACCGGAGGCGCCCCCGAAATGAACCCTGATTTTCGGTGGTTTGTGGAAGAAATCAGCAAAATGGGGCGCCACATCATTGTGCGCTGCAACCTCACGATCATTGTCGCCAACCGCAAGTTCAACGACCTGCCCGAGTTTTTCGCAAAGCACGGCATTGAGGTTGTATCTTCTTTGCCGCACTACACGCCGGGCCGTACCGACCGCCAGCGCGGTGATGGTACTTTTAGAAAAAGCATCCAAGCACTCAACATGCTCAACGATGCTGGCTACGGCAAACCTGGGACGGGCTTAGAACTCAATTTGGTGTACAATCCAACCGGTGCCTTTTTGCCAGGCAACCAAGAAGAATTGGAACGGGAATACAAGCGCAGGTTGAAAACCGATTTTGACATCGACTTCAACCACTTGTTTGCCATCACCAACCTGCCAGTGAGTCGCTTTCTCGACTATTTGGTAGCCAGTAAGAACATCGGCACCTACATGGAGAAGTTGATTGGTGCTTACAACCCCTCCGCTGCCATGGGGGTGATGTGCCGCAACACGGTTTCCATCAGCTGGGACGGCTATTTGTTCGATTGTGATTTCAATCAAATGTTGGAGATTCCGGTGCAAACGGAAGGCACACACATTAGCCAATTTGACCTGGAGGCGTTGGAAAAACGAGAAATTGCCATTGATCAACATTGTTTTGGCTGTACGGCCGGAGCAGGTTCGAGTTGTGGTGGACAAACGGCCTAAGCCCAATAGAAATTAGCTATCTTCCCGGTGATGCTCTATTCCATCATCTGGATAATCATGCGATTGGCAATACCGGTTTACTTCCGGCGGGTGGTCGTGTTGGGCCAGGAAAATATTCCGAAAGACAAACCCGTCATCCTGGCTTCCAACCATCCCAATACCTTTTTAGATCCGGTGTTGATTGGGATTTATTATCCCAGAGAACTCCACTTTTTGGTCCGTGCCGATGTGTTCCGCTCGCCAGTGGCCAGCTTTGTGTTGCGGGCACTCAACCAATTTCCCATCTACCGCATGCGCGATGGCTACGACCAATTAGCGCGCAACCGTACTACTTTCGATTCCTGCTTGAAACTGTTGAAAAAAGGCAAGCCCCTCCTCTTTTTTCCCGAAGCGGATTCGGAAAACGAATGGCACTTGCGACCCTTGCGCAAAGGCACCGCCCGGCTGGCTTTAGAAGCAACCGCCGGCGGTCTTGAAGATGTTCAAATCATTCCGGTTGGCCTGCACTACAGCAGCTTTGACAAATTTCGCGGAGAAGCTTCGGTGAGCTACGGCAAACCAATTGCAGTAGCCGATTATTTGAAAACCTACCAGGAGCATCCCGCCAAAGCCTACCGGGAACTGACCGATCAAATTACCCAAGGCATTCGTGCTGAAATGATCGATGTGCCCCGCGAAGAAGACCAGGAGTTGGTGCAAGCTTGCCTTCAAACCGTTCGTGCTTCCATTCCTTCAACGCTTCCCAAAGCAGAGAGAAATGTGGAATGGTTGAATCGACAACGTCAGGTGATCCAATGGCTATCAAAACATCCGGCCGAAAGCCCGGAACGACAAGCCGTGAAATCTGACCTCTATCAACTGAGGGAAGACCTGAAAAGTCACGACATTGCCTTTCGGGAAATACCTCCTCCCTCTTTGAACCAGGATAAGGTTGATTCACCAGCCGAGTTTTTCTTAAGAATGTTCATTCTTGTTTTTGGCCTTTTTGCCTTGATCGTTGTGCTACCTGGTCAGTTGGTGTTTGGCTACCTTGCCCAGCTCATTGCCGGGGATACCATCTTTGCAGGGGCCATCAACCTGAGCCTGCGTGCGCTCGGTCACCTCATATGGTCGGCCTTTTGCTTTTTTCTTTTTGGCCCCTGGATCGGTCTGGCTGTTTTAGTAGCCCCTTGGTTAGCTGGCAGCTGGGAAAGTAACTCTTTCCTCACCGGCTCCACGGAGCGGTGGCAGCGCCTCAAAAGCAGGTCTAAGGTAAAGGCCGAAGCCATCACCACTACTTACCATCAACTTTTGGCCACATGGCAAAAACCTTGAAACGAGTATTACAAGGTGCGTTGCTTTCCCTACTGCTCTTATTGGTGGGCATTATCGCCATTCCATCGCTCAACCAACGTTCCTACCGGTGGTTTTTGCAACGGGCCTTAAACCCTGAAGTTCCGGTAACCCGCATAGCTGAATTGGCCACCCTGAAAGGTGCGGTGTTGCTGGATGCCCGCGCCCAGGAAGAATACACCACCAGCCACCTGCCCGAAGCCCGATGGTTCGGTTACCCGGAAATGCAAACCGATGCTTTGGCTGGCCTGGCCAAAGACCAACCGATTGTTGTGTATTGCTCGGTAGGAGTGCGCAGCGAGCGCATGGCGCTGAAACTGCGCGAATTGGGTTATACCAAAGTAAGCAACCTCTATGGCGGCCTGTTTGCATGGGTCAACAAAGGCTTACCCGTTTTAGACGCACGAAACCAGCCTACCCGACAGGTGCACGCCTACAACCGCATGTGGGGCGTTTGGCTGCGCGAAGGCGAGAAGGTGTATTAAGCATTAAAAAACACCTTTGGATCAAAAGGCCCATGTTCCTACTCAAAGGACTTTCTTTTTACTGTTCAATAGAGGTTTGCGCACTCATTTTAGTCGTGTATAGCAGGGTGTAGTTGCAAACTACACCCAACCAATTGGAATCCCGAAACCAATTGGAATCTCGAGTCCTGATCGTAGTTTGCAACTACGATCTGCTATCCATAGCATAGTATCAGATTGCACGTAAAAACGGCATCTTTCATTACCCACCCGAGCCCCTCGACTGCGCTCGGGGACCGGGGGCATTTAAATACCGGTCGTTGAGCGGAGACGAAACGCCCGGATTCAGCAAAGCAATGTTCAATGAATGAGTTAAATATAAAATAAGGATAGTCTTTTCCCTATCGCGATCGCATGGTGGCAACCCATCGGCACAATATTCGATACCTTCGGGAATCGCATAGTCGGCTGTGATGTCGTCCAGACATTAACCCATAAAAAGCGTCCCCCATACCAAGAAGCATCATGAGTCTATTCAACCTGTTCGGGTCTAAAACTCCAAACGAAAATGATCCCTATTGGGAATTTGACAACTCCCAACATTACCGCCCTAAACTAAACAAGGGTGACTTCTATAAATTGAATGGGTTTGATTTTGGCTGGTTTATTCTTAGTCCATTATCCAAGTTTATAAAGGATCGAGAATCTGAAATTGAAAAAGGGAAATCACTCTCCTACGGACAAAAAGCACTTTACTATTGGTGGTATTTGGATGGCCAAATCACTAACGGTGGGTGGGTTCAATTCTACTACAATGGATACGGAAAGTATGTGCCTACCATCATCAAAGGGTTAGCATTGGTTGGTGACAATAAAATGGCAGAACTGGTAAAAAAAGCAGACAAAATCTATCAAAAAAACAGAAAGCTCATCGAAAAGGCTCAAGAAAGTGATTTGTTTGGTAGTGACCTCTACGATCGGCTGGATAAACTGTCCTTGCTCGACGATGAATACTACGAAATGAACAAAAATACCATGTCCTACATCGTAGCCTATATCCGTAACCACCCTAACGAAATTTGCCTTGATGAAGATGGGAATGAGTTGGATAGGAACTTTACCGGTCTCTGCCAAACCTTCTACGATGACCAAACCATCAAAGAGGCGTTTCAGCTTGAAAAAGGTATTATCAATGGCCCCTTTTCGGCTTTTTATGAAAACGGAGAAACCAAAGAGATAATCGATTATCAAAAGGGTGCCCCTACCGGTGAGAAGAAAACCTTCTATGATGATGGGAAACTGAAGCATCAGGTAGAAAAGTTTCCCTCCAAAGGTATTTTCATGCACCAATGGTTTTATTCCAATGGAAACCCTAAAAAAAGCGAGTCAAAACTTATTGAGAACGAGGAGAGAATTGGCGTGTACCAAGAATGGTTCGAAAACGGACAACTCTCCAAAAAGGGAACCTACAAATCAGACTATGAGCGTGAAGGGGAATGGCTGGAATACTATGAAAATGGCAGCCCCAAATTAGAGGCCCAATTTATCAATAGCGTTTTAAGGCCCAAAAACCATTGGAACGAGCAAGGTGAGCAAACCTTAGTAAACGGCACTGGCTATAGGGAATATTTTTCCAAGCCCCATTTTAAAGGAGATGCGCCTCCCTTCTACTATCGGGAATACAAAGATGCTGCAGCGCACGGCGTTTGGAAAGAATTCAAAAATGACATTCTCCAGAGCCTCGTACATTATCAAGATGGCAAGCGTCACGGCACCATGGAAACCTATTACGAAAATGGAAACTTGCAAAAACGCAAAATCTTTGAAAACGGGAAATTAACTTCAGAGACCAAGTTTCCTAAGTTTAAGGACCCGAAAGTGAAAACAGCGATCGTTTCAGTTTTATGCAAAGGATGCTATGAAGACAACGAAGCTTATCAACTACCCGACAACGAACCCGGCCCAATAAACCACCAGGAACTGGCCGCGGACTTTAAAGCTGAGGTCTCCCTATTTGAGGCATACGGAGACGATAAAACGATATCGTACGGCTACAATGTGTTTGTAAATGAAAAAGGGGACGTGGATAAAGTCACTTTTGCTGTTGCAGATAACATGTGGTTGGATGAGCAAGTAAAAGCAAGCATTTCAAAATTAAGATTTGAGCCCGCCTTGAAAGATGGGCAGCCCATCAAGAGCATTCATTACACGCGGTATCGGTTAAAACTTGTGGAGTAAATCAACCTATTCCTACTTCCAATAATAAATTTAGCCACCCTCAAAACGCCTCTGCAATATTCAAATAAAACCCTTTGGTGTTCTTGCCAAAGCCGGCATCCAGCCGAATGTTGATGTGCCGTTTGCGGTCGAGTAGAAACCGCAAGCCACCGCCAGCAGTGTTGCGAAACTCGTTGAGGGCAAAGTTTTCGAACTCATCGGCCACTCCACCATAGGTGCCAAACACCGAGGCGCCCAAGCGCCAAAATAGCCGAAACCGGTACTCCATTTGGGCCGACATCATTTTGCGGTCGCGGACTCGTCCGCGGTAGTAGCCGCGCATGTAGCGGGAACCGCCCAGCATGGCCAGTTGGTGAAAGGGTGGATCGCCGAAGGTGAAATCAGCAAAGGCGTTGAATGCCAACACGTTTCCCCAGGGGTCTTCGAAATACTTGCGCAAATCGAGGCTGGCGCGCGAATAGGGAAAATCGCTGCCCCAGGCCCTGCGGTCGCGGGTGTAGAGGGCTTCTATGTAATGGCCCTTTCGCGGATAAAACAATTGGTCGCGCGCGTCCCAGTTGAGTACTACGCCCAATGCTGAGGTGACTCCTCCTCCACTGCCGGTAATATCTCCGTCAATGAGTTGGCCCTCCAGGTCGAGGTTGTTGATGAGGTAGTTGTCGTACCAATAGCGGGGGCCGACATAGAGGTTGGGCAAAATTTGGCGCAGGGCGGTGAGGCGAAAGCGCGGGTAATCCACATCGTAGAGCTCCTCGAAATCCGGGTCTTGGTCGTTGCCAATGCCGTGGAAATAATAGTTGTAGAGGTAGTAGCCCAACTCTCCGTATACCTGGTAGCGGTTTTGATTGCAAAAGAGGCGAAATTGATTGTAGAGCAACACTTGTTGCTCTTGGGTGTAGACCACCCCAAACCGGATTTGCGAAGGGCGTGTATCGGTGGTGCTTTCCCCCAACTGAAAGGCATAAATTCCCCCTGCTCCAAAAGCCCACCGGGTTTCGGGAGAATAATACAGGACCGGAATCCCAATGAGGGTACTGTTGTTGGTTTTGATGGTGTCCAGCGGTGCGCCTTCTGCTCGCTCCTGTGCCCATCCTCCCAATATGTTCCAACCCAAAATACTGATTACCAGCAACCAGCGCATCCGGCAAAGATCGTGGATTTTGGGAGAATGGAAACTTAGAATTCGCTCCTGTCGGGAAATGCTAAATGGTGAGCAGAAGGTTTGGTGTTGTAGGAAAAGGAATGATCAAAAGGTAAGCCTAACCGACAAGGTAAATGGTTCCGCAAATGGTGGGAGTATATCGGGCCTTGTTGGGGAATGAATTATAAAACTCTTCTATATTCTTACTCACATCCAGCCAGGTACGCCTCATACTCCTGTTTCCACTCGGTATCGAGCAATACCCCAGTGACGATTTTGGGAGGACATCCTTTTTTATTGAAAATCACTCCGAAAGGCTCCTTACTTGTATCAAATCGGTCAAAATGCTGCAATTCCTCCCCTCCATCGCTCGAATAAGTTAAAATTCGAGCACTGGTTGATTGTAGCTTGAGATTGGCCATGGATGGCCTACTAAGAAAATCATTCAAATAGTAGCCAAAATCGGAAGCCGCTTCATAAACCCCTTCTCCGCCGGTTGCCAACATTTCCCATTCGTCTTCGCTGGGTTGAAACACCACGATGTCATATTCGTCGATGTGGAGGGTATCGGAAGCAAGACCATCCGAAGGAACCAGGTAAAACTCCGTAGCCGTTGCGTTGGCGGTGATTTTGGCTTGAATTTCTTCGTTGTAAAATCGAAAACCATCTCCACCTTCGGCTTCAGCCTGCCCCGAAACGGTGCCCCTGAGGTAAAATCCTTCCTCCGTAGTTTCCATTTGCGTCCACTCAAAAGTGCCGTTGGCATATTGACGAATGGGTGAAAACTCCTGGACCGCCACGTTGGTCAACCGCAAGCCATAGGCATCAGCTTGCACCACCATCAAACGCGGTTCGGTTTGGGCTTCCTTCATCGCGATCACCACCTCTGCCGTCTGTTCTTCGCCAATGAACCAGGTGATCCGGTGCGCCTCCGCAATTGACAAATCGGTCGCATTGAAATCCAAACCAATTTTTGTCAAGAGGTCATTGATCGAATAGTCTTTTAGCAGCAAGAAGTGCTTGGGAGTTTCGGCGATTATGCCTGCTGCATCCTTCGCTTTCAAGGCTTCCAGCAACAGTGGCCCAAACTTGCCCCCTGGCTTTGACGTGGCAATGTATTCATCCAACAGGTCCACGATCTCTTCGCCATCATTGCCCAGCAGCATCCACAACACCGTTTCGTCCTCATCGAAATACTGGCCCGAAAAAACTGCGCTTTTGGCCCAAACGAACTCATCGTACAGCAAGGTCCCGCGTTCCATCAGCCGTCCATCTTCACCCACAGCACACAGGTGCCACTGCCGCTCGTCGTATTGATAGATCACCGCCTCTAAACCGTCTGGAAACTTCACCTTGTAGGTGAGCCGCAACTTGGGAAAACCATCACTTTCCCACGATGCAACGGTGGCCTCCGAAAAAATTTGCTGCGCCTGGGCTTGGGTCAGCAAGTCGCCGGTGGCATCGACGGGTTCTCCGTACTTGGGCAACAAAGGCAATGCTTCTAACCAGGCAAGACCAGCGAAATTTTCTGCTTTCGAGGATTCATGGCTGGAACCTTCCGGTAAAGAACAAGCCGACAAAAGCAAAAGAAAGAACAAGGAAAAGAGCAAGTTGTGAGACTTCATAAGGCAAGGCACTGGCAAACGAAACCACAAAATCTGCTTTTTCTGTGAAGCTTGCAACTGCCTGCTGCACAGAAATCGACTACGAAGGACAGTCAACCAATGGCACCTGAAGTCTGATCATAGTTGACAACTCAGATCCGCTATCCACAGCATACATTGGGTAACCAATACAATCGATATTTTCACAAAGCTTCCCTGCGATGGATAGTATCAAGCTCAAGGGTCCAATTGGTTCAGTCCCACTCCAAGACACTCTAACTGTGAAGCAACGTTTCAGTAGTAAGCGTAACACTTTCAATTCGGCAGCATGGGCAACTTAACATGGGGGATGTTGCCAAAGACCCTTCGGCCAAAAGGCAACAAGATCAGTAGGGCAACA
>CALCCE010000151.1 GCA_937899835.1 uncultured Flavobacteriales bacterium | reverse complement strand
GAAATTTTTACCACTACATGGACCTTGTGATCGACCAAGAACTTTGGGGAATCTTTCGCAAGGTGGACCATTACCAAGGCTTAGCGACTTATTACCTCTTTTTGAGGCAATTACAGATGAAATCGTTTCCTGATCGTGACATTGAATTGGAATCGGAGTTGAATCGGATTCGATTGGAATTGCTTTTGATCCAATGAGATGACATTTAAATCATGGTCCACTATGGTTCGTCAGCAATAAAAAAGGGTGCTTCATTGCTGAAACACCCTACAATCAATTCTAACGTTAATTGCCTCAGGGCATTACATGAAAGTCGAAGGTATTGGTGATGATGTTTCCATTTTCATCGTGTCCCCAAGTCTTCGCTTCGATGCGATAATCTGTGTGGGTACTAACATTAAACGTATGCATGTGGCTGTAGTTGTAGGCTCCATCTTGATGGACATGGCTTTCGAATGAATGCTCCTCGTTGTTGTCCGTAAGGTTGATCAGTTTGACAGAAACATTATGCACTGTTTCATCGCTCGTAAAGTTGACGGCTAACTCAACCTGATCGCCATTCATGAACATTCCCTTATCAGGTGATGCAATTGAGATGGTTGCTTTGTACTCTCCATCTCCGTGAGAGTGAGAATGGGAATGACCGTGCCCGTCATCTTCAGCCTCATCGCCGTCGTCTTTTTCGCAAGCTGCCACAGCAATTGCCATTAAGAGAATAAGTAAAAACTGAGGGCGAAGGATCGGGCGCAGTATTTGATTGAATATTGAGTTGATTTTCATGATTTGGGTATTAGTGGAATAGAAAGGCTTGAAGGGTATTATCTGCTGAACAGATGAAAGATTCATTCATCAAGCCTGGCTTTGTGGTGGCCTAAACACTAATGCATCGTGAGGTGAAGTTGTCTGTTCTTTGAAGCTGCTGAAGGTGAGCGTTGAAGCTTTTGGTGTATGGATACCGCCTTCAAGGCTTTCCCAAAACACTGGCACCATTCCTAAAATCGTCGTTTCCTGAGACCATATTCCTTTGGTCGTAACTGTAGACTCCTTTTTCAACTGCTGTATCAGGTAACATTTACCGTTGCATTGCAGTTGAGGCTTATCCTGATTGATGCAAAAAGTTTTGGCGATAAAGTCTTGCTGACTCACAAAATTGATAATGGTTATGACTGGCAACAACGCCATCGACAGATAAAAAACGGACAAAAGTCCAGCTAACCATTTCTTGAAGTGCATCATCAAATTACTTCTTCTAAACAAAAAACGCAATTGTATTGCAATTGGTTGTCTTAAGGTCAGTAGAAAATGGGTTGATATTTTTGAGAACAAGGAGTTCAAAGCTTATGAAGGGCCAATTTTATAACGTCATTAAGCCTCTACCGGCAGGCGAAAAATAGGCGTATTGAGTACAATGCATGGTAGCTGAAGCCAATAGAGTAAAAGCTTATTCCCATAATAGACCACACTGGACGGAATTGCCCCGCATGCTCAAGGGTTTCTCAACGCCTGGTTCCATCAATGCTCTGTTTTGATGGTGCATCAGCAAGGGTCTTTGAATATAATTGCTGATTCGAGCCATATATGCCAGAGTCAGCTACTTACTGTAGGGTCTCCCCTTCCAAAATCCAAAAACCCCGGCTATTGCCAGGGCTTTTGAAGCAAACGGTGTCCGTTATTCGTGAATAATGAGGATTCGAACGATCTCCTTTAAGTCGTCCGAACTATATCAACAGCAATATACCAAATCAAAACGGATCAAAAGTGTTGGTTTAAAACTAATTCCCGTTTAGTGTAGGTCCTCATGGGAAGGATGTAGGGCAAAGGTGAGTTTGAATTAAACCAGTGAAAAGAAAGATAGCAGCACCTCCATTGTCGGTCTACAGCAAACACCACATCAGAAATAAACTTTCAGTGGTTGAAAGTTTGGATTCTTAAATCGAGTCCAGGACACTTCTACGAGCTTAGTGGAGCATCCTCCGGATGCGCAGGTATTAGACTTTCAAATTTGACCTGCATTTCAATTGCTTTTATTTATTTGGCTTGATGAACAACCGATGGAGTACAAGTTGATTCATTGAATACTGACTTTTTTGGCGATTTGACAGGCATTAGCATCCGGTAAATTTTTACACCAACGCGGGTTTAGATAGGGACATTGAATAATTCAAAATGGCACAAAAAAAACGACTGAGTTGAATACCGTTTCGTTCGAAATAATATCTTTGCAGTCCCTAAAACGGGAATGGCTCTGTAGCTTAACTGGATAGAGCACCGCACTACGGATGCGGAGGTTCGGGGTTCGAATCCCTGCAGAGTCACCAGAAACGAAAAATCCCTCTTGCCTTTAGCAAGAGGGATTTTTGTTTTAATACGTATCCTACTGTAAGGGATGCATTGGAAGGGATTTCCTACTTGAGCCGAAGTAGTAATCTTAGATCAAAGTCAAAGGGGTGGCTGAAACTTCTTATAGAATTAATGTTGCCCGCATCATCAGCATAGCAACTGTGAAGGGTGTATTTAGAAGTTGTGCTGGCTTCCATTGGGTAGAGTTAAATTTTGGTCATGTATTGCTGGCAATCTGCGTTGAAGAGCCAACCATCATTCCACAAAAAAGCCCTCACCAAAAGTGGCAAGGGCTTGCTTTTTAAGTCGTTGATCGCTTAGACGTACAAAGCTTCCTTTTGAGAAGCAATGCGCTCGTCAGCGATATAATCGTCGTAGGTCATCATTTTATCAATGCAACCGTTGGGCGTTAGCTCTACAATACGGTTGGCCACCGTTTGGGTGAAGGTATGATCGTGCGATGTGAAGAGCACCGTTCCGGGGAACGAACTAAGGGAGTTGTTGAATGCCGTAATGGACTCGAGGTCAAGGTGGTTGGTGGGCTCATCTATCAACAAGAGGTTGGCTCCGGCAATCATGATGCGCGACAACATGCAACGCACCTTCTCCCCTCCTGACAATACATTGGCTTTCTTCAAGAGATCGTCCCCACTAAACAGCATTTTGCCCAGAAAGCCACGCGTATCAGCATCATCCATCCCATCAGGAGCGTACTGACTCAACCAATCCAACAATTGATAATTCGCACTGAAGTAATCATCGTTGTTTACGGGTAAATAGCCTTTGGTAATGGTTTGCCCGTAGTCAAAGGTTCCGGTATCGGCTTGAAGCTCCCCCACCAAAATGCGGAACATCGAAGTTACTGCCAAGCTGTTTTTACTTAAAAAGGTAACCTTATCGCCTTTGTTAACGGTAAGGTTAAGGTCTTTGAACAGGACTTTTCCCTCTATAGAATAACTCAGGTTCTCGATGCGAAGAATATCGTTTCCGGCTTCGCGGTTTTGCTGAAAGATAATGCCCGGATACCTGCGAGTAGACGGTTCAATATCGTCCACATTGATCTTTTCAAGCAGCTTTTTGCGGCTAGTGGCTTGCTTTGATTTAGAAGCGTTGGCACTAAAGCGCTGCACAAACTCCTGCAACTCTTTTCGGCGGGCTTCGGCCTTCTTGTTGGCAGCTGCTTGCTGGCGCAGCGCCAACTGGCTCGATTCATACCAGAAGGTATAGTTCCCGGTAAATACCTTCAGCTTGCCGTAGTCAATGTCGGCAATATGCGTACACACTGTATCGAGAAAGTGGCGATCGTGTGATACCACAATTACCGTGTTTTTAAAATCGAGCAAAAAGTCTTCCAACCAGGAGATGGTATGAATGTCCAGGTCGTTGGTAGGCTCATCGAGAATGAGGATGTCCGGGTTACCGAAAATGGCCTGGGCCAACAAAACGCGTACCTTTTCGTTTCCGCTCAGCTCGTTCATTTGCTTGAAGTGGTCGGCCTCTACAATTCCCAACCCACTTAACAATGCAGCAGCATCTGATTCGGCATTCCAGCCTTCCATTTCGGCAAACTCAGCTTCTAACTCAGAAGCCTTCATGCCATCTTCTTCGGAGAAATCGGGTTTGGCATACAGTGCATCTTTCTCTTGCATGATCTCAAACAAGCGATGGTTGCCCCGGATGACGGTTTCCAATACTTGAACATCATTGAACCGCTGGTGATCCTGGGTAAGTACCGACAAACGTTTGCCAGGTTCAATTGAAATATGGCCAGTATTGGGCTCTACTACCCCAGATAAAATTTTGAGAAAAGTAGACTTTCCGGCACCGTTGGCACCAATAACTCCGTAACAGTTGCCTTCGGTAAAATTGACATTGACTTCGTCGAACAGCTTTTGTTTGCCAAAAGCCAGAGAAACGTTGTGTGCTGCGATCATGATTTGCTCCGATTTTGCGGGGCAAAAATAATCAATCTAATGCGTTTTGTAAGAATAATGTAGTGCAAGAAAAAGATTCGAGAAAGAAAGGGCTTTCTCTCCTCAATATTGAGGAACCGGAACATTTCCAGGCGCACTTTTTTGGATTTGGGCTGGATCTTCCCAACGAAACTTCCAATTGTCGATCAATAAATCGTAGTGATTATCGAAATACAGCTCTATTTCAGCAATGCGCTGGTTGGTTAAGGCATTGTAAACGACCGCGAGGTAGCCGGGAATTTGATCATCGTCTAAAAGCGTGGTATAAAACGCACGGTTCTTTTTCTTTTTGATGGTCTTTGCCCGTTCACGCAACAGGTTGAATTCCTTGATCCGTTGACCAGCCCGAAGTTCAGGGTCGAAATAAGCTTTAAAGCCATCTTCGGTTTGAATCACCGTTTTTAGCAGGGCATTGCATTGGGCCTCTTGTGCTTCATCATCGTATTGCTTGTTGGGCGCCACAGCACTAAAACAACAACACATCGCCAACAGAAAGAGAAAACGAAGGGTAGTAGTTGCGTTCATAAATGTTCAATAAGGTAAGTTACCCCATCTTTCTCGACTGAACCTTCGGTCTCCATAAAGAATTTCTCACCAGCCGCTTGAACACGTCATTTGGGGGAGCCAATTGGAACCTTGGATCAATGCACCGGAAGCCGAGCCCCTAAAACGAGAACAAATTATGGTACATGCTCCATTTTTAAATTATGGATCATTGTGGGCTTGTTAATCAATCGTGAACTCGTCTACAAAAAGCCAACAAGGATCACCAGCACCGGGATGCCAGGGTGGACAAGTACTTCGATTTTCAGCTACCACCTTCACATAACGCGCTTCTTCGTTGCTGAGTTGGTAAACATAGTTTTTTAGGTAAGAGCCGTATTCCTTTTCGGAAAAATCGGTTTGAACAGCGCCCACCTTGCGATAGTTTTTACCATCATTAGAGAGATAAAAACTAACCGCTTTGGGAAACCAAATCCAGGATTTAACATCTTGCAAACACCCCAGACTTAGGCGATTCACCGCTTGTTTACTGCCCAGGTCTACAGTAGCTTCAAGGTTCACTTTTTCGTAGCCCTGCCAATTGCCAGTGCGAAATTCTTTTCCACCTTGCAGGTAGTCGATGAGGGCTTTGTCGCCCCCAGCGGAATATTGGTTGGCGTAGGCGGTGGCCAATTGTATGGTGCGCCCACCTTTAATTTTTCGAAACAAGCTGTGTGCGACTTGACTGGTGCGTCCATCGGGCAATAGGCCAATGGCTTTAATTACCGCATCTTGCTCCAATACGATCGCATCAGCATACCGGGGCGAATCCTTAGTAGGCGCTGATCCATCTAACGTGTAATGTATAGAAGCATTGGCTTGAGGAGATTTCAACTCCACCTCCAATTGGGCTTCAAACGTTTGTGAAGGTGCTTCGATAGAAGGTACAACGGCAATGCCCTCTCCCTCTATCTTCGATTGGGGTCGATTTTCGGGGGCGGTTGCCCATTGCTTGTTGGGCTCCGGGCCGAGTTCCACCACCAGTACTCCGCCTTGCATCACCTCATTGTGTGTAAGAAAGGATTTTGGGTGGTCCTGATCATTCAAACGTACCGACTGAATGTAGGAATGACCGTCTTCCCAATTCTGCGCTTCTACCCGAAAGGTTTTTCCGTTTTCGAGTGTCATCTCCATTACTGGAAACTGAGGTCGGCCAATGGCGTATTCCGGTCGACCTGGGCAAACCGGATAAAAGCCCAAAGCCGAAAGCACGTACCAAGACGACATTTGGCCACAATCTTCGTTACCCGACAAGCCATCCGGTGCATTTTGGTACATCTCCCGCATGATGCGGGTCACCATCGCCTGGGTTTTCCAGGGTTCTCCGGTGTAGTTATACAAGTAGGCCATGTGGTGGCTCGGTTCGTTGCCGTGCGCATATTGACCGATAAGTCCGGTAATGTCTACCTGGTGCCGTCCAGAGGTAGCACTCTCAGCGGTAAACATGTTGTCCAAATGCTTGCTTAAGGCTTTTTCTCCGCCCATCAGCTTTATCAAACCAGAAACATCCTGCGGAACCGCTAAGCTGTATTGCCATCCGTTGGCTTCAGTATAATTGAAGTTCACCTCATCGGGCAAAAACGGACCAAACCAGCCCCCATTCTGACGCCCCATCAAAAAGAGGTTCTTGCCATTGTAGAGGTTTTTGTAAGATTGAGCTCTGGCCAAGTAGAGGGTCGCCACTTCCGGTTGACCGATGCGTTGAGCAAAGTCACCGATGCACCAATCGTCGTAGGCATACTCCAGAGTCTTGCTCACCGATTCAGGTTCTGCGGTGGTGGGGATGTAACCTTTTTCCCGGTAAGGGAGCAACCCCAGGTGGTCTTGCTCAGCAGAATGCTGCATGGCTTCCAGGGCCAATTTTGTATCAAAATTTTGAATGCCTTTGGCGTAGGCATCAGCGATTACAGAAACGGAGTGGTAACCGATCATACACCCCGTGAAGTTGCCGGCCAACTCCCATACCGGAAGCTGACCGCCATCTTGGTATTGGTGCAAGAAGGTATTGATGTATTGTCCGGTGCGCTTTTGATCAATCAAGGTGTAGAGCGGATGTGTGGCGCGGTAAGTATCCCACAAGCTGAAAATGGTATACACGGCTTCCCCTTGGGTTAATTGACCAATTGGATTGGGCAAATCTTTGATCTCTATGTTTTTAGGCAGGGCCTTGCGGTAGCGCCCATCTACATCAGAAAACAAGTTGGGAGCGATCATGCTGTGGTAGAGAGCCGTGTAAAAAATACTTTGGTCGTCGGCAGAGCCGCCTCCCACCTGCACCTTGCGCAATTCCTGGTTCCAGGCTTCGCGGGCATTTTTGCGTACCTCCTCAAAATCCCAGCCGGGCAACTCCGCTTCCAGGTTCTTTTTAGCGCCTGCCTGATCTACCGCCGAGATTCCAACCTTCAATAACAATTGATCTCCTGCTGCGAGGTCAAACTCAAAATGAGCTTTCGAAAGCAATTCAGCCGCATCCGGTTGTCCTTCTTTCGTGTGGCTTTGCTCCTGATGCGCAGAAAAAGGCTTGGAAAAAACCGCGTAGAAATACACGTGTTGTTCCGTGGCCCAGGATTTAGATACCCGGTAGCCTTGCACGGTGCTGTCGTTGATGATCTCCAAACCCGTGCTGAGGACTTCATCGCGGTGCAACAAATCCAGCACAACGTGTGGCCGATCGTTCTTTTCGAAGGTGTAGCGGTGCAGCCCGGTTCTGGCTGTAGCCGTTAACTCTACATCAATGCCTTCTGACTGTTTCAGGCGATAATATCCAGGAGCAGCCTCTTCCGTACTTTTTTCAAAATAAGAGGCATAGCCTTGCTCGGGGCCAGTCTTCATACCATTGTTTAAGAATACTTCTCCCAAACCCGGTTTGAACAAAATATCGCAATAATCTGCTACTCCGGTACCACTCAAATGGGTGTGGCTATAACCGTAAACAATGGAATCGGTGTAGTGGTACCCCGAACATCCATCCCAGCCTTCCAGGCGGGTATCGGGGCTGAGTTGCACCATGCCGAAGGGCAAGGTTGCCCCGGGAAAGGTATGCCCGTGGCCTCCGGTGCCAATAAAGGGATTGACATGGACAGCCAGATCATCATCGGATGGCAACTCAAAGGTTTGACTTTCAGGTTGATTTTCAGCTTGTTGGCATGCTGATAATATTAGAATGCCAATGAGGATAGCAAGGGTTTCGAAACGAAAACTATTGAGCGTCATGCGCAAGCGATTTGCGGGTAAAATATCCATAAAAACCAATAAAGGCATAGCAAAGTATCAACAAGATAATCGCCACTTTGAATCCGGCGAGGTCATAAAATTTTCCAAACAACGGTGAAATAATGGCACCGCCTACAATGGCAGTGCAAAGCACACCGGAACCTTGTGGTTTATGAATGCCTAAATCAGAAATGGCGAGGGTAAAAATGGTGGGAAACATAATGGAATTGAACAAGCCCACCGCTAAAATGGTCCACATGGCTACCAATCCGGTGGTGGACATGGAAATTAACAACATGGTGATGGCCAAGGCTCCAAAAACTGTGAGCACCCTACCGGGAGGAAACAAAGCGGTGAGTCCAGCTCCTACAAACCGTCCAAGCATGGCTCCACCCCAATAGAAGGCCACAAAAGTGCCTACAATACCTTTGCCATCTACCTTCGATAGGTCTGAATGTGTGTGTTCGGCAATCCAAGACATGAACGAATTGTTGCGAATGACCTCCGCCAGGTTCATGTCCAGAAAGTAATTGACCAAATAACTGCCAATGGCTACTTCAGAACCTACATACACCAAAATTCCAAGGGCTCCGAGCACCAGTTTCCGATTCTTGAAAACCGCAGCATAGCTGCCCTGCACCTGCGTATCAATGACTTGAGGCAGTTTGATAAAAATCAACACCCCTGCCAGGGCAAGGATGGCCAATGCTGCCACTAAAAAAGGCAGCTGCACCGCACTGGCTTCTGCTGCAAAATAAGCCGTGCGCTCGGCAGCACTCAGGGCAGCAATGGCATCGCTGTCTTTAATGGTATCACTCAAAATGAACAAGGCTCCAAGAATGGGTGCCAGAGTGGTCCCAACCGAGTTAAAAGCCTGTGCAAGGTTCAGTCGTGCAGCTGCGCCAGAGGGTTTGCCCAATACCGCGACATAGGGATTGGCCGCCACTTGTAAAACTGTCATGCCACCGGCAAGTATAAAATAGCCAGCCAAAAACAGGCCGAAGATGCGGTAACCAGCAGCTGGCCAAAACAACAAACAGCCAATGCCCATGATGCCCAAGCCCAAAATCACTCCTTTTTTATAGCCCAAACGCGGCAGCAATTGTCCCGCAGGAATAGACAAAAAGAAGTAAGCCATGAAAAAAGCGAACTGTACCAAGCCCGATTCAAAGTAGCTCAACTCAAAAACCTCACGCAAGCGTGGGATAAGCGAATCGACAAAAACGGTGAGAAAGCCCCATAGAAAAAAGAGGGAAGTAACGGTAATGAAGGCACCAACATAGCTCTTTTGACCGCTTGAGTTTGACATAATAGCGCAGAATTAAAGTCGAAATCAGGTGTGTGAAATTATTATAATTGCATTGATTTGAAACGAATTGGATGTCTAAGAATCTATTACTTCTTTGTTTTTCAATCTTTTTTTTCACCCTTACCTATGGTCAAACGGTAAATGGCCTGGTATTGGCTGCTGAAGACAGTTTGCCGCTACCGGGTACGACAGTGCTTATAAAGGGGCAAACCTCGGGTACGGTGACTGATTTTGACGGTAAGTTTTCGTTGACGGCTCAAGTGGGCGACACCCTGGTATTTTCGAGCATTGGGTTTGAATCCCATCAGGTACCCGTTACGGCATTGGGCAATCCGATCAAGGTGAGTTTAAAAAGTCAGTTGGTGGAGCTCAACACCATGGTGGTTACCGCTTTAGGGGTGAGCAAAGAGCAAAAATCGTTGGGCTATTCGGTCGCCAAAATTGAACCGAAGGCCATCAACCGAGTGCCGGAAGCCAATTTGGTCAACAGCCTTTCGGGTAAAGTGGCCGGAATTCAGGTGAGCAAAACCAGCGGTGGTCCCGAATCCTCCACCCGGGTAGTGTTGCGTGGAAACAGCTCTTTGCAAAAAGATAACCAGCCTTTATTTGTAGTGGACGGCGTACCCATCGACAACACCACTTTTGGGGGAGCCATACAATGGGGAGGCCTGGATTACGGCAGTCCGATCAGCGACATCAACCCCGACGACATCGAATCGATGACGGTATTGAAGGGCCCAAATGCTGCCGCGCTGTACGGCTCAAGGGCAGCCAATGGGGTGATCATCATTACCACAAAAAAAGGCGTTTCCCGCAAGGGCATCGGTGTAAGCTTTGCCAGCACCACTTCTTTTCAGCGGGCCGACATTCAAAAAGAATTTCAAAATGAATACGGAGCGGGTTCCAATGGACAGTTTCGCCTCAATGCCGATGGCCTTCCTGAATTTGACAAGGGAACCATACCCAAAAGCTGGGGTCCCCGAATGGAGGGTCAGGAGTTCGTGGATTGGGACGGAGAAACCCGCCCATATTCACCACAGCCTGACAACTACCAGGAGTTTTTTCAAACCGGCTATACCCTAAACAATTCCTTAGCCCTTTCGGGAGGCAACGAAACCTCGACTTATCGGTTTTCTTACGGAGAATTGCGCAACCGGGGGATTGTTCCCAACAGTACCTTTGAAAAGCGTTCGGTAGGCCTGCGCACTACCTCTACTTTTGGCGAAAAATTGAGTGCGGATGGCAAGCTGACCTACGCCTGGCAGAATGCGGTGAACCGTCAAAACCAAAGTGACGGCCGAGGCGTAGCCCGCAACTACAATTACATGCCGCGCAACATCAGTACTGAATCGCTGCGCAACTACGAAGACCTTAGCGGCAACGAACAGACCTGGAACGAATTTTTTGCCGGTTACCAAACCAATCCCTTTTGGATGGCGGAGCGCAACCGCAACGAAGACAGCCGCGACCGCTTGCTGGGTCGGGCACAATTGCGCTATGATCTCAAAGAATGGCTGTTTTTTTCAGCAGGTACGGGAATCGACCTCTACTACGAAAACCGCCAAAACCTCATAGCTACCGGTTCCGACGGCAACCAGGCAGGTGCTTTTTCTGAAAGCAACAACAACTACCGGGAAGTAAACTCCGATTTTTTAATTGCGGCCAACCGTCAGGTGCACCCCAAATGGATTTTGAGCGCCAGTTTTGGTGGCAATCAAATGATTCAACAAGGCGAAGGAAGTAGCATAGGGTCCAACCGATTGGCCATCGCCAATTTCTACACGCCCACCAACGTGGATGATCCCAACAACCTCAGTACTTCCTACACGCGATTCGAAAAACGCATCAATTCGCTTTACGCTACAGCACGGGTAGATTTTAAGTCCATCTTGTTTCTCGACCTGAGTGGCCGCAACGATTGGTCCTCGGCCCTGCCCGAAAACAATAATTCTTATTTCTATCCTTCGGTCAACCTGGCTTACGCTTTTTCCGACCATCTTGAAATCACCAACAAGTACTTCAGCTTTGGCAAAGTGCGCGGGTCGTGGGCACGGGTGGGCAGTGATGGTCTTCCCTACCTCACCACCAATTCGTTTCAGCCCTCGGAAGGCGGATCGTTTTTGGGCCAACCGCAATACACCATTTCACAACCCTTGGCCAACCAAGACCTGAAACCAGAGTTTACCACCTCTTGGGAGGCGGGAGCCGAACTCAACTTTTTTGGCAAACGCATCGGACTCGACTTCACTTATTATCATGCTGTTACCACCAACCAGATTGCCACCGTGCCCATTTCTTCGGCCAGTGGATTCAATTCGGCAGTGGTGAATGCCGGTGAAATCAGAAATCAAGGCGTAGAACTGCTCCTTAATGTAATGCCCATTGAGAAGGGAAAATTTAGCTGGACGACCACCTTCAACTTTTCGTCGAACCAATCGTTGGTGCGCGAAATTCGCACCGATGGTTCGATTTTTCCGCTGGCCGAACATTGGAATGTGACCATTGGTGCAGAGGCCGGCGATGAATACGGCAACATTTATGGTTATGGCATCGAGCGCGATGGCAACGGCAACCAGCTGGTGGATGCCAACGGCTTTTTCATTCGTACGGCCGAGCCGGTGAAATTGGGCAACTTCAATCCAGATTGGCTGATGGGAGTAACCAACTCCTTTACCTACGGCAATTGGACCCTAAGTTTCCTGATCGACATCCGCCGTGGTGGCCAAATCTACTCGGCTTCTAATATGTATGCCCACGGCTACGGAGGCACGGTGGTGCAAACCCTTGAAGGTCGGGAAGAATGGTATGCCTCCGAAGCCGCACGCGAAGCGGCTGGTGTTTCGCCTGCTGACTGGACACCTACCGGTGGGTATGCCGTGGAGGGAGTATATGCTGAAGGCACGGTGGTAAATGGCGAGGATGTGAGTGGCCAAACCTACAGTGGCTTTGTGAACCCAGAAGATTATTGGTTACAATTTGCCCAATGGACGGACGAAATACATGAGCCTCATGTGTATGATGCTGGCTTTGTAAAGTTTAGAGAACTGTACATCGGTTATCGCTTTCCCCGAGAGGCTTGCCGAAAGCTTCGGCTCAACAACCTGGAGGCCGGTATCGTTGGCCGCAACCTATGGCTCATCCAAAGCGATACGCCCAACATCGACCCGGAAGCGGCTTACAACAACGGAAACGGACAAGGGGTGGAATATGGTACTTTTCCCATCTCCCGCAGTTTGGGGGTCACTCTAAAATTTAATTTTTAATACGATGCGGCTACGAAATGCTTCTTTGCTCCTGATGCTTGGCTGTCTTCTTTTGGGATGGAGTTGCCGCAGTGGTTTCGACGATCTGGTGGAGGACCCCACTCAACCAGCAGCGGTGAACCCGGAGTTTTTGTTTACCGAATCGATGGTTCGGGGTTCCAGCGATGATGTGATCGGAGTACGCACCGAGGTGTGGAACCTCATGGTGTGGAACCAACAATTGTCGGACATCCGAGGTGTGGCAACCAGTAGTGACTTTTTCAACTACGGAGCGGCTGCTGCCGACGATATTTGGGACCGCTGGTATGTGGGTGCCCTCACTAACTTGCAAGAGATGATCCGCATTGTGGAGAACGACCCGGGTAGCGTCAACAAGCTGGCCATCGCCAAAATTTGGCGGGCCTACCTTTTTCATCGGATCACCGATTTGTGGGGAGATGTCCCCTACAGCGAAGCCCTGCAAGCCAATAACGATCCATCCATCATTACCCCGAGCTACGATAGTCAGGAGTTCATTTACCGAGACTTGCTGAACGAATTGGCGACTGCAACAACCATCATGAACCCGGATTTGGAGAGCCTCGGAGCAGCCGATCCGATGTACCAGGGTGACCTGGACAAGTGGGCACGTTTTGCCAATTCTTTGCGCCTCCGCCTGGCCATTCGTGTTTCTGGAAGAGATGCTGCTTTGGCGGCTCTACACGGGGAAGCAGTGCTAACGGAAAATCGCCTTATCAACGCTGAGACTGAATCGGCCCGGTTTCCGCATACCGAACTTCGCCCCCTTTCGATTTACTCGCTTTTTAATGTTTTGGTGGATGACAATCCGGTGGTGCACTACTACCCGAGCCAAACCTTCATTGACTTATTGGAAAACAAGAACGATCCCCGGCTCGATGTTTTCGCTAATCCTACAGAGGAATCGTTGATTTTCAGTAACCCTGATTTTGTGGGTGTTCCCAGTCTTGCTTTAGCTACCGAGTTGGGCAACTTCACCTCTTTCAATACCTCAGCCATCGATAGGCGGTTTTATGAAACGGCTTTGGAAGGCAATGCCATGAGCTACAGCGAAATATGTTTCCTCAAGGCTGAAGCCGCCCTTTTGGGCTGGTCGGGTGCCGGAAGTACGCAAATGCAGTATGAAGAAGGCGTTCGATCTTCCATGCAATATTACCAATTGCCTGATTCGGCCATTAGCAATTACCTTTCCAACGATGGCGCGTTTGACAACACTTTGGAGCAAATCATTACCGAAAAATGGATTACATTTCAGTACAGAGATGGTTTTGAGCCCTTTGCAGAATTAAGAAGAACTGGCTTTCCTGACTTGCAGAATGCTGATGGAAGTTTATTCGCTCCGGAAATGTTGCCTCAGCGGCTGCCTTATCCTGAGGGTGAAGTGCTCAATAACTCTGAAAATGTGCGATCGGTCGGCGTAGGAATTAACGATTTGGATTCCAAGGTTTGGTGGGCGCAATAGACTATATTTAAAGGATTTTACACCTAAAGAAACGAAGATGCGGATACTTTTACTGTTTGGTACCTTTTTGATGACGCTTCAAGTGCTGGGGCAAACCATGGTAAGTGGATTTAGTGCTGGTTTGCATACTGGTGGCAGCACCATCACCACAACGGCCAACTTTCCAGCAGATGTGAGCACTTACAATCAAGTGCTGATGCACGTTTCGTTGGATTGTCCCGCAGGAGGATGTGACCCTTGGGACCGTTTTGCCAATCTCTACCTGGAAGTGGATGGTGTGGATATCGAAATTGGACGCTACATCACACCTTATGGCAATGATTGGTGCGATTGGACCATTGATGTGTCCGAATACCGCAACTTTCTCACCGGAACCCGCACCTTAAAATCACACATTGAAACGTGGCAAAACGGGTGGTTGGTGAATACCGAATTTGAATTCATCACCGGCACCCCTACTTACGCCTACACCAGTGTTCAAAACCTGTGGTCCGATTATCAATTCACCTACGGAGACACCTTGTTTTACAGCATCAATCTCCCCGAAAAGTTGGTGGATATCCCAGCTAATACGGAATCTGCCTTATTGCGGATTGTCAACACCGGCCACGGACAAGGCAACACCGACAACGCAGCCGAGTTTGCTCCTAAAACCCACTCCATTCACGTGAATGGCAATCAAGAGTTTACCCAATTTCTGTGGAACGACGATTGTGATCAGAACCCTTGTTCGCCTCAAGGTGGTACCTGGCAATTCGACCGTGCCGGTTGGTGCCCGGGCGAAGATGTTGTGCCCGCAGATTACAACCTCAACAGTTTTATGACGGCTGGTCAATCCATGACCCTGGATTATGTCCTGGAGCCTTTCTTCAACCTTTGTAGCCCCTGGAACCCTGGCTGTTCTCCTGGCACCACTTGTGCCGAGTGTACCTACAACAGCAATGGCCACACCGAGCCACACTACAAAATTGCCGGACAGCTTATTTTGCACAGCAACACCCCCTTCCCTACCGTATCAGTCAAAGAGTATTTGCTGGATGACGACACGCGCATTTATCCCAACCCCAGTGCCGGTGTGTTCAACCTGGCCATGGACCTGGGCGACTCCTATGAAGTGGTAGTGACCGACTTGCAGGGGCGTACGATTTTCACCGAAAGCTTCCTTGGTTTGAGCCATCAACTGGACCTCACAGACCAGGCCCGAGGAATTTATTTTGTTAACATCCAAAGTCAGAGCCGCACCTACAACTTCAAGGTGATGCTTGACAACTGAGCTCTTCCCTACTACAACCTACATTGATTGGCTTCTTATGAAAAAATTCTACTCCCTCGCACTTTGTTGTTTGGTTACCGTTGCCGGATGGGCACAAAATCCTGCGGGTAATGCTTTTCGCAGCGATTATGACGCTTTTCAGATCGACAACCTCCGGCGTTATTTCAACTGTGGCAACGCCAATATGTTGAATCCCGGCGATGAACTCACGGTTGAGGTTTGGCTCCAATTTCGCGATTTGGGCGACAACCAAAAGATCATCGGCAAGTTTGGCCTCAACAACAGTGGGTTTCTGTTGGGAGTGGACCAAGGCCGTATTTATCCTGAGGTATGGAATCCAGTACATTACGATCCCATTGATGGGTTGATGAGTCCTACCGCGTTGCATTGGCAACACCTGGCTTTTAGTTTCACCCGTGGAGATTCTTTGCGCACGTACATCAATGGAAAACAGGTGGGCAGCCACGCTGTAGGTCCAAATCCCATTAGCACCAATACCGATCCACTCATCATTGGTGTAGCTTCGTGGGACCTGTCGAGCTTTCAATCCTTTGGCAACCTCGACGAGGTGCGCATTTGGAACGTAGCGCGTACCTCTACTGAAATTCGTGGTGCCATGTTCACCGAACTTAGCGGCAACGAAAGTGGCTTACTGGCCTACTATGATTTCAATCAAAGCACCGGCAACACCCTGCCCGATGTGTCGGGCAATGGCAACGATGGCACTGGCGTTAACGTAGATGCCAGCGAATGGGTCCCTTCACGGGCGGTGATTGCCAACGCGGCTACCGCCAGCAAAAACGACCTTCAAGGTCTCTGGAACGGACTTTCTTTCATGGACCCACGGGTCGCCAGCACCAACAATGGCATGACCATGGTGGGCTCTGGCATGGACACCGCCGATTATGTGGTTTTTGGCCACGATGGTGGCAATGGCACTTCGACTGCCGATCTGGAAAGCAATGTGCCCAACGGTTTTGAGCGTACCAGCCGTATTTGGACCACTACTGAGGTGGGCAGCGTGCAGGCCAACATCCTGATGAAACTAAGCGATGCCGCCGGCTCCGGTACTATGCTCGACGACAGTAAACCTGCAGTGAATTATACCCTGCTCTTCCGCTCAGGTACTTCAGGAGAATTTAAACTGGCCGGTAAGGGTGCCTCCAAAAACAATGACGTCATCACGTTTACCAACGTATTCCTTCAACAAGGAGAATACGTCATCGGTGTAGGCGATGCTGAATACGAAGGCGTGGTTGGCATTGAAAATATGGAGGTGTTGGAATCGGTCAAGGTATTCCCCAACCCATCCAACGGATTGGTCAGCTTGAACGCTCAACAGGCTTTTCACCAATCGGCCCTGCTGGAAATCATTGATTTGGAAGGCAGAACGATCTTGCGCCAAACCTGGAACGGTGCTGCTTTGGAACTCGACCTTACGGCACAAGCGGCCGGAGTGTATGTTTTGCGCCTAAGCACAGAGCAAGGTACCCACCAAAAGCGCCTGGTGATTCGTTGACCGCTTATTGAGCTTTCTTTAGCGTTTTCTTTTTCTTGTATTGCCCTCCTTGGGAAAGTAATCGATGCCTTTCTAAGTTCGATGAGTGGTGTTTTGCTTTTCTATTTTTCAAAACACAATTGCAATTTGTTGGCTAACCAATAGAATTGCTGTTGGTAATTCTACCCTATTGAGGAGAAAAAATATTCGCTTTACCTTGGTCCAACCACTAGTTGCGGGGCCAAATGAAGCTTATTATCAGGTATTTCTCCACCATCGTAACCTTTCTTATCCTTCCTTCGCCTCATTAAAAACCAACCAGAAGCGATGAAAAAATTATGGCTACTATTATTGATTTTGCCAGCCCTACACACGAGTTGTAGTACCTACCGAACGGTAAAATACATGGAGAGTGGCAGCGTTAGCCCTGAAGCGTTTGTGGTCAAAATACCGTTCGAATATCGATTAGGCCTCGTTATTCTGAAAGTCACCCTACAGGGAAAAGAGTACGATTTTTTGCTGGACTCGGGCGCACCCAATTCGATCTCCAAAGCACTGGCGGATAAATTGGGCTTTACCAAGGATTTTGACCGAAAGGTGGGAGATAGCCAAGGAAGTAGCGGACAATTGGGCTTTACTATGATTGACAAGATGTCGTTAGGTGGAGTTGAGTTTTCTGACCAAGGCGCAGTTATCATTGATATGAAGTCGCAGGAGCTTTTGAGTTGCCTCCATGTCGACGGTTTGGTTGGTGCCAACCTCATGCGAACAGTAGTTTGGAAGATTGATTATCAGCACCAAGAGATTACGCTTTCCAATTCCTTAGCCGCTTTGAAGTTGCCTCCCCCGGCTCACAAAATTCCTTTCACCACCTCGGTTACCGGCTCCCCCTATGTTCAATTGGACTTGAATGGCGTAACGGTTGACAGAGTATTGTTGGATTTGGGCTCAAGCTCTGGTTTTAAATTGTCTTACGATGTACTTGATAACCTTGAGAAAGATGATCCAAAGATTGCAAAAACCTATGGTTATGGAAGCCAATCGTTTGGTTTGTATGGATTAGGAAAAAAGGATACCACCTTTTTCATAAAAGCAGCTGATTGTAAAATTGGGGAGCAACCCATAGCGGAAAACATTATCAGATTTCCTTCTGCCACAAAAAGGTCGATCGGTACTCAATTTTTCAAGCAATATGATTTGGTATTCGATTGGTTCAAGAAAGAAGTGATGTTCTTTTCTCGCAACCTCGAAAAGGCAACTTTATCGAATTTTGGATTCTATTGCCTGAAACAGGACAATCGGCTGGTCGTTAGTTTTGTATACGAAAATGCCAATCAGGTCAAAATTGGTGATGTTATTCTAAGAATAGGCACTGAAAATCTTGAAAACTTCACCGTGGATAAATGGTGCGAGAAGCTCGAAAACGGTTACTTCGATCAGGATGCCAAAGAAATTTCGATCACCATTGAACGAGACGGCGTCACACAAGATCTGACTTTGAAACGAATGGATTTGTTGTAAATTCTTTTGGTCCCAATACCCGATCAAAAGCTGGCAAACAACTCCTTTTAGCGTCTTGATCAAATCGAAGCGAGGGCCGCGCTTACCGCACTTCTTTTGCTGAAAGGAAGTTTGTAGATTTGATTATATGTTTCCCCGAACTACATGGTTGCTCCTAATCTTCTGTATGGCCCACACGCTGGTCATTGCGCAAGAAAACCCCGATACCAAGCTTTTAGTCGACTCCAGTGCCATCGATAGCAGTGCTGCGGTTCCCGATCAATTGGGCAATCGGAAAATCATAGAGCGGCCGCAAATCATGGTCAATCCCAAATGGGTTGGTCGGGTGGTGATCAACATTTGGGTAACCCCTGAGGGCACCGTACACTCGGCCATTTTTCAAGGAGATGCCTCCACCACTGAGAATACGGAATTGATTCTATCCGCCATAGATGCAGCCAAAGCCACGCTGTTTGAACCCTTGGCCGATGCTCCTGCCTTGCAAACGGGCACAGTAACCTTTACTTTCGGCGAATCAACCGAACCTTGAGTTTCACCAATTGCTGTGGCAATTGCAACCCTTCTGATGAATGATACGCCAGATTTTACTTTTGGCCCTTCTGTGCCTTGCTGTTGATTTGTGGGCACAAACGCCCGAAAAGTTTCGCAACAACCAAACCCTCACCTACGCTGAAGCCATTGAAGGCTACCGCCAATTGGCCAAAAAGCATCCACAAGCCAAGCTTCTGACTTACGGTGCCACCGATTCTGGCAAGCCCCTGCACCTTTTCATGATTTCAGCCAACGGACGTTTTGCACAAAACGAAATTCGCAAAGACGGCAAAGTGGTCTTGCTGATCAACAATGCCATTCATGCCGGCGAACCCTGTGGCGTGGATGCCAGCATGAAGCTGGCGACTGATCTTTTGAGTGCTCCCGAACAACTGCAAGACCAACTTGCGCAGGTGGTGATCGGCATTGTTCCGGTCTACAACATCGGCGGTGCCCTGAACCGAAATTGCTGTACCCGCGCCAATCAAAACGGGCCGGAGGAATACGGTTTTCGTGGAAATGCTCAAAACCTCGACCTCAACCGCGATTTCATCAAAGCAGATTCTAAAAACGCTCGCTCTTTTGCACGCATCATCCGTGAATTGGACCCCGATGTTTTTGTGGATACGCACACCTCCAACGGAGCCGACTATCAATACAACATGACGCTTATTGCCACCCAGCCCGATAAGCTTCATCCCAATCTGGGCAATTACCTGCGCACCACCATGTTGCCGGGTTTGTATGGAAAAATGGAGGCCGACAAGGAAAAGATGACGCCTTATGTCAATTCGCTCGGGCGTACACCGGACGAAGCGGGCATTGCTGATTTTTTGGATGCTCCTCGCTATTCTACCGGCTACACTGCATTGTTTGAAACCATTGGGTTTACTACCGAAGCACACATGTTGAAACCCTTCGAAAATCGGGTAATGGCGACCTACACTTTTCTGCAAAACCTGATCGATCAGTGCAACGAGGATTATGAAACCATTTTGTTCAACCGCCAAAAGGCCAAGGAAATGAACCGGAAACTATCGGCATTTCCCGTGGCGTGGACCTTGGACACTACCCGGTTTGAGAGCCTGATGTTTGATGGCTACGAAGGAAAACACAAAAAGAGCGAAGTAACCGGAAAAAAACGGTTGTATTACGATCGAAAATCGCCTTACTCGAAACCCATTCCCTATTTCAATCACTACCAGCCTGGCCCGGCTATTCAGGTGCCTGAGTATTACATCCTTCCCCAGGCGTGGTCGGCAGTAGCCGAACGCCTGCTCGATCATGGTGTGGAGGTGAACAAGTTGAAGAGTGACTTGCGGCTGGACATCGATGCCTATTACATCGTTTCCTATGAAACAAGGCCCAAAGCCTACGAAGGACATCACTTGCACAGTGACGTAAAAACTCGTATTGAAGCGCAAAGCCTCCAGTTTTATGCTGGCGACTACGTTATTCCAACCGATCAGGCGCACCGGAGGCTCATCGTAGAGCTACTGGAACCTACCGGCCCCGACGGCTATTTTGCCTGGAACTTTTTCGACCCGATCCTTATGCAAAAAGAATGGTTCTCTGATTATGTTTTTGAAGAAACCGCAGCAAAATTGTTGGCGGAAGATCCAGCGTTGAAAGCAGAATACGAGGCCTTCAAAGTTTCAAAAGATTTTGATAGCCACTGGCCCCTGCTCTACTACATCTATCAGCGGTCGCCCCATTTTGAACCGGGCTACAATCGCTATCCAGTATATCGCTTTAGCGGAAATGTAGCGCTCCCCATAGAGTAGCTAGTGATACCCGCGCAGGGCCGAAGGATGGAAACAATTACCCTAAACCATACCAACGGCCCTACAACGAGCAGTCACCTATCATTGTGTGGCCTTATTCTACCCGCAAAGCCCGTACCGGATCGGTGCGGGAAGCTTTGATGGCTTGAAAAATGACAGTGAGTAGTGCGATGAGCAGGATGAGCCCACCGGTGAGGAAAAAGATACCCGGATGCAGCTCTACATGAAAGGCAAAACCAGTGAGCCACTGGTCGAGAAAATACCAGACAAAGGGCCAGGCCATCAGGTTCGCAACTACTACCAATTTCAAAAAGTCGCGGGCCAACAAACCGATGACACTGCCTTCTGATGCGCCCAAAACCTTGCGAATGCCAATTTCGCGGGTGCGTTTTTCGGCGGTAAAAGAAGCCAGGGCAAACAGGCCAAGGCAGGCAATTAAAATGGCCAAAACAGCAAAGCAACCCACCAGTTTTCCCAGGTTATCCTGAGATCGGTACAGCTCTCCCAAGCGTTCGTCCAGAAAGAAATAATCAAACGGATATTGCGGAGCGAGTTCAGCCCATACTGCCTCCATGTAATCGATGGTGGCTGCCATGTTTTCCGGCCTTAGGCGCACGGCTAAGTAGGTCATGAAAAAGTTGCGCGACCGCTCACCCGCAATGTCGAGCACAAAGGGGCGTATGGGTTGCTCCAGGGAAACAAAATTGAAATCGCGCATTACTCCAATTACCCGTTCGCGACCACTGGGAGTGTAGAATTGTTTGCCCAGAGCCGCTTCCGGACTTTCCCATCCCAGGTTTTTCACCATGCTTTCATTGATCAACACCGATAAGGAGTCCTCTTTAGCCATGGAGGTGGAGAAGTTGCGCCCTGCAATGATTTCAATTTCAAAGGTGGAAACAAAGTGCTCGTCGGTAATCAGCGAGGGAAAATAGATCCACTTGCCTTGTTCCATGCCTTCATAATTGTATTCGTGCACGTTGTGGTCTTCCCCAAAAATGTCGTTCATCTGGGTGACTTCCAGCACGCCCTGGTGCTTTTTCAATTCGTTGCGAAATGTATCGTATTGCGGAACAATGGAACGTTTAGCCGGCATCAAAAGCACCGCTTCTTTGTTGAAACCGGTATCGGAGGATCGTAAGTAGCGAAACTGTTGATAAATGACCACCGTGGAAATAATGAGTGCCGCCGAAATAGCAAATTGCACCACGACTAAAAATCGCCGAAGGTGACGTGCCCCCAACCCCGATTCCTTGCCTCCTTTTAAGACTTTAACCGGTCGAAAAGAGGATAAGAAAAAAGCAGGATAGCAACCTGAAAACACCCCTACCAGCAATCCCAGCCCAACTATACCAACCAGAAACCAAGGCTGGGCCAATAAGTTCAGGTCTAATGTTTTCCCGGTGAGCTCATTGAACACCGGTAGGGATTTTTCCAAGAGACAAAGCGCTAAAAAGACCGCAATGAAGGCCATCACTAACGATTCGCTGAGAAATTGAAGCACCAATTGACCGCGCACCGCTCCAAATACTTTGCGCATGCCCACTTCACGGGCACGCTTGGCCGACCGCGCGGTAGACAGGTTCATGAAGTTGATAGAGGCAATGAGCAGAATAAAAATTCCAATGGCCGACAGCACCCAAATATCCCGCTGGTTTCCGTTGGGCTGAATCTCATATTCCAGATGCGAATTCAAATGAATGCTCCCCAAGGTTTGTAAGTGATGCGAAATCTGTGGCTTGATGAATTCCGGGTAATATTTGTTGACGAAATACGGAAATTGGTTTTCCAATTCTTCGGGTTGTATTCCATCTCTCAACAGTAAATACGTCCAACAGGGATTCCAAATCCAATTTTTCTGCCAGGAACTGCCAATGATATTGCTGAGCGAGGCGAAAGAGATCAAGCCTTGAAATTGAAAATGGGTTTGTGCGGGAATTTCCGCCATTACCCCGGTTACCAGCAAATCCAAAGCACCTTCAAACTGAATGGTTTTGCCCATCGGGCTTTCGTCCCCAAAATACTTACGAGCCAACTCCTGGGTAACCACTATCGAATTGGGTTGAGCGAGTGCTGTAGCCGGATTGCCTTCGATCAATTGGAAATCAAACACCTGGAAAAAGCCCGAGTCAGCGAGAAAAAGTTGACGTTCGTTGTATTTTATGTCCTCCACAGCCAGGGTGAGGGTCGGTTTTTGGAAATTGAAGAGCCGCACGGCGGTTTCTACCAAATGGGGATAATCGTTGAGCAAAGTGGGCCCTACCGGAAAAGGATTGCTGCTGCTTTCTTCTCCCTGCCCTTCTGCATCAATGATTTCTATGATGCGAAAGATGCGGTCTTCGTGCGTATGGAAACGATCATAACTCAGTTCCTCCCGCACAAAGAGAAAGATTAGGATGCAACAAGTTAGTCCGGCCGCAAGGCCGAAAAGGTTGATGAGGGAATACACCCGATTGCGATTCAAATGGCGAAAAGCGACCAACAAATAATTTCGAAACATAGGTCTAATTCTCGGCTGGCAGCAACGCAAGGTGCGTGCCAACTTGAGCTTTGACTTACCAATCCAAGGGTTTAAAGTGATAGGAGAAAAGTAGTTGAATTGGGCTGTTCGAAATGGTACAGACTACTGTTCATTAACGCACAGTTAAGAAGCCCTTTCTACTGTTGAAATCTTTTGTACTTCCAGCCGAAAAACGCGGTTGATGGGCTATTGGCGAATCAGAGTTATTAAAAACCCATTGTTGAAAGCTTCAAAAAAGGGGACTAAATCGGGAGTAATTAACCGGTAAGTTTGATCGGACTTAAACTGAAAATGCTATGCTTCATCGCGTCCTATTTTCGATCTTACTTTCTGGTATTGTGGTCATTACAGCTGTAGCACAGCCTCCACAATCATACATCGACCAGTTCAACGAAGCCAAATTACACCTGGCCAATCACAAATTTGAAGCAGCACTTCCCTTGTTGGAAGAGTTGTGGAAAACTGATCGCTACAATGGAAACCTCAATTATCTGCTGGGCCTCTGTCTCACCAAAATGGATCAAGACCCCAAACGGGTAGTGACCTTATTAGAAGAAGCAGAAAAGAGCTTTTCACGCGATTATGATCCTGGTTCTTATAAGGAACGGCACTCTCCCGAGTACGTTTATTATTACCTCATTATTGCCTACAGCCGTACGGGTCAATGCCCAAAAGCGCTGGGTACATTGAACAAGTTTTACACGGTATACTCTTACGAGGATGAGTATTACCTGATTGATGGACAAAAATGGGTGCGCGAATGCTGGCCGGAAGAACCGGAAAAGGAGGAGGCCGAACCGATGTTGGCCGAAGAAAGCAAACCAGAACGCCCCAAACATCAACCGGCAGAAGAAATGCCTTTGATGCCAGCGGCCATCTTCCCAGTACAAAATGAGCCTGAAAATCCTGGCAACTTAGCCCAGCGTGAAGTAGAGCCTATTGAAGTGACACCCGCCGAGCCCAATTTTGACGAAGAACCGGTAGCGTTGGTAGATCCAACCGAGGGAGTTGTAGCTGAGATTCCGGTAATTCAAGCGCCAGAAGCACCACCGGTAGCTCCGGACATTCGTCAGGGACCTGTGATCCGGGAACGCTTAACGCCAGTCAACAATTCGGGTGAAGTGAAAACCAAACCCATTGCCTACACCACTTACTCTTCTTTGTACGGTGTGCAAGTGGGCGCATTGCTGGAGCCTAAGTTTACCGCCGAGTTCAAAAACTTGAAAAACGTAGAAGTATATGTAGATCAAAATGGCGTTTACCGCTACGTAGTCGGTCGTTTCAACTATCGTAGGCAAGCCGAAACGCTGTTGGAATTGATTCGTACTTCCGGGTATCCAGATGCTTTCATTGTGGACGTAAATGGTGCCAATGAGCGGTTTACTGAAGAAGTAGTTACCCTTGGCAACCAACCCATCAAGCGGGCGCCCAATGGCAAAGTAGAGTTTCGGGTACAAGTTGGCGCTTATGCCAATTACATGGAAGATCGGGTAGCTCAAGCCTTTCTCGACATTGATAACCTAACGGCCATGACGCAAGGCGAGGTCACCATTCTTACGGTAGGTTCTTACGGTACTTACGAAGAAGCCAGTGCTGAAAAAGCGCGTATTAAAAGCCTGGGTTATGGAGATGCTTTTGTGGTAGCCTTCAACGGTAACTACAAAATCACCGTGCGGGAAGCCATCATGGTGCAAAACCAACGGAAAGAAGAAGAACGCATGGCCAACACCGCCAAGAAGAAAAAACGCAAGAATCAATCTAACGATACAGAAAACGCGATGCAATTTCGCCGGTAAGATATACCTAAGCCAACAGCGAAAAGGCCCGGACTCCTCAATTGGAGACCGGGCCTTTTTCATTCAGCCATCAACCTAACAGCGTTTAATTTCTTTTCTCGGGCTGGTGTCGTGGTGGACGTTCAGCAATCGATGTTTTTTGCATCTTCACCGTGAAACCTTCCCCTTCCAGCACTACTTCATTGCCGTTTTGTACTTGCGAACCATCAGTACGGAAACGAACTTCATTGGGACCATAAGGATCGCATTGCAGCAAGAGGTAGGTATCTAACCCGTTGAATCCAGGTTCTCCACGAGGTCCACCCTGACCACCTGGATTGATGAAGATGGTGTAGGTGCCGTACCAGTACTCCGTAGGATCGATAAAGTATTCGAAATAATAGGTTCCGGGTGCGGTGATGTAGTATTCGTGCAACAGCGGATTGGTAGGAATGGAAGGATTCTCGTCCCAATAGCTGTAAGGAGCGAAAGATGCGTAGCCGACTCCAAACCAAGCGTTGCCGGGTAAGCCGGGAGGGCCTGGCGTGTTGTCTACCACAACACATCCTTGCGCAAGCCCAAAAATTGCCACAAGGGCCATCAATCGAAAGACGGTATTTTGAACGAGGCTTTTCATAAGCATTTGGTTTTAATCGGTTTCGATGTACTTATCCCAAAACGGATGCCAAAAATTCACAAACAAATGCAACCTACTGTAAAACAGAAACTTAATACGATTATTAAACCTTGCGCTCCACCACAATAAATGCAAGAACCCCTCGTTATTGGAGCGGTAAACTTTTCCATGTTTTCTAACCCCTTTTCATTGCGATGATTCGTTTTCTCTCCATTTTGCTGGTGAGCATGGCATTTCCCTGCTCTATTTCTGCCCAATTGGTAGCCGAATTTGTGTTGGCTACTCCTGCTCAAACCCAGGTTTGCACCGGAACCAGTGTCGGATTCACCGACAAATCCGAAGGGTCGTTAACCAGTTGGAAATGGGACTTTGGAGACGGCAATCAAAGCAGCGAACAGCATCCTATCCATACCTACCAAGAACCCGGAACTTATTCCGTGACCTTAACTGTGGGGAACGGCACCGCATTTGAAAGTGCCACGCAAAGAGATGTGCTGGTGGTTGTGCCCGCTCCGCAAGCGGCAATCGGTGCCAGCACTACGCGCGATCGGGTGCCTTTTGATGTGGAGTTTACCAATTTTTCCACCAATGCCAACCGTTTTACCTGGTTACTTCCCGGAGGCGAAACCACCAGTGAACTCAATGCCAGCATGACTTTCGAGGAGGCTGGCACTTACCAGATTCACCTCATTGCACGCAATGATTTAGGATGTCGGCACACCTCTACCATTGTAGTACAGGCCGAACCCACCGTTTGTGAATCTTTTTGCCTGGAAACGGTACAGAACCCCAGTCGTAGTTTTATTGAGTTTCGCTACCGCTTAGGTCCCAAACAAGAATCGGGAGAAATTCGCTTGTTTTCCGCTTCGGGTCAACAATTGCAAACGGTGGCTATCAGTGGCCATCAAGGCATGGAAACCCTGGACGTGCGCGGCCTTAAACCCGGCATCTATTATTTTGGATTGGCATCGGGAGACCGTTCTTCTGAATTGCAACCAGTGGCGATTATGCCTTGAGGCTGCTATGCGTCATTACCCGTCCGTTTTTCGCCATTAGAGATGGGCAAAGGCAAGTGAAAAGGCAAGCTGAAATGGAAGTTTCCCGAGCCAATGCGTACCACCGTCAAGCCTTTTTCCTTCTTCAATAGCTCAATATCAGGACATGCTGACAAGGCTCGACCGGTCTCCAGAATATCGGCAATCCGATCGCTGGGCAAGTGTACCTCCGTTGTGGTATTGGGAGGCAGTACTACTTTCAGTTCCAACTGTCCTGCTTTGAACGACCAATCCACTTGAATCGGTCCTTTGGGAGAACGAAAAGTGGCTTTGGCGAACGGGCCCCCCCCCCCAATCAGAGGACAAAATTTAAGGCTATAGAAACCGGGACATAGATGGTAGATTCCCACCAAAAAAGCGAAAAGCCACTCTCCTACCGCTCCGTAAGCATAATGATTCAGTGAATTGGTGCTGTCTTTGTGAAAGCCCTCTTCCTCTGAAAAACTGTTCCACCGTTCCCAAATCGTAGTAGCTCCATTTTCCACATGATGTCCCCAAGAGGGATAATCTTCATGTTGTAATATCCGATAAGCCAAATCGGTTCGTTCCATGCGCGTTAAAACCGGGAGGAGCAAGCGGGTGCCATGAATCCCGGTGGTCAAATGCCAGTCGGCTTCCTGCAATGCACGCAGCAGTTGTTTTTCAATCAAAGGTTGGAGCGAATCGTTAGTGAGGTCAAAGCCTAAAGCCAGTAAATAAGCGGTTTGTGTATTCCCTTCGATTTTGCCGCTATCCTGTACCAACTCCCGTTGAAAGGCCGCCTTAATGCTATCGGATAGCGCACCGTAGTCCGCAGCATCCTCTGTTCGCCCGATCACAGTAGCAATTTGGTGCATCAAATCGGCAGTGCGTTTGTAATAGGCGGTGGCCAAGACTTTTTTAGAGGTTTCGCTGTCCACATTTTGCCAGTCACCATAGGTCCACAGCGTACTGATGTATTCTTCTTGCTTGTTGGCATGCATAAAATCCATCCACCCTTGCATGGAAGGATAGTAGCGTTGCAATACCCGCTTGTCCTGATACAATTCGTACAGGCGCCAGGGAATGATGATTCCCGCCTCCGCCCAACCGGCAGCACTTCCGGTATACACTTTTGGAGCGGTGCTGGGATAGCGGCCATCGGGAAAGCGACCGTCGTCAATGTCCACCATCCATTTGGTGAAAAACGCCCCCAGGTCCATGTTATAGCTAGCGGTTTTCATGAAAATCTGGCCATCGCCGGTCCAGCCGAGCCGCTCATCGCGTTGCGGGCAATCGGTAGGCACTTCCAAGTAATTAGAGCGCTGGCTCCAAAGAATGTTTTGATAAATGCGGTTAATCAAGCTGTTGGAACATTCAAAAGTTCCGACCCTTGGCAAGTTGGAGTGCACCACAATGCCTCGTAGGTTTTCTTTGGTCAGTTCACCGGGATAGCCCTTAATTTCAAGAAACTGAAAACCGTGATAAGTGAATCGGGGTTCAAAGGTTTCGGTCTCTTTTCCGGCAAACACGTAGGTATCGGTGCAACGCGCAGTGCGCAGGTTACGGGTATGCAAGCTTCCGTCCTGGTTTAGTTTTTCGGCAAACCTTATGACCATTCTTTGACCCGAATCACCCGTTCCGGAAATGCGAACCCAGCCGGCAAAATTTTGCCCCATGTCCACGATGTAGGTTCCCGAATCGGTGCGGGTTATCAATTCGGGAGCCAATGCTTCGGTAGCTACCACTGGTGGCCCAGGATGGGCTTCTAATACAGCAGTTTGTGTATCGCTAACCACTACCGGTACCCAATGCGCATCCTTAAAACCGGGGGCATTCCAACCGGGCATTTCCAATCGGGCATCGTAGGTTTCTCCGCCTTGCATATCGGCTTCTCGCAAGGGGCCGTAACTGGCTTTCCAACTGGAATCGGTGGTTACTAACTTAAGCTCTCCTTCCGGTGAGGTCCAAACCACATGTGCTTTTAAGCGAAGGTTTCTACCATAGAAATACCGTCCTTTATTGGCAATTGTTCCAGCGTACCAGCCGTCGGACAAGATGGCGGCTACCACGTTTTTACCCGGTTTTAGCAACGGTGCTACCTCATAAGTGCGGTAATAGATGCGTTTTCGGTAATCCGTCCATCCCGGGGCTAAATACTCCTCTCCCACCCGTTTTCCATTGATGTACAACTCATAAACACCAAGGCTGGTGGCATACACTTTGGCCGATTTCACCTCCTGATCGACTTCAAACTCTTTGCGCAAATAAGGGCACGGCAATGGCCTATAATCCATTTTTTGACGCATGCCGTTGCCCCACGGACGGGCTTTAATGGTCGTGTCAGCCCACGCTGCATCGTAGCCAATCCAATGTGCCTTCCAATCGGATGCCTGGAGCAAGCCCATCGACCAACGCGCCACCGGACTCCAAACCGAAACAGCACTGTCCTGATCCCAAACCTGCACTTTCCAAAAACAGTCCTGGCCAGAATGCAACGGCTTGCCCTCATACCCAATCTGTAGGCTTTGCCTGGAATAAACGGTATCCGAATCCCAAAGATCAGCCTCATCAGAATGCAGCGCAGAGGAATCAGATGCGACCAAAATGCGGTAAGCCAATTGGTTACGTCCCCTATTATCAGCTTCCAACTGCCAACTTAATCTTGGCGCAGTGGCATCAATGCCCAAAGGATTTTGAAGGTACTCGCAACGTAAGTGTGTAGGCCTAAGATCGGTTTGTGGCTCGGGTGGTGGATTGGAACATGCTCCCAACACTAAAGCAACCACTATTACCCAACATTGGTCTAACTTTTTCAATTGACTAAGAGATAGGTTTCGGTCAATTGTAAACGATACGTTTTTCCGGTCAGGCGGCCTTTCCAGGTGATGTCTATCTCGATTTCCCAGCTGCCGTCTTTCAACTTTTGGCCGCTAATCGTACCATTTTCTATGGGTTTGATCCCCCGATCCATCGTTTGACCATACTCAATGTAGATGCCATTTTGTGCTGTGATCTCCTTGTTGGTAAATGAAAACTTCCGTGCCTTTTCGGGAACTTGAAAAGAGAACTTCGAAATGACCTTCGAATGGTTGCCTGGATCAGAAGAATTGTCGGTTGAAAACTCGAATACCAGGTCTGAGCCGCTTTCTACCTTGTAAGACTTGTAATGCACTTTCACCGGATCCCAAACAATGGTTGCGTTGGAATACAACTTGAATTGCTGTTGCCCCTCAAAGTTTTGCGTCTTCCCTTGATAGGACAGGCTTAGCAACAGCATTCCCCAAATCAAAATCAATGCCTGCTTCATGGTTTAGTTTTTATGGAGTTTGGTTGCAGAACATCGGAGCCAATGCGTAACAACGACTTGGCTTTTTGAAAGGGATTGTTGTTTTCCAGCTGAATCAAGGCACTTTCCTTTCCTTCCACTTTCACGAACAAACCGACTTCTTCAAGGGCCCTGCAATTTCGAATAATGGCTTGGGTAACCGATTGGAGATGCACCACCGGATAGGCAGGGTCTTTTTGGCCAGGTACAGCTTCCAAGCCATCAATCAGAACCTCATCGGTATTTTCTAAAAAAACTGCGCTTGCCCATTTCGGTTCAGTTTTTTCCTGGTCCCAGGTGATGCGGCATCCCACCATTCGCAAACCTACGACCCCATTGGTGTAGAAGCCATGATCGGCCCTTTTATCCGGCTTTGATTCGGCTTCCATGTGCAGCTGAACGTTTTTGAGGCGAATGTTGTGAATGTTTTTTCCTTCCGTAGACTCGATTTTACTGGTGCCCATCCCACGGGCAATTACATTGTCGAACACCACATTGCGGATGGTACCAACCTTGGAATTTGGGTAGCGTTTGGTAAGGTAGATCCAAATCGGGTCACCGTTTCCCCACCAATTGAAATGCCTCCGGCTGCATTCGATCGTAATGTTGGAAAATACCACGTCCTCTACCGTTCCACCATCGCGCATCACAATGCTCAAACCACGGTTAGAATTGCGAATAGCGCAATTGTTGAATACAATGTGCCGCATGTCGCCCTTGGTTTCAGTTCCCAACTTCAAGGCAGTAGAGGAAGATTCTAACACGCAGTTGCTCACGGTGATATTTTCGCAGGGTTGGTCGTACCAGCTTTTCATGACAATAGCATCGTCTCCCGTAGAAATCAGGCAATCGGAGATCACAACATCCTGGCAAGAATTAATATCAATGCCATCGGAATTGATACCTGCCTCCAAACTCGACCGAATGCTCACGCCACGAATAAAAATGTGCCTGCTGCGAATGATGTGCAAACACCAAAAGGACGACTCAATCAACGCAACGTCCTCTACCTTAATGTTTTCGCAATCGGCAAAGGTGAGCAGGCCCACGGCCGGGGGCACGTGGTAATATTGCTTCATTTCCACACCTGCCTTGCGCGCATTTTCGGTTTCCTCCTTTATAAAGCGGTCGGTATTGCGCAAGTCTTCGTAAACCCGCTCGGCCTGCACATGGATGGTACCGCCTCCCTCAATAGCAATGTTTTTGGCACCATTGGCATAGAGTAGCATGGGTTTAATGGCATCGATGAGGGGGGCTTTATAATGATCGATGTTTCTGCTGGCCCAAAGGGTGGCTCCCGATTCCAGGTGCAGGGTCACATAGTCTTTTAGGATCAATGTACCACTGAGGTAGTCTCCGGGCGGAAAATAAACGGTGCCTCCCCCTTGGTGGTAACAACTGTCTATTGCCGCTTGAATAAATTTCGTGGAAACCACTTCTTTTTCCGCCGTTGCGCCAAAATCAAGGATATTTTTCCAAGATGGGTTGGATTGCCCCATGCCTTTGTAGCACCCAACCACCGATACGAACAGCACCAGCAAAAACAAGCGGTGCTGATTAAGATACTGCTTCATAAGTGCTTGGATTTAGCCGGTCCCAACTTAACTTCTGTCCAGGTAGAGTCGTCATCGCCTTGGCCATAGATGAGCAAGTGCCCCCCATATTCTCCACCATCGGGGTCACAATGCACCAACATTAAACGGTAGCGGTCTCCCACCTTTGGCTTTTTCCACGCGCTGCTGCCCTTTTTTACAGTGGCTGCCCAGGCAATACGTGCTTCCAATACATATCCCGCCGGACTGTCTTTTGTGGGCTGCATCACGATTGCGTAATCACTGCCTTTCACTGGCAAGGGTTCTTCCAAATAATTGGTTGCCGTACTACCATGTCTCCACCAGGCTCCATAGTCGGGGCGTGTGGTATCAATCACGAAAGCAAATCCATGGTCGCCTTCGCCAAATTTTTCCGCTACCGTATCGAGAGGAGCTTCTAAAAACCACGCAATGGCATCTTTGTAATACCATCGTTTGGGAGCATGTTTTGCCTCCGTCACATCATTGACATTGTCTTTCACTTCAGCACCCAGGTAAAGGTATTTTCGATCCCAAGCCATGTAATAGCGTGCTTTTAAATCGAGACTATTGGGGTCTTCCCCTTCGTGCAGGGTGAGCCGGTTACGCTTGGGTTGGTACCATGCGCTGGCTTTTACCCGATCCAAATCCCAGGCTCCATCGGAGAACGCCAGCGCTTTCCACTCTTCCAGGTTACCATCAATGGATGGTGCTTTTTGGAGCTGAGGAATCATAAAAGGTAAGGTGGGCCCGGCGGGTTCAGGGAATTGGGCTCCCAGCAAAACAATGGTAAAAACTACCCAAGTGCACACGGTTAAACTCCTGCGCTTGTTGGTTTTAAGCCTCATGTTTGCCAAAGTTAGTGATTGTCCGCTTTTCGCGAAAAAGGCGAATTTTCATTCGAAGACGCTATTTTTACAAGCTCATGAAGTGGCGTTTCTTTCTGTTGGTAGTTTTGATTGTGGGGCTTGCCGCCGATGCGGGAACCGATCCTTTTGCCCATCGCCCCTTTCCCTCGCCTGCTATCAACTCATTGGAACACCAGCCTCTGGCTACCCAAGGCGCTTTAATGGCCAGCCGGTTCGCCACTTTGGAAGACCTTCAAAAAGTGGTTGAAATTGAATATGCCTATCCCCCTTCGGATGTGGGTGCCAAAGGTCCTGCAGGAGTCCGGCTTCATCACCAATGCGGCAATCAAGCAGTTGCCAGTGTGTTGATTTCGGGAATTAGCGAGGCCGACCTGTCAAAAGCCCGTAGCGGGGGCTGGATGAGTAAAGCCCTGTTGGGAATTCGCAGTCCGTTTGTTGCCCTTCACCGGCACGACTTGCTTCGGGTGATGGTACTGGCCCGGTGGCGGTATCCCATTTTTGGAGAAGGAGACAAAGCCTTCTATGATATTGCCGCGAGCATGGTGAAACGCATTTATCCGAAAGATTTGGACCACTTGCCCGAAAGAGACCTTTCGGAGAAGGGTTTTCTCAACACTTTCAACCACATTACTGCCCAGGCCCTAATGACCTCCCTTTTTTCGGCGGAACTAGCCGACTTTGTGGGTGATGTTCACGAACGCTACCACATGCCGGAGTTGATGACCGGCGTTTTCACCGATAAACAGTTGACCGATCTCAACAAAAACCCGGTGGATAATTACGTGGACATGATCAATAATGAATGGGGACAGCGTTTGGGAGCACGCCTGAAGCAGGAATTTAATGTTTCGAGAACTACCCGGTGGACGCCTCAATTGATGGCCGATTACCTCAATGCTGTTTTGGAGTATTACCATTGGGCGCTGCACGTGCACTTCCGCCCTTTTCGACCAGACGAAGAGTTGGTGCAACGCTACGCGCACAAGCTCAACCGGGTGATGGGCGACCCAAAAGGCTTGAACCAATAACCTTACTGCGACACAATTAAAAATTTGGCAGTCTTGGTAGTGTCGGGAATCAATTGGTAGCGTTGCTGTAACTCAGTGGGGTCAGTAATCCGCCATTCTTTGAGTTTTCCGGTCAACCAATCTGATTGGTGCACGGCTGCCGCTTCAAATTGCGTGTGCCGCAGTTGAGCTTCCTGAAAATCGGTCCATACCAGTTTGGTAGCACTCAGGTTGGCCGAATCCAGGTGTGCGCGGTGAAACTCGCTCCCCTTTAGATTGGCCTTTTCCCAATTGCTGTTGCGCAGGTCACTGCCATGGAAATTGCTCCACTCGGCGATGGCCTTGGAAAAGTCGCTCTGGCGCAAGTGAGCGTTTTGAAAATTCGCACCACTAAGTCTGGCACCTGCCAACTGGGCCTCGCTTACGTCGGCCCAGGCCAGAATCGCCCGGCGAAGGTTGGCTTGCTTCAAATCGGCTTGGGGCATTTTTACTCCCCAGAGATCGGCCTTCACCAGCGAAGCGCTGCGGAGACAGGCACCTGACAAGTCAGAACCACGCAGGTTGGCACCTTCCAATTGCACGTGGCTCCAATCTACTTCCATCAACTGCTGGTTGCGCAAATCTGCATGAGCAAAACTTACTTCCTTTTTTATTTGAACGAACAGTGCAGAATCCAACGAAAGTTGGGTTAGCGCCAACAGCAACTGCCCTCTCTCGGGGCTTAACGGAAGTGGGGACAGCGAATCTCCTTCCGGGAGCAGGTAAGGCTCAAACGTTTGATTCAATGAAACCAGGGCAACAATGGTCTCTTTGGGCAGCAGGCTATCTTTTTCAGCTTCTTGTTTCACCCGGTACACCAGGTTGGAAATGAGCGGTGCGTTTTGCCGGTTTCGCAAAGCAGCTAAGGTTTCCGCCTGATCGAATTGAAGCTGTTGCTTTCCATCCATCAATTCATCGGCGAAGTTTTCAAGGTAGGTCGCTTGCTCATTGGCCAAATAAGCCCACGTGCCCACACCTAAAGCCAACTGAAGCAGAATGATTGCCGTGAAAAATTGCTTGCGCTTTCGGGTGGAAGTAGTGCCCACCTTCGACTTGCTGCGCAGGATGCTCCGAAACAGCACGAGTACGACTACAAAAGAAAGTACAACACCAAACAAGAGGACCCAAGCGAGTTTTCCTTCAAGAGCCGGCAAGTTCCATCGTCCGATGATCCACCCAAAAAGGGCAGATAAAACAAGCAGCAGCAACCATGTGATCCGGTTTTTCACCGGAATAAAGGTAGGATATAGTACAGGACGACGGTTAAAAAAGCCATGTGGGTTGGTAAAATCCCACAGATTGCATCAATGCTTGACATCAAAATGATGAAACAATGGCAGCGCTTGTGGATCGGGCGCCTTGCAGTGTTTAATGGCGCGAACTTCCAGGTGCCAGGGGGCATTTTCAAGGCCACGGTCGCTGGCCGTGAGGTCTTCAATACGATCGAAGCCCATTTGGTGCAACACATCGCGAATGAGCTCGAAGTAATAGCCGAATTTATGAACATCGTAGCCGTCTTGTTGCCAGCCAAACAGGCTTCCAAAGCCCCAATAACGGTTGTTTTCTCCCGATTTTTTGTTGAAAAAGGAATGATGATCGCCTGATAAGATTTGTTGCAGGTGCCACAACAGGTTTGGGCAAATGATGTAGAGTTCCCCTTTTGGTTTCAACACTCGGTTCCATTCCACCAGTACCGATAAAAACTCGCGAAAAGTAAAGTGCTCCACCAGGTGGCGCGAAAAAATTTCGCAAACACTTTCGTTGTTAAAAGGCAGGTCGTCGGCCGAACAAACGTGATCGACGTGAGCGTGTTGTGCTACATCGCAGGTGATGTATCCTTCGCGGGGCGTGTTGCCGCAACCAATTTCAATACGCATATAGATGAGAGTTGGGGTTAGGGTATAGTTCGCCAGGGACAAGGATTTTCACCTTGCCAGGATGGACGGAAAATGAATGATTTGGATGGTGTTGGCCCGGTTTGCGGGACCAACTGATTTACTTTGGAGCAAGATACTGTTCAAGGTAAATTCGTTGCATCTGGCCATTCGAGAAACAAGGTTGTAGGTGAGTGCAGCATCGATGGCCTTTTATCACTAATTTCAATCCCTAAAGGCTTTGCAACAAATTTTAGTGGTTATGAAACAAGCCATTACCTCACGAAAAGAAATCGCTTTGCTGGTAAATGAATTTTACCAATCAGTTCGAGCAGATGCCTTGTTGGGGCCCATTTTTAATGGAGCGATTGCAGAAGAAGAATGGACATCTCACATCGAAAAACATATTGATTTTTGGGAGGGGCATTTGTTGGGCACCGCAAAATTCAAAGGCAACCCCAAGGCCGCCCACCAAAAGGTGGATAAGCAAATCCACTATGGTATGGAGCAATATCACTTTGGTCAATGGCTCAACCTTTGGTTCGACACTATCGAGCGGTTGTTTGAAGGCCCGAACGCCGAAAAAGCCAAAAATACAGCACGCCAAATGGCCTCTGGATTGTATTTGGCAGCCTGGAGGGCGCGCCCTGAACGCCATGGAGGGCCAAAAAAACAATCGTTTACGCCCATTGTGCCTCCTACTGGCAACCAATGAACCAAGCTATTTAGGGTTGGAGCCTCTTCCAGGGAAATGTGGTGCACACTCAGCCGTTTGGCGTAGTTCTGCTACTTCAGGACTTTGAAAAGCGAACCCCGGCTACGAGCAATCCTACCACCTTGGAAACTTCCAAAACGATAAACAGCACGTGGTGATAACTGCTCGGCAAGGTTTCACCTGCCAAAATGAGGTCTAAACGTCGGGTGAGAGCAGGCAATAGCCATACACTTTGCACGAACAATATGCTTAAAGGAATGGCATAGGGCCAATGCTCGGTTAGCGGACGGGTATTTCGAAACAAGCCAATGGCAATCACCGCAGCAATGACCAGCTCCACGGTATTGAGGGCGGTAAAAACGATCCTGCCAATGCCCAGTCCTAATTCAGTAGTGATGTTGGGTGCCTGAAATTTGAGTGGAGCCTCTAAAAAGGAGATGGCCAGGACCATTCCTACCCAAATAAAAGTCAACGCAATGACGGTCGTTTTCATCGGTCGTAAATTTATGCATTGATGCGTGGTGAGGAAAACAATTACAGTTGAACATTTTACCAGACAGACGCCTCTGGTATACTTTCATGCAGTGTAGTTCTTTTCTATTTTTACCTGTTTCCCCATTCTCCAACCAAGGAAAAATAGTTGATGTCAACGATGAGTAACCTGGAAGATATTCTACTGACCAGCCCAAAGGCAACTTATAAATCTTACCAGAAAGGGGACCTTATTCAACGAGCTGGTGACCTCAACACTGTTCCTATCTACGTTAAGCAGGGACTCCTGAGGAGTTATTTGATCGACAGCAAAGGCAAAGAGCACATTTATATGTTCGCTCCTGAAGGGTGGATCATTGGCGATATTGAGGCCATGGAATACCACCAACCCGCAGCCTTGTATGTAGAGTGTTTGGAAGCTTCGGAGGTCATTCTATTTGAAAAGGATTGCCTGTTTAAAGCCAGCTTGAGCAAAGATCAAATTTTGGAAAATAAACAGCTGCTCTTAAGAAGGATTGGCAGGCTACAACGTCGGGTGCTGATGTTGATGGGCACTCCTGCCATAGACCGCTATCAATACTTCATCAAGACCTACCCGGAATTACCCAACCGGGTTCCGCAACACATGATTGCCTCCTTCCTGGGCATCGCACCACAAACACTTAGCACCATTCGCAGTCAAATTGCGCGCAACGGTTGATGCCTGGCATTTCTTCAGATAGGTGAATGCACAAGAGTTTTAAGCTGCTCATTTTTGATCCTTACCGTTGAAAAGCATCAAAATGACAAACTTAGAACGCGCTAAAGACTTGTATAACCGGATTGGGAAAGGTGAGATTTTAGAAGCATTTGACCACTACTATTCCAATCTGGTAGTGATGGAAGAACCCCGTGGCAAACGCTCGGGAAAAGCTGCCTGCCGAACCTCAGAAGAACAATTTGTAGCCAGTGTAGCTACCTTCCATGGCATGGAAATTCGTGCTATGGCCGAAGATGAAAACCAGCAAAAAGTACTGATCGAAGTAACGATGGACCTTACTTTCAAGGGTGGTCCCAGGGTGACGATGGAACAGGTATCGGTTCAGACCTGGGACAAAGGCCAAATTGTACACGAACGATTCTATTACGATCACCAAGCATAAAACAACAGGATCATGAAAGCGAAACCATTCAACAACCAGTGGCCGGTTTTGAAGTTTGAAGAACTTCAACCTACCCTGGAAACCTTACACCAGTGGTTGCAAATCGTTGGAAAAATCCGCCTTCGCAGCATGCCGTGGCAAAACCACTCGTGGCATGCTGCACTTTATATTTCTGCCCACGGATACACGACGAATCCCATCCCATACGGGAGCAAGGTATTCCAGATCGATTTTGATTTTGAGCAACACCGACTCCTGATCCATTGCACCGGTCATGAAACACAATCCATTGATCTGTTTTCTATGACGGTGGCCGAATTCTACCGTTTGGTGTTTCAAAAGTTGTCGGCTTTGGGCATTGAGATTAAAATCCATGGAAAACCCAATGAGGTAGACCCGGCTATTCCTTTTCAGGAAAATACCACCAACCACACTTACGATCCTTCCGCAGCCCATCGACTTTGGTTGGCTATGCTTCGGGTGAACCACGTTTTTCACAGTTTCAGAAGCAAGTTTGTGGGCAAATGCAGTCCGGTACATTTATTTTGGGGTGCTTTCGATCTGGCAGTTACCCGTTTTTCGGGCAAAGATGCTCCGTTGCACCAGGGTGGCATGCCCAACATGCCACTGGAAGTTATGCAAGAAGCTTATTCCAAAGAAGTGAGCAGTGCTGGGTTTTGGCCAGGCTCAAAGGATTTTCCATCACCGGCTTTTTATGCCTATGCCTATCCAAGCGATCCTGCCTTTGGCCAACAAAACGTGCTTCCAGAAGCGGCTTTTTACAGTGAAAAAATGGGAGAATTCTTTTTGAAGTACGAGGATGTACAAAATGCAGAAGACCCGGAAGGAATGTTGTTTTCCTTTTTGCAAAGCACTTATGAAGCGGCCGCAAAGACTTCAAACTGGCAAAGAAATGAATTGGAGATGTCCCAAAACTGATTAGAAATGACTGAACAACTATCTAATAAAACCGAGCAGCTGTGCAGCAACCCACCCGCACAGTACAACGACCTCAAGGCATTGTTTCTCAATTGTACCCTCAATAGAACTCCAGTACTGTCCCATACCGAAGGACTGATCAAAGTGGCACAAAGAATTTTTGAGGCCAACGGTGTGACCTCTAAAATTATTCGTCCGGTAGATTATGAAATTCCGGCTGGCCTGGGGCTGGACATGTCCCAAACTCCGGAATGGGAGAAAGACGACTGGCCAATGATTCAAAAAGAAATTGATGCCAGCGACATTGTGATTGTATGCACTTCCGTTTGGTTGGGTGAAAAATCGTCGGTGTGCAACCGCACCTTGGAGCGGATGTACGGCTACACCCACCAATTCAACGCCAAGGGGCAATACCGGGACTATGGAAAAGTTGGCGCCACCCTCATTACCGGAAACGAGGATGGGGTGAAGCATTGCGCCATGAACATTCTTTTTTCACTGTCGCACATTGGCTATACAGTTCCACCACAGGCGGATGCCGGGTGGATGGGAGAAGCCGGGCCTGGCCCCTCCTACATGGATGAAGGCTCGGGTGGGCCTGAAAATGATTTCACCAACCGGAACACGACCTTTCTGGTGTGGAACTGTTTACACCTGGCCAGGATGTTGAAGGACTACGGTGGAGTGCCTGCCTATGGCAACCTGCCCGACGAGTGGGAAGCCGGATGCAAAGCTGGCTTTGACAGTCCGGAGCACCAACGGTAAAATTGCTTTCTAACGAAAGCACTCTCCTACAAGATGGCACCCTAAAAGCGGCTTTAAGTTCACTTCAAGCCGCTTTTTTTTGTTGAAACCAAAACAAAACCATTAGGAATTGCAGGTTCCATATTGGAAAGGAGGAAACGTCTACCGTATTGCATCAATAGGTTCTACTAATGCTGTCACTAGCAGCATTGCTGTCCAAATGGCTTAGCAAAAACCATGGTAGGCGTTAGAAGTCTTCGCCTCTGTAGCTTATCTTTCGCAGCAGAATCAAGCAAAACAAAAGGGTTTATTCAGAGAGCTGCCCTATGGCGTATTCAGATAACATTTCAAGGCTTTCACGGCTCACCGCCCTCTTGTTGAAACTACAAGCCCAACCCGCCGTTTCGGTGGAAAGCCTGGCCGCTCATTTTGAGGTGAGCAAGCGCACCGTCTACCGCGACCTGGGCGCTTTGGAGCAGGCAGGAGTGCCCATTGTGCCGATCGAAGGCAAAGGCTACGGCCTGATGGAAGGCTACCGACTACCACCGATTATGTTTACTGAAGAGGAAGCCAACGCCTTGATTTTTGGTGAAAAATTGATTGCCAAAACCAAAGATGCTTCACTCATTGAGGAATTTCGAAAAGCGACCGACAAGATCAAATCGGTGCTGCGGAGCAGCGAAAAAGAAAAAGTTGACTTTTTGGCCAATCGCACCATTATTGGAAAGAACTGGGACGACGAGCGCACCAGCAACTACCTATCGGAAATTCAAAAAGCATTGACCAATTTTCAGGTGATTCGGATAGCATATCAAAAAGACGGAGCTTCCGAACCAAGTGTTCGGGAAGTAGAACCCTTTGCGATTTACCACAACACTTCAGAAAACTGGGTTTTGGTGGCCTGGTGCCGGTTGCGGAAAGAGTTTAGAAGCTTTAGGATCGACCGCATTCAAGCGTTGACCTTTCCCCTGGAAAAGTTCATTCCCCACAAAATGACCCTGGATGAATACGTGGCGATGCAACGAAAAAAACTTTTCGATCGGCCTGTGACAAAGGGCTGACACACCCGGCCTTTACTTTTGAATCAAATGATCAAAAATGAAGGATTTTTATACCGAAGTATACATCAATGCCTCTTCCGAAAAGGTTTGGCAGGCTTTTGTAGCACCGCAGCAATTCTTTATGGCTTTTTACCGGGCCAACATTTCGTCTACTTTCGAAATTGGGGACCGAATCGCCTTTGTGGGATCGCATGAAGGACAAGAAATGGTGCACAGCTACGGAGAGGTTTTGGGTTACGAGCCCGGGAAACTGCTTTCTTACACGGAGCACCCTGGCCCAAGCTACCAGGAAAACCACCAGGAAATGACCTCAAGGGTAACCGTTAATATTACTCCTGTTGGGGAAGCTACTTGCCTCACTTTATCCAGTGATCAATTCTCTGCCAACAACCCCATGCGAGAAGCGGCCGAACAGTGGTACCTTATTCTCAGCAACTTGAAGACTTGGGTAGAAACCGGACAATTGATGACCTTACCAAACTAATTAACATGGCACAGCACACCACCAATTACTACAATACCTTCATCGAAATTGCAGAAGATTGCAAAACCGATAAAGGAGAAATGCCCCCGGTTAAAGGGGAAAAGAAAACCGTGGCCAATTTACAGTTCGACATGCTTTATGAAAGCCCTTATGCCTACACTTCGGACGAGGTTTTATTTGATGTTTTTGCCATTAGAAAAGCTTTTGTTGCGGGAGAAATGGACGAACAGCGCGACCACTATTTCTCCAAAGGACAACCGTGTTTTCGCGCTTCTCCGCTGACCAAAAGTTACGGTTGGGGCATCCACAGCAATGCGGAGGGAAAAATTGCGATGTACGGAGCAGAAACCGAAGCCTATCAGCAATTTTTGGCTGATGATTCCATCAAAAAGGTGAAGGCGATGCGGAACAACCGTAAGTAGGCTTACCCCAAAATCGAATAATTTCTACCGCCGGTATAAAGGTACTTTTTAGAGGAGCAGGTGTACCCCTCCTCCCCGTCCTTTTGCCACGCTACTGAAAAATTTCAGTGCCTTAAATCGCATCGAGGCCGGTGATGTCCCGGCCGGTGATGAGCAAGTGAATTTCGTGGGTGCCTTGATAGGTGATCAAGGTTTCGAGGTTCATGAGGTGCCGCATAATCGGGTATTCGGCAGAAATGCCCATGCCGCCCAAGACCTGCCGTGCTTCGCTGGCTACAAAGCGCGCCATGGATACGTTGTTTCTTTTAGCCATGGAGATTTGCGCGTAGTTGGCGATGCCTTTGTCCATCAAAACGCTCAATTGGTAGCAAACGAGTTGGGCCTTGGTGATTTCGGTAATCATTTCGGCCAACTTTTTTTGCACCAATTGCTTGGTGCCGATGGGCTTGCCAAACTGAATGCGCTCTTTGGAGTATTGCAAAGCAGTTTCGTAGCAATCCATGGCAATCCCTACGCAGCCCCAGGCTACGGCATACCGGCCCACATTCAAGCAATCGTAGGCATTTTTTACCCCGTTGGTCTTTTCTAAGATCTGGGTTTGAGGCAACACCGATTCGTCAAAAACCAATTCCCCGGTAATGGAGGACTTGAACGACATTTTGTCTTTAAAAACGTGTGTACCGAAATTGGTGATCAAAGTTTTGTCAACAATCACTCCCTTTACCTTGCCTTCGGGCCCTCGCGCCCACAGCAGGGCTACGTCACATTCTGAAGAGTTGCCGATCCACATTTTACTGCCATTGATCACGATGTTGTCGCCCTCTTCCTTGTAGTGGCAATGCATGGCCGCTGTATTGGACCCAAAATCGGGTTCGGTGAGGCCAAAAGCTCCGAGGAGTTCTCCACTGGCCAACTTGGGCAGGTAGCGCTGCTTCTGCTCCTCCGAACCATAACGGTGAATGGCATACATCACCAGGGAGGTTTGTATCGAACTCATCACCCGCAGCGAAGTATCTGCACGCTCCAATTCTTGCATGAGCAAACCATAAGAGAGGTAATCCATGCCAAGGCCGCCGTATTCCTCAGGGATGATGAGGCCAAAAGCTCCGATTTCGGCCAGTTGACTGGCCAGGTTGGGAAAGGGTTTTCCCTCTTGGTAATATTTTCCTACTTCGGGCTTAATGCGTTGATCGACCCAATCCCGGATGGTACTCTGGATGAGGATCTGTTCGTCGTTGAAATAGGATTTTATATTGAAGTAATCTGTCAAAACCTAAGCGTATTTGGATCAGTATGAACTGATGCAGGCAGGCCATTTTCGACAATTATGGGGAATTGGGACAGGTTTCCCCTTTTACAAACAACCTAAGAGTGCAACATCTCCAGGTTGCTGAATGGACTGCGGTTAATTCAAATGCCTCCACGAGCCGGTTGGCTCGTGGAGGCGGTAGATTAGATGCAAGGGTCGACTACTCATGAGCGGAGGTAGTCGTTGTTGGGATAGCGTTTAACCTTATCATTATACTCGGTAATTCGTATGAAACCTTTGGGGCGCTATCGGTGGTGCAGTTGCCGGTCTTATTCCAACAGCATTCCTTCGAAATCGGTGATTTCGTCGGTATCGTCTACCAGGCTGCGTAGTTCATCGGTCAGCGGCTTCAATTTTTCTTTGCCCAGCACCAACTTTCGGTTGGCTTCCAAGCGGATGGTGTAGTTCACCTCGTGTTCCTTATGGGTATCGATGTAGTCGGCCCGCTGGTGGGCTCCCCGGCTTTCTTTCCGGGCTTTGGCACCCAAAATAGTTGCCTCTGCAGCCATAATGGCCCCTTCCAAGTCAAAAGCCAACATCAGGTCTTCAAAGCCTTCACTGTCGGGACGCACATCCAGCAGTTTGACCGATATTTTCAGTTTTTCAATTCTGCGCAAGCCTTCTTCTAATTTGTCTTCGGTGCGCACTACACCACAATGCTCCCACATGATGTTGCGCAGCTCCCGTTGCAGCGGGCGGGCTACCTGATCGCCGTGCTTCAGGAATCGATCGATGTTGGCGTGCGCTTCGCGGATAACTTGTTTGGAACGGTATTGAATGTCCAGTGAAAGCGAGCGCTGAGAGGCATGATGCCCCGCCCTTTTGCCGAAAATCAGGATTTCGGCCAGGGAGTTTCCGCCCAGGCGGTTGGCCCCGTGCAAACCTCCGGTACACTCACCTGCGGCAAATAGCCCTTCCACTCCGGTGTTGTGCGTTTCGGGGTCAACTTCGATACCGCCCATGGAATAATGGGCCGTAGGGGCCACCTCCATCGGTTCCTTGGAAATGTCGAGCATCAGAGTATCGAGAAACTGCCGGTACATCCGAGGTAGTTTCTGAATGATGAATTCTTTGGATTTATGGCTGATGTCGAGGTAAACTCCGCCATTTTTGGAACCTCTTCCTTCGGCGATTTCCAGGTAGTTGGCCATGGCTACCCGGTCGCGGGTAGAAAGCTCCATCCGATCGGCATCGTATTTGGCCATGTAGCGTTCCCCTTTGCCATTGATGAGGTGGCCACCTTCGCCCCGCACTGCTTCCGTCACCAGTGTGCCGGCAATCTCTTCGGGCACCACCATTCCGGTAGGGTGAAACTGCACCAGCTCCATGTCTTTCAACTTGCAACCGGCTTTCAATCCGAGGTAAAAAGCATCGCCAGAATTTTCATTTCTCCGGGAGGAGCTTTTTCTCCAAATGCGCGTATGGCCACCAGCGGCCAAAATGGTAGAATCTGCTAAGAAAACCGTGCGTTCCCCGTTGTTGATGTCAAACGCCATCGCACCAAAGCAGAGGTTGTTGTGCACCAGCAGCTCAGTAACGTATTGCGAATCGTAAATGGGTATTTTGAGCTCTTTGGCCTTTTTGATCAAGGCTTTTAAGATCGAACGTCCCGTATAGTCTCCTGAATAACAGGTTCTGCGGTAGGTGTGTGCTCCAAAATAGCGTTGGTCGATCTTTCCGTTTTCCAGTTTGGCGAAATTAGCTCCCCATTGGTCGATCTCCTCTACCAAACCAGGTGCTTCTTTGGCCATGAGCTCCACCATCTTAGGTTCCGACAAGTGGTAGCCTTCGATCATAGTGTCGGCAAAGTGCTGTTGCCAGGAATCTTTTGGATCTACATTACCAAAAGAAGCATTGATGCCGCCAGCCGCCAGCACCGTGTGTACATCTTCTTTTTTCCTTTTGCCAATCACCGTTACCTCCACACCAGACAGTTTGGCTTCGATCGCAGCCCGAAGGCCAGCACCACCACTGCCGATGACGAGTACATTAGATATATTGGTTTTATGTCTTACAGCGTTCATTTTGTTTCGTTTGAATTTTGGTATTCATCACCTGCCGGTGAAAGAATGGCAATCAAGTAGCCGGAGCAATGGAACCCATTACCCGTTGCATGAAACCGTTGAGGGCGTCACGGTCCGGGGTGCCACTTTGAATGTCCTTGGTTACCTCCACGGCTCCGTAGAGGTTGCTGAGCAGTTCTCCAACCACTTCAAGTTCTTCTTCTTTGAGCACTTCGCCCATGGCCAAATGCTCTAAAGTTTCTATGGTTTCCAGCAAAAAATCCTCATCACGTTCCTTGGTGAATTGGGTCAATCGCTTTATCAAGGGTAGTCTCATTTTCAGATTGTTTTAGTCGAACATCAGGCGGCCCATGCTATGGCTTTCCTATTCTTTTCTCTCCGTGAAAGCCATATGTTCTATGCCCGTATCCGTTAGTGGTAAGCTTGGTATTTCATAAACCGGGAAATGGTGTTTTGAGACCTCCAGGGTACCCGGTACTGACTTCGCTTCTTCCAGGTCCCAACCAGCAGGGCCAACGGTTACGCCCAGTTCAAAATCGATGTTGAAGGTCAGGTAATCGGCCGGTTGATTACGATCGGTTCGCAGTCCGAAGACCATTTCTGAAATGGAACTTATGGGTGGGTCGAACGACTTTTTTGTTATGAGTTTCATTCGGTGCTTTATTGGAGAAGGAGCACACCTATTGTCGATCACCTTACAAAACTACCCAACAAGTCAATTCGATTCTATCGAAAAATTAGATACTTTCGATAGATAATATCTATCATGAATTTTAGACAACTCGAATATATCCTTGCTGTGCACGAGCAAGGCCATTTTGGCAAAGCTGCGGAGCAGTGTTTTGTGAGTCAGGCCACTCTGAGTGCCATGATCAAAAAGCTGGAAGAAGAACTCGACATCATGATCTTCGACCGCAGTCGCAGCCCCATCTTACTTACCTCTCATGGAGAACAAGTCATCAAAAACGCCCGGGACATTATGGCCAAGGCGCAACAGTTGAAACACCTGAAGTCGTCGTTGGAGGGCAGGTTATCGGGCACGTTGCGCATTGGAGTGATTCCCACAGTGGCGCCTTTGCTGCTGCCGATCATCATCAAACCCTTTGTAAAGAAGTATCCCGATATCAAACTCAAGATTAAGGAAGCTACCACCGATCAACTCCTTTCTGATCTGGAAGCCGACCAAATTGATGGAGCGATTTTGGCCACTCCGGTGGAAGAAACGGACATGCACGAATACGAACTGTATACCGAAGCCCTCAAAGTATACGGTGTAAAAGACAAAACCAAAAAGCTCATGAGCTTTCAAGAGGTGAAGCAAAGCACCGTTTGGCTTTTAGAAGAAGGCCATTGCTTGAAAGATCAGGTGATTGCCCTTTGCGGGCTCGACGACCAATCGTGCAAGTTGGACGGTTTGGAAATGCAGTGCAACTCCTTCGCTACCTTGGTGGGCCTCGTAGATGATTTTGGAGGCTATACACTGCTGCCCGAACTCTACGTGAACATCATGAGCAAATACCGGCAAAGCAAAACCCGGCCCTTCATTGCTCCTGAACCCTTACGGCAGATCAGTATGATGGTGTATCGCCCTTTTGTGAAAAAGGAACAAACCGATGCATTGGTCCAGGTAATTCGTTCGGAAGTGAGCAAGGTAACGCACGGTGGAACGGTAAAGCAGATTGCCTAAGACCAGATTTCTCTGTGTCGATTACCCGCTTTTAGGTGGAGGCAATCGCCAGTTCCCTGAGGCCGCGTTGGGTTTCACCTTGCGCGGAAAAGAAAGTGCTATTTTTGTGCCCTTGGCATGAAGAAATTTCTGGTGGTACGCTTCAGTTCGATTGGTGATATTGTGCTCACCACACCGGTGATCCGTTGCCTGCACAAGACCTTTGAGGGGGCAGAAATCCACTATCTGACCAAAGAGAAGTACGGTGATCTGCTGGCGCAGCATCCGCAAATCACCAAGGTCTTCACCATCCAAAAATCCATTGATGAGGTATTGCCGCAAATGCGGGAAGAGGGTTACGATCTGGTGATCGACCTGCACAACAACCTGCGTACCGGAGGTCTAAAGATGAAGTTGAACGCCAAATACGTGGCGTTTTCCAAGCTCAACATCGAAAAATGGGTGTTGGTAAAATTCAAGAAAAACCTGATGCCTGACCTTCACGTGGTAGACCGATACATGGATACTTTGCGTGAATGGGGCGTGAAAAACGATGGCGAGGGCTTGGATTATTACATTCCTCCCGAGGCGGAAGTAGCGATTGAATCGTTGCCTGCAGCGTTTCATTCCGGTTATATGGCTTTTGCTATTGGCGGTCAACACCAGGGCAAAAAATTGCCCACGGATAAGTTGATCACCATCTGCCAACAACTGCAACACCCACTGGTTTTGTTGGGCGGACCAGAAGACAAAGAGGCAGCCGACCACATTTGTGCCCAAGCCAGCGATCGCATCTACAACGGTTGTGGCCGCTACACACTGCACCAATCTGCTTCGCTCATCCGGCAAGCCAGGGTGGTGCTCACCCACGATACGGGCTTGATGCACATTGCCTCTGCCTTCCAGAAAAAGATCATTTCGCTTTGGGGATGTACAACACCCGATTTGGGCATGTATCCTTACCTGCCCCATCCTGATTCGGTCATATTGCAGGCGGAGCACTTGAAAAAACGGCCTTGCTCCAAATTAGGCAACCACTGCAGTTACGGTGACTTTCGTTGTGCTCGTGAAATTGAGGATGAGGCGGTGATTCAGGCGGCTCAGCGTTTGTACTGAGCTTTCGATACGTTCGTAACCCGATTCATGGTCTTCCTTTTTTATTTATTCGTTTTTGGGCTTAGTTAGGATTTACCCCAAAAAAACAGAAGCCAAAAACAGAAGTCCTACCAGTGCGGATAAAAGTAGCGTAAAGCGGGCTTTCCTTCGATCGATTCTAAATTCAGCCCTTATCGCACCGTGGTTGAGGATGCCTACTACGCCTCCAAAAAGCAGAAGGGAAAGTAAAGGACCGCCCAAAAAGGGGCCAGCGGTAAAGAAGTCTGACAATGATCGATCGGAACTTTCGGTAAAAAAGAAGCCAAATAACATGAATGCGGCAAAAGTCAAGGTCCAAATCGTGTAAAGGGACAACAATATCCATCCCAGCTCTTTCCTTTTCCAAAACAACACGGTGCCTGAGGGTACATATACCAGCGGAACTAAAATCACGATGGTGAAAAAATCCCATTTGGCGTAGGCATTGCGAAACATGAATTGAACCAGGGAAAAGTGTTGGTACCAAAGAAACAGGGAAACCAACCCAAAAAATATAGTTATCGATCGGATCAGTTTTTCTTTGGTAGGAACCGATCGGGAAAAAGAATACAACATCCGCGGCACGGTATCCTCCACCACCTGGATCGTTTCTTTCCATGGATCATTTTGTAGGTCTTGCTCTTCCTTTTGTTGCTTCAATTCTTCCCGCGCATCGCGAAGTTCTTCTTCCGAAAGTTGGCGCTGCATCAATTCAGCGCGTGCGGCAGTCACCGCTTGTGGGGTATAATCCTTTGCCAAATCGACAATGAGCAACAATTCGGCATTGGAAAGGGCGCGGTAGCGTTCGGAAAATGGATTCTTAGGGGACAACGGGATTTGAATGATCAAACAGGGTTACCTGTGGTTTGCAAAACGATGGTTCTAATTTAATTCTTAAAGGCGTTGACTACCCGAATAATGCAAGACAAATCGACAATCATTGAATCTTTATACTGGAGCGAAAGAAATTGCGTTTTCGATTCATCTTCACTAAGAAACCTGAGTATTTCATCAAAAAAAAATGTGCTATGATGAAGGTAAAAATCGCTTTACTGCTGCTTCTGGGCGCTGCTCTTATGAGTAGTGATCACCCGGATATTAAAAGCCAGCTTATTGGGAAATGGAAAAACACCCTAAATGAAAACAGTGGGGTTGAATACAGAGAAGACGGCCGATTTTATATGTATGTGAATGGGCAAAACCTGTCTCAAATCTCCAACTTAGATTCTCTTTGGTTTTCCGTCGATGCGCACAAAAGTCCGCCTGAAGTTATCGTCAAAAACCGACAAGAGCTGCTCTACCGAAAAGTCATTCGAATGCAGGGCAACGAACTGGCCTGCGTTTATTTTAAAAGTGGGGACGAAATCGATCATCATATCGGAAAGTATGGCAAATTTTACCGTGAAGGCACTCTTCCTGTTCAACAGCAATCCCCTGGGGCCAGCCCTCAAATAATGTACATTCTTCCTCAAGGTTTCAGAGGAAAAGTGATGGTTATACACGACGAAAGCAACGGAGTAGAGGCGGTTGAAAATGCGCAGAAAGACCTGCTATACACTATCCCAAACAACGGGTTGTTACGCGTTAAAAGTTCCGCCTCCCCATTCAAGGTTTTGGACGACCAGATAAGGTTTTATGAAACGCAGGAAAACGGAAATTTGGAGGAAATTGACCTGTTTAAAAAAGGGCACACCACTACTCCTGCAAGTCAGCTTTGTGTAAAAATCAATGGCTACAACCGTACGGCAAGGGACCGAATAAACGCTTCTCTTGATCCACCTACCCACAACAACATTTTCTTTTTTACGGTTGATACGCCACATAATTTGAGGAGAATCAAAAACTATCCTGATCCTTACCTAAACCTGGACATGAAGTGAGGTTTTAATTGTCAAAAAATAAACCAAAGGAGACAGAAAAAATGCTTCAATGTTGGGTTTAATCAGTTCCGCCCGATAGGATAAATACGGCAGTCAATCAGTGAGTCCTGTGAGTCCAACAATGGCAAAGAACATCGGCCGTTTCTACCATCCTTCGGGTCCTTTGGATCACCACAATCCGCGAAAGCCATCCTACCTTTACCGTAGTTTTCTTCGCTGGTCGAGAATGGCAAGCAGCTTTCCGCAAAAGACTCCTCGCTTCCCTCCCAGCGTATTTTAGTAACGCCTTCCTGTAGTTGGGAAAGGCCAACCCTTCAAAATACCTATGCTCTCCGTAAAAAATAAAACCCAGGTTTCCGCCAACATGCTGCGCATCGCCTTCGAAGTGGATGTACCAATCGATTGGCTACCGGGCTGCTACATCAAATTGCGCATCCCCAATGCGCTGCCGGGAGGAATTTCTCCCGTTCGAACCTATACCGTCCGGTCTTATGATGCGGCAAACCAAGTGTTGGCCGTAGATTTTGCCATTCACCAACCGGCCGGCCCGGCCACGGCCTGGGCCCTAAATGCTCAACCTGGCGATCAAATAGAATACCGAGGTCCCGGAAAATTGAGAGTCGACCCCACCAATGGCGATTGGCACCTTTTTGCGGCCGATATGTCGGCCTTGCCTGCCGCTATTTCCATTATGGAATCGTTGTCTTTGGATGCAAAGGGGTACGCCTTTTTAGAAGTTACCGAAGAGCAAGACCGGCAGGCACTCCATATCCCCGAGGGTATCCAGGTGCAATGGTTGGTTCACCCCAACCCCAAGGTGAAAAGCAACCAACAGCTGGAAGCCATCCGAAACATAAAGCCTTTGGCTGGGAAACCTTCCGTGTTTGTGGCTGGAGAGTTGAGTACAACCCGAGAAATCAAGCAATTTTTGCTGCAAGCACCTACCTACCAGAGTGGTTCTCATTACATCAGTTCTTATTGGAAAATTGGGTTGACCGAAGAAGAACACAAAATGGCCAAAAGAAGCGCTGCTGCGGGATAAATAAATCCATAGGCAAGGCAGGCGAGCCATCAACAGAAGGACCAATTAGTCTTTAACAGAATTACCGCATCAAGGGTAGCCAATATGGCTGCCCTTTTTTATGCCTCCACCTCAAAAAAACAGCAGTTTTTACAGTCATTTGAAAAAAATCGTGGTTTTTCATCCGTTTGTGCAGGGCTGTTGGTCTAAAGGGTAAACCACCGACCAGATGTCGGGAAATAGAAACACTTAAATACCCTTATCATGAATCTTTATTTGGACCGGTCGTACCGCATTGATTTACACGAAGCCACCAACACGCTTCAATTTGTTTGGCTCGAAAATCATCCTGAAGTAGACTACGAAGCCTTTATTGAAGCTTGCTGCAATTTCATCGGCTACGGTTTCGAGTTTGAAACCACCAACATTCTGATCGATACCAAGCATTTCAACTACATGCCACCTCCCGAGTTTCACGAATGGCAAAAAACCAAGCACCACGATCGCTACAGAAAGATTGGCGTGGAAAAGGTAGCCTACGTGATGAATACTGAACATGTCACCTACATGCGCAATTCTCCCATCAAGGAAGAAGGTTTTACTACCGAATACTACGACCGGACAGAAGATGCCTTGGCCTGGATGCAGGCTTCGGTTTTGGTGTAACGATTAGTTCAATATTTTAAAGAATCCGCCTTGTTGTAAAAAGCAAGGCGGATTAATATCTTTAGACGTATGAAGGATCACGAGCTATTGAAGAAGGCCATTGCAGGAGATATTCATGCTTTCCAGGCTTTGTTTGCTCAATTCCAAGATCAATTGAAATCTTACTTGTTTCGACTTATGGCCAGCCGGGCTGATGCCGAAGATTTGGCGCACGATGCATTTATAAAAGCATTTTCCAACCTTCCATCTTTTAAACGAGGAGCTTCGCTAAAAACCTGGGTATTTCAAATAGCGACCAACCTGGCCTACAATGAGCTAAAAAAAAGAAAACGGTGGGTATCGAATGTCAAAACCCAAGCCAAAGAAATGGTTATGACGCATCCCTCGCTACAACACGAAATTCAAAAAGTAAATACCCTTTCAGAGTATGGAAAATTCGAAATGCGGGAACACATCGATACCTGCTTCACGTGTATGGCCAAAAATTTACCCATCGAAACGCAGGTGGTGATCATCTTGAAAGACATCTATGATTTTTCGGTCAAGGAGATCATGACCATTATCAAAAGATCGGAAGGGCAAGTGAAATATGCGCTGCAATTGGGACGCAAAACACTCACCGAGATTTTTGAAAAAAGATGTGCTCTCGTGAACAAAAAAGGCGTGTGTAATCAATGTTCGGAATTGAATGGCTGGTTCAATCCCAAGCAGAACCAACAAGCTGAAAAAATGAAACTTCAATTGCACCGCGATGCGAAAAAGGCCAATAAAAAAGCCTTATTCCAACTTCGGTTAGATTTGATCAAGCACATCGACCCGTTGCGCTCGGAAGGCAATGAATTGCAGGAGACACTATTGAATTGTAACCGCATGGTGATGGGAGAAATTGCTGGATTGTAGTTGCAATTTAACTTTAAGCCTACTTTTTTCACCAGTGGCAATTTTTCACACGCCAATAGTGCATGGCGAATTCAAGATGCGATGGATAGCAGATATTAGTTGCAAACTACGATCAGACTTCGGGTAATCAACTTCCTGTTTTCCAATGAACAACTCGATTACTCGTCATTTCAATGTTCCAATTCCCACTTTGTTGGGTTTAGTTGTAACCACACTCTGCTATCCGTTTTACAACAAGCAGTATAAATTGTCCCTCGTGTAATATTAAACTTACCCCTCCTACGTCAAAACACCGATCTGTAGACTTCTCGTAACTTTGAGCGAATAGTCTAATTCTGTGAATAAGTCCTTTCTCAAAAAAGCAATTCCGGAACCGCTGCTGTTTCCCCTTTGGAAAATGGCTTCGGAACGTAAAGTGCGACAGACGGTGGCTGCGCGCAGAGCCTTTGAGGCCGCTCCTTCCTCTCCCGAATGGTTGAATTACCAAGATTTAGAGCGTCTCAATGAAGCCTACCCTCCCCTGGCGAGTTATGGCTATTCCAACGACAGCTATTACCAACGTGGATGGGAACGCTCCCAGGAATTGCTGCAAAGTGGTGGCGGTAAGCTAAAGAAATGCCGCAAATCGTTGGAATTAGGCTGTTGGGACGGTATGGTAAGCTACTTTTTGCACCAGCAGGGCCTGCAAGCCCACGCTATCGACCTGCGCGACTTGGGTTTCGATCCACGGGCCGTGGAGGCTGGAGTGAAGTTTCAAGCCATGGACGCCACTGCGCTCGACTTCGAAGACCAAACCTTTGATCTTGTTTTTAGTTATTCATCGTTTGAGCACTTTCACCATGCCGATGAGGTGTTTAAAGAAGGGCTGCGCGTGTTGCAACCGGGTGGGTATTTTTTTCTTGCTTTCGGACCGCTTTACATGGCTCCAACCGGATTACATGCTGGTTTATCCGTACGGGTACCATATTGTCAATTGCTGTGGCCTGAGGCCACACTGCATCAATTCACCGATGAAATAGGAACCGAGCGCATCGATTATGCCCACGTGAACGGATGGTCGCTGCAACGCTATCGAAACTTGTGGCAAGCGTATGCCCATGAGGTAAAAACCATTCGCTACCACGAAATCCCCAACGTGCGCCACCTGGATTTGGTTCAGCGATATCCCTCCTGTTTCCGCAGTAAAACCGATGCGTTTGAAGACTTGATCGTCTCTTCCATTTTTGTGCTGTTTCAGAAGCGATAGGAGTTTTAATGCAACCGACTGGTCGGTTTTCCGAATGTCTTGTGTTGTTTTCTGTGGGGTTGCATTGATTATCCCAATCCCACGTCCCCTCTCCAACCACAACAATCCCGCAGGACTACGGACAATTTCAACAACCAGAATTAGCCTATCTTTAGACATCCCCCCATCGTTCACCAATTCTATATTCAAACGAAAAGATGCGATTTCTAAAGTCCCTAAAGGTCTATTTGGTGCTGTTGACCATTATCGCCATTGCGGTGGCACTCATCTTTCAGGAGATGTTGGTCTACGCCCTTATTTTGTTTGGTGCCGTCATCCTCATTTTTTCCATTTGGCAGTTGTTTGTAAAAGAGCGTGAAAACAAAATCGATGACTTACAATCACAACTCAATGCCTCCCAAAAACGGTTTAACCATCTAATTCAGGAAAACGAAGAACTCCGAGGAGAAAAGCTCAACGTGACCGGAATTAAACAAGTACTGGACCTGGGATTGATGGAAGTGGATACCCACTTTACACGAACCGCCAACCAGGAGTTTGAAAGGAACGAAAAGAAATACCAGTTCATCGGGGCCTTGCAGGTGCATATCGTGGCCAAATACGGGGTGGATATCAAAGCACTGCGCATCAAATACGATGAGGAAAACAACGTTTTGATGATCGCCAACATCATGCCCCAATTTTTGTCCTTCAAAGAGTTGAATTACACCTGGAAAATTGCCGAAGTATTGGAATACCGAAATCCTATGGTCGGCAGCGAACACTGGCGTAAATCTTCAGAAACGTCTGAACTGTGTTTGCAGCTGAAAGAAGAATTGCGGGATAAAACGCACCAACGGGTAAGCAAGGGTCCTAAGGAATTGGATTGGATCATCGACCCGCTGAAAGATCATATTCTAAAAGCCTTAGAGCTATTGTTTGGCGCTTCCGGGCGCACCATCAAGATTATAGAAAATCACGACCGTCATTTCAAAAGTCTCGACGAGTTTGTGGAGTCGCAGCAAGAGGAGGGATAACACCTGGCGTCAGCTACCGGGCAACTTTTCGCCTGAGGCGGAAAGAACTGCCAGTTTCTCCAAGCGCTTTTCGCGCGTAGCCTGGGTTTTGGCCAGTTTCAACCACCGCAGTGCAAACCGCTTGCTGGAAGGATTGATGGCGTTGAAAAAATCGCTTGCCCCCGCTTTTTGGGCCAAGGCTTTTTTCAAATCATCCGGTACAATCAATTGATCCACATCGTCTAAGAAATCCCACAACCCAGAAGCTTTGGATTCAGCAATGGACCGGTGTCCGGCTTCCTGCATGCGGCCGTTTTCAATCAGTCTTGCAGCGCGGTCTTTATACGTTTTCGACCAGTGTTTGGCTTTTCGCGGTGCAATCAGTTGCATGGTTTTGTCATCATCCAGTTTTCGCCGGATACCGTCCATCCAACCAAAACACAACAGCTCGTCCAACACTTCGGAGGTAGAAACGTACCACGTTGGTTTCGCCTTTTTGTAGGTGACCAACCAAACACTTCCTGCCTGGGTGTGGTGTGCTAAGAGCCACTGGCGTAATTCATCGGCAGATTTAATGGTGATTTTGGGGAACTGATCGTTGGAAAGCAAGCTTCTGAGGTTTTATAGGGTGAGAGGTTTCCGAATAGCTAACCCTATTGAAATCGGATTGTTCTGTAAGCTGCCCGCAATCGCTTATATTAGAGCTGTAAAAGTCGTCAGAGACATTTTCATTTCACCTCAACCCCAAAATCATTTCACATGAAAAGTATTGTCCTCCTTTCGTTCAGCCTTTTATTTTCCGTAGGCCTCATGGCACAAGCCTGGGAAGTACCCTCTAACATTAAGCTCGAAGAAGCCGCTGACTATGCCAAATATGAGAACGATGTGATCAAATGCATCAACTGGTTACAAGTCACTCCACTCGGCCAGCAAAACGATAAGCGCAAAGCAGCCAACGCATTTTTCATGCTGTGGATCACCGGTAGTCCCAACGTGACCATTGAACTGCAAGGCGATATGGTGCCTTTTATGAAATCATCGCCCGAAATGCTTACCGTTTTTATGGGAGGCTGGACCAAATACGCCCTGGAAAACAAAGACTTTGACAACAAAGTGATGGGCAACATGGCCGGTATAGAAGCGGTTATCGATTTCTACGAGCGCAACCGCAATCATTTCAAGAAGGACAAGAAGATTGAGAAGTTCATCAAAATGAAAGCCGATGGCAAGCTAAAGAGCTTTATTGAGGAACGGGTGTAAAGGCTGTCCAACCCACATTGAATTTATTTTTTGGAGTAACAACCCCACTATCTCCTCCTACGTGCTTTGGTCTTTTCACTGATTTTTGGCGCGTAGTTGGTTAGCTTTTTACTAAGCGCCTTGGCTAATTTTCGGGCCTCCTCGGTGGCTTTCTCATTGCCTTTTAAACGCATGATCGACACCTTGTGTCGGTGGGTTTCCGACAACAGCACCACATCGAACAAGGTGTCATGATATATTTTTTGTTGGTGCATTACACGGTTGTAAACCGTGGTACCTAAATCCCTTCGGAGCACCGAAATGTAGGGATAGTGTTGCATGGGCTTCCACTCTCCCATTTTCAATACGCCCCAGTATTTGGTGTACAAGCGGTACACCTCAATGTCAGGGTCTATGTCAACCCCTGAGGTGGTGAATGCCGAAAAAGCAGCGAGTACAAAAAAGACCAAACCGAAGAGCGGTGCCATAATAAAAACCAGTACGGCAATCGCCATTAGGCCATACGATGGAATCACGATGGCACTTGGGAAGGCCTTGCCAAAGGAGTTGGTGATCATGCAATTGGGTTCAGTGGGGTTGGAAGGGTAAAATTACAGAATACTTCCATTGAATGCCTCGGAAAGAGGAGCAAAACTGTGCTTGGATAGTCCTCCTTTAGAAGCAGTAGTTTTTCTTATTTCAACCGACTTTTTCGTTTCTTTTTGGCAGTAGCTTCGCTAATTTTAGGGGCATATTTGGTCAAGTCCTTATCCAGCAATTTGGCCAATTTACGCGCCTCTTTTAGTGCTTCCTCTTCGCTTTTCAAACGCATGGCAGGCACCTTGTGCCGGTGGGTTTTAGAGAGTAGGCATACGTCATAGCAAACTTTCCAAACAATGTCGTCGTCGTGCGAAAGCACATATTGGGAATTGAATTTCGATTTTAGCTTTCTGTGCAGGACAGTTATGTAAGGATAATGTGGAAGGGGTTTCCATTCGCCTCGTTTCCAGAGGCCTCCGTAATTGGTGTACTGCCGAAAACGATCACGATCGCAATCGAAGTCTACTCCGGTACTGGTTAATTTAAAAAACAACCCGCTCAATAAAAGAGGAACCCAGCTGAAGAAGTAACCAGTGATGAGCACAAAGAGGACCGCCACGATAATGAAAGTTGGCACCACCATGAAGGAGGTATGAATTCGGCCCATTGAACGGCTAAACTGCAAAGAAGGCATGGTTTAAGAAATTGGGGTTAGTTCCTCAAAGATAAACCTTTTGCCACTTTCCAAAAACGGTAAGCCTTTGCAAGGAGGATACACCACACAGGCCTCCTCCTCAAGCTAACTTCGTTGCATCAATCTCAGGGTGTTCTTCCGGAGATTTTGATGTAAAACCCACGAAGTCGCCCATTGCCCATTTGTACCCAACCCATAATGAATGCTCCTTTCGATCTTGAAACCAAGCAACCCCTTGCCCCGGCTTACTACCTCCTCAATTACCACTGCCTGAAAGATGGCTATCGCCTTGGTGTGACCGCAATTGACCACCACTTGGTAATAGCCCCTTTAGAAACCCACAATCAGTATCAACAATGGATACTCCAACCCAATTTTGTGGTAGGTGCCCAGGGAGGCGGTTATTGCCTCATGAATTGCGCTACGGGCGAGTTTGCTAAAGTACCACTGAAGGAAAAACAGTTTACCACCGCAGCCGAAAGTCACCCTTTTGGCCAAACCGATTTTTGCCTTACCTGCTGGCCAGCAGGAAATGACCAGGGCAACCATCTATGGACGATTCAAACCGCCACAAAGGGCACGGCCATGGATGCTGCTGGCAAAAGTTGTGTGTATGGAACACCGGTTATGCTGTGGGACTGGCACGGAGGCGAAAACCAATGCTGGGTATTCCTTCCAGCTCTCTGATAGCCGTCAGCCAATCGTAAAAATCTAAAACCCAATACCAATGAGCTTAAGCGATGACTTTTTAAACAACTATGGTTCATTCATGAAGAACCATGCCATTTTGATCCCCAACCAAACTACAGCTGGAGTGGGCACTTTTAAATTTGCGGCCCAGGGGCAGCATGCCGTACTGTTACAAAACACGGGCAGTATTAACGGCATCTATGTAAAACCACAACCCAACCACAACAATGTATATACTTTGCCTGCGGAGCAGGAAGCCCCCTACTACATGTTCACGGATCAAATGACGGGGTGCCAGTGGATGGCCTATGGTCCCAGCCGCCACGACTTGACGGTAGAACACAACAACTTCATAAACAACCCGAATCAATATGCTCAGCGTTTGCAGCACATACAAGCGCAAAACCACGCTTATTGTTGGCACATTTCGGCCGGAGTAAACAACATTGCTCAGGGGAGTTACAATGCACAGGATGGGCTCAACATTTTGGGAGAATACACCCCTACCAACGGTTGGCGTTTCTTTGTACGCGATCGTGCTGGTGCCAACCAAGGCGAGCTTTACGGCCCTTTCTAAGCAAGTAGACTTTTATTCCCGGTGTGTCTGGCGAATGGTTTTGAATTGTTGTTTTCTAAGGTGTTTGGCCCCTTCACGGGAATAAAAAGGGTCTTCGTCGAGGCGTGGTGTTTGATACAACACTGCGCCTTTTTCTTTTTCGATGCGCTTTCGTCCCAGGTATTTGAACCATGCCCCTTCTTCAAGAGAAAAGGGCGGTAATTCACCTTGCGCTACTTGTACAAATCGGGTTTGTTGTTCGGTGATCGGCGTCAACTGCCCATTAGAAAGTGCTTCAAACCAATGTCCATAGCGCTTCAAAAGGGCCAACTCGGTATCGGAGAAGATGATGGTATTGCAATCGATTTTAAATGGACCTTTGGACCGCAACAGGGCCTTGTGGTCTGCTTCAGTATGCATGAAAAACAAGGTTGGCGGGGAGCCAACCATTAAGGTAAAGAAATCTATCCAACCTGTAGATTACTAAAAGTTTGGAGGGCATACGTTACCTTTGTAGAAACTATACGCCCAGTCATTATGTCCCCCGTCACCTCAGAGTTGCACAGCATGAGCCGCCGGCAACAAATCCTTACTTCGGCAGAAACGGTGCTGAAAGACAAAGGAATTGAAGGTTTTACCATGGACCTGGTGGTGAAGCATGCCGAAATTGCCAAGGGTACAGCTTACAAGTATTTCAAGAGCAAAGACGAGATATTAGCGGTAATCAGCGCGCGCGCCTTGGAAATGTTGCTGCATGATTTCGAAAAAGGAGCGGCCAAGGAAAGTAACTACACCGCAAAAATTCGCTCCATATGCTTTTCGGCTTATCGCTTCTATGTACGTCATAAGGCTTATTGGAACCTTATTTCCTACATGGAACGCCCCGAATTTGAGATTGATATCAAAGATTACATCCGCATCAGTCAAGAGCTTCAAGATTTTTGCGAAGACATCATAGAAACCGGAAAGTCGCGTGGCGAAATTAGAACCGACCTGCCTACCCGGGAAGGTCAATTGGTGTTGTGGGCGTCTTGTGTAGGGGTCGTTCAATTTTTGGAAAGCAAAAAAAGAATTTTGCGTAACGTGCACAATATCAGCCTCGAAGGAATGATTTCTACCTATGCAGATATGATTACCAAAGGAATTTCTTAAAAAAATTTGAACAAAAGTGACCGTTAGTCATTTTATAGTAATTCACTTTACCTCCTGTTGTGTAGGGAAGCACCCACCAGGACATGAAGCACCGAGCATCCAATATATTTTTGAGCGGTTTGGCATTTTTCTTTCTCAATGCCTATTTCCTCCTATGGTTCACCGGAAGTGGATATTGGGAAGCCTCCTGGCACTTCGGACCGCTGAAGGCCGGATGGTTTTTCACCATTATCAACGGAAGCATTGCTTGCTGTTCTTTCGCTGGCATCCATTACCGGCGTCTGTTGCGCTACCTCGATCAACGGCAGGTAGGTCCTTTGGGAAAATCAACGACGACTACCCTACTCAGTGTTTTCGTTTACGGTTGCAGCAGTTTTCTCTTTTTTGGACTTTTCTTCTCGGTTTTTCACACCGCTTCTCAAGCATTTTCACTTTCGTATGACTTGCTCCGAGGCCCATTGTTCGGCTTTAGCATTTTGTTTTATGGGTTCATCTCCTTACTCCTCTTGATGACCGCCAATCTGGAACAAAGGTTGGGTTCGTTGATGCGCTCTTTGCAATTCCTTTTCGGGAAATTTCCCGCTCCCAGAGCAGTGAATCAAGGTTTTCTTTTCATTGACATGAACCGTTCTACCCAAGCTGCAGAACATTTGGGCCATGAGCGTTATGCTGCCCTCTTGCACCGTTGTTTTCAGATCCTGGGCGATGAATTGACAAAAAGCCCATTGGAACTGTATCAATACGTGGGTGATGAAGCGGTGCTCACCTGGGAGCTGTCCAAAGAAGCCGACACCGAAGCGGCTGTTCAACTCTTCTTTCGGTTCAAAGAACGCCTGCAGCAACAAAAGCAACGATTGGAACAAGATTTTGGGTGGGCACCCTCTTTCAAAGGGGCTACTCATGGCGGAGAAGTCATTGCCAGCGAAATGCGCAATTCTCCTCCCCAACTCATCTACCACGGCGATGTGCTCAACACCACCGCCCGAATGGTAGGCCTTTGCCACACCCTGAAAGTAGATTTTTTAGCCAGTGAAATCATTCAACAGCAACTGGCACAACACCCTGATTATCAGTTTAAAGCCATGAAAAGTATACCGCTCCGCGGCAAAAAGCATCCAGTTCAACTCTATAAAATCAACCTAATGTCTAAGCAACATGAGCCATTCCTTTTTTTTAAGACCAATAGTGACTGCCAGTCATTATTAAACCGACTAATCTTCCTGTTATCATGAGAGTATCAAACGTCTATTTCATTTTGCTGCTATTGAGCGCATTGGGGATTGGTAGTTGCGGTGAAAGCGAAGCTCCAGAGTCCGCCACGACCGAGGCGCCCCTTCCCACCACAGCCGACCAATCGGGATACGTTATCCGCAAAAGCGACCTGCAACTGCAAAAGGTGCAAAACCGCAACATTCAGCATGCTGATCTGATTAGTGGTCGGGTCATCCCTGCTGCCACCACCACCTTGTTGGCCGAAGTGCAAGGCAGACCACTACGCGGTAGCCGACCATTCAAAGCAGGAACCATTTTTCGTCAAGGTGAGGTTTTGCTTCAATTGGACAGTCGGGAATTTTCGCTGAACCTGGAAGCTCAAAAAAGTGCTTTTTTGAGCATTTTAACCGGCATCATGCCCGACATGAAGGCCGATTATCCCGACAATTTTGATCGGTGGTCCAACTACATTGCACAGTACAACTTTGCCGCTCCGTTGGCCCCTCTTCCGCCCACCAGTTCTGCGCCAGAGAAATACTTTCTTTCTGCCAATCAGGTATACAACACCTATTACAGCATCAAGGCCAACGAAGAACGGCTTCGGAAATATGTCATTACTGCTCCTTTTGACGGCATGGTTACCGAAGCTCGAATCGATGACGGAGGGCTGGTTTCTCCCGGGCAAGCTTTGGGCACCTTCATTAGCCATACCCGCTATGAGGTTGAAGCCGCTGTGAACCTAACGGTTGTTGATCATCTGCAACTCGGTGATACCATCCTGTTTCACAGTCCGGCCCTGCCGGAAAAGGTGGCGGCTATAGTGGTCCGCATCAACACGGTTATCGATGCCGAGACTCAAAATATTCCGGTATTTCTCACCGTGCTCGGCTCGGGTGTAAAATCGGGGATTTACCTCGAAGGGCAAGTGCCACAAAACACTTTTGACAATGCCACCCGCATCGCTAGCGAATTGTTGCTGCGCGACCGCAATGTGTTGGTTTTGGAAAACAACGTGATTGCCAAAAAGGCGGTTCAGGTGCTGGAAAGCAATTCCGATTCGCTGGTGGTTCGTGGCCTGAACACCGACGATTTGCTGGTGCTCAACCAATTTGAAGTGCCGGTAGAAGGCGTAATAATTGTGGATTGAGATGAAGAAAATACTCGAATACCTCGCGCAAAAGCCGGTGATGGTCAACATCTTCACCGGGCTGATCATCATCATGGGCTTGCTCACCGTGAGCTCAATGCGGTCCAATTTTTTACCTCCGGAACCGGTGAGCTTCATCGACATACGGGTGACCTACCTCGGTGCCTCGCCTCAGGAGCTGGAAGAAGAAGTAGTGAACAAGATTGAGGACAACCTGAAAGGCCTGAAAGGCATTGACCGCATTACCTCCACTGCTGCTGAAAATTTTGCGGCCATCCAGGTAGAATTGTTGGATGCTGCTGATGCCAACAAGGTGCTGCAGGATGTCAACAATGCGGTGGACAAAATCAACACGTTTCCGCCAGCGGTAGAAACTCCGGTGGTGGCCAAACGCGAAGTGGTGAATTATACCATGACGGTTGGTCTGGTGGGCAATACCTCTTTGAAGGGATTGAAAGATCACGCCAAAAACCTCAAGGATCAGTTGCTGCTTTCGCCAAAACTGTCCCAGATTTTTGTCTCTGGTTATCCCGAAGAAGAAATCGAAGTTCGGTTCAAAGAGAACAGCCTGCGGGCCTATGGATTGACTTTTGACGAAGTGAGCCAGGCGATTCAATCGGAAAACCTGAAGGCCTCGGGCGGCAAATTGGAAACTGGTCGTGAAAACATCTTACTGCGCCTTGACCACCGCGCCTACACCGCCAAAGGCTTGATGGACCTCGTGGTAAAAGCCCGGCCCGATGGCAAGGTGGTTCGATTGAAAGACATTGCCACGGTGGAAGACCGTTTCGCCAACCGCCCCAACCGAACCTACATCAACGGGCAACAAGCGGTGATACTGAAGGTGTTTAGCCGCTCGGAAGAAGATATTTTGGAAAATGCCCGCTACGTGGCCGAATTTCTGGACGGTTTCAACGCTAGCAACGCCAGTGTTACCGCCAACATCATTGAAGACAAAAGCATTTCGCTTCGAGAGGCCATCGGCACTTTGCAAACCAATGCCTGGCAAGGCATATTGCTGGTGCTCATCGTATTGGGCTTGTTTTTACACCCCAGGGTAGCTTTTTGGGTGGCTTTTAAAATTCCGGTAGCCCTGCTTGGCATGTTTGTGCTGTCGGCTTTTTACGACCTCACCATCAACCAGGTGTCGCTGTTTGGCACCATCATCGTGTTGGGCGTAATTGTGGACGACGGTGTAGTAGTGGCCGAAAACATTTACCAGAAATTCATAGAAGGGCTCAGCCCGCTCCAAGCTGCGGTGCGCGGCACGATCGAAGTGATACCGGCCATCTTGGCTTCTTTGGCCACCACCGCACTCGCTTTTTCCCTGTTCTTTTTTCTCGATGGGCAATTGGGCGATTACTTTTCTGACATCTCTTTTGTGGTGTGTGCCACCTTGTTTGTCGCACTCATCGAAAGTGTGCTGTTTTTGCCCATTCACATCGCACGGTCCAAAGCACTTCAAAAAAACGACAAGCCCTGGAAGCTCACCCAAAAAACTAACCAATCGTTGCTGTATTTGCGGGATCGGGTTTACGCCCGTAGCATCGGCTTCTTTTTGCGCAGGCCCTGGGTGGCTCCAATCGGCGTGTTGGTCATTATGATGGGCACAGGTTGGGCCATGGGGTCGGGTATTATCAAGGGCACGTTCTTCCCTACCATCGACCAGGATGTGATTACGGCTAAACTGTCGCTCCCTTTGGGCACTGACGAAAGCATCACCGAAGACTACCTCGAAAAAATGGAGGATGCGGTATGGCAGGTGAACGAGCACTACACCCAGCAGCGGGAAGATGAACGACCGGTGGTGAACTATGTGGAACGGGTGTTGGGGCCCAACAGCGATGAGGGCTACCTGAACATTTACCTGATGGAGGGCGACAACCGGAACATCAAGTCGTTTGACATTGCCAGCAAAATCCGAGAAACGGTGGGCCCGATTCCTGAGGCGACTAACCTTTCTTACGGAAGTATTGCGGTGTTTGGCAAGCCGGTTTCCGTTGCCTTATTGGGCCACGACCTGGAAAGTTTACGGGGCGCCAAAGCCATGTTGCGGGCCTACCTGCAAGAGCGTACGGACTTGAAAGACGTAACGGATACGGACCAACAGGGCATGCCTGAGCTGCAAATGGAGCTAACGGCTAAGGCGCGCTTTCTGGGCCTGTCCGAAGGAATGGTCTTCAATCAAATTCGAAAAGGATTTTTTGGCTTGGAGGCGCAAAACCTGCAACGCGGAGACGAGGAGGTGAAGGTTTGGCTGCGCTACGATAGCAGCGATCGCCAAAGCCTGGAAAACCTTAAAAACGCCCGTTTGCAATTGCCAAACGGAGCCAGCTATCCGATTGGTGAACTGGCTACCTTCCAGCAGGCGGAAGGCCCTCGAAGTATCCAACACCAAAACGGAATACGCGAAATCCGGGTAGAAGCCGATGTGGAAAACCTGCTGGTATCAGTGCCTGCGGTGTTGGCCGAAACCGAGGCCAGTATTTTAAAAGACATCCGGGAGGCTTACCCCAACTTGCGCTACACCCTGGAAGGCGAGGCCCGCCTTTCGGCAGAAACCCAGAGCAGCAGCCAGGGCCCCACCAACGTAGTGTTCCTGCTCATCATCACCGTGTTGTTGCTCAATTACCGATCGATTGGAAAAACCATCACCATTTTGGCCATGTTGCCTTTTGCCTTTGTGGGCGTAGCCTGGGGTTCGTTTTTGCACGGCATTCCGGTAAGCATCTTTTCTGTGTTGGGCATGATTGCCCTTTGGGGCATTTTAATCAACAATGGATTGGTGTTGATCTCCACTTACAACGACAAGATCAAGGAGGGTAAAAGCTCGGCCGAAAGCCTGCGTGAAGCTGCCATTTCGCGGTTCCGACCCATTGTGCTCACTACCATCACCACGGTGTTTGGCCTGGCGCCTCTGCTGCTCAACAACTCCATTAGCGCCCAGTTTCTCAAACCGACGGCCATTGCCATTTCTTATGGGCTCATTTTCGGCATGGTACTCACCTTGTTTTTCCTGCCTTCGGTGCTCACCTTGGTGAATGGATTGAAGGTGGCTTATCACCGCATCGTGAAACGCAACAAAGCCGTGACTGCAGCAGCACTCGACATCGAACTGCGCGAATTAAAAAATCAACTCCGCTAAGCACACATCGTTATGAAAAGAAACTTCATCCTGCTTGGCCTGCTGCTGGCCGGTACTTTTTTGGGGCAGGCACAAACGAAGGAGCAGGTTACGACCCTCAGCCTGGAAGCGGCCGTAGACCTCGGCTTGCAAAACAACCATGCCTTGCGCATACAGCGCAAACAAACAGAAATTGCCCAAAACAACGTTTTTGTTGGCAACAGCGGTCAACTACCTACCATTAGCCTGGTGGGCAATGGCAATTACAGCAACAACAACAGCGACCTTGAAATCCGCACCTTTCAGCAAGACCCGGCTCCTCCCCTAGTGCGCTTCGATGAGTCGGGAGTGGCCAGCACCACCCTCAATGCGGTAGTGCAGGCAGATTATATCGTGTTTGCCGGATTCAGTGGCCGGTACCGCTATCAATTGTCGCAAACCCAGCTGGGCATGGCCAAGCTGAAGCAGGAGGCCTTGATACAGCAAACGGTGGTGGACATCACTACCCTGTTTGGGGAGATTGTGAAACTACAACGGCAAGAAGAACTGCTGCAAGAGACCCTGGAAATCGACCGGGAACGCCTGCAAAAAGTACAAGACCGTTTTGATTTCGGGAAGGCCACCGGCCTGGAAATTCTAAGGGCTAAAACCGACCTGAACACCGACACCAATGCCTTGGAAGAAGTGACACTGGCACGGGAAAAGCTGCTGTCGCAACTCAACGTGTTGATCGGCAAACCGGCGGCTGCCAACTATCGTCTTTCGATGGTTTTTGAGCGGCAGGCGCCCAAGTCGGAAGCCGAATTGATGAAAACCGCACAGCAAAAAAATCCGCTTTTGCAGTTGGCCCGCCAAGGGCAGTTGGCCGCAGAACAGCAGCTTGCGCTCAGCCGGTCGGCGAGCTTGCCACAGTTGAGTGCATTTGCCAATTATGGGTATTTCAACCAACAAAACGACGTGCAGCAATTGGCAGAGATTGAAAACATTGGATACGGCCTGGGGCTCTCATTTCGCTACCAGTTGTTCAATGGCAATCAAAACCGAAAAGCCACACAAACCGCCCGGCTCGGTGGCGAATCGGCTTTGCTGAAAACCCAGCAAGCCGAGGCACGCATCGAAGCACAAGTGGCACAGGAGTGGAATACCTTGCAAACCCTTAACCGGCAACTGGTTCGAAGAGAACAGGACCTGAAAACCTACGAAGAAACGTTTGCCCGAACTCGAGACCGCTATTTCAACGGGAAGCTCAGTTCGCTCGACTTGCGCGAAGTGCAAATGGCACTGCTTCAGGCAAAAATGGAGGTAGATGTAACCAAAGTGAACATTGTGCAAACCACCATTCGCCTCAACGCTCTCACCGGAGAGTTGCAGCAAGTGCGATAAACGACAACGGCCTCCGGCATACTGCAGTGGTTGAGCGGCCCTGTCTCCCAGGTAAACAACCTTAGGTTCGAACTTGGGGCTAAGACAGGGCCGTTTGCTGTTGAAGCCCGCTCATTTTTAGCCGCCTGCAGAAAATACGGAGGGAATAAAAATCAGGGAAAATACGGAGGGTGGAAAAAGGGGGAAAAGGGAATTTTGATTTCAAGCAAAACAGCCATTAAGGGCTACCAATGCTAAGCGCCAACCGTCCAAAATCAATCTTCATGTTTTCAGCTGCCTCACTCCAACCCAATCACAAGCCTTTTTCATTCAGCAATGTGTCAACTGCCTGCGGTATTTCTTCGAACGCTACACCGGAAAAGGGCCCTAATATTTCCTTAAAACAATGGCAGCAATTGTGCCTGGCGGCAGCCCTGCAAGCCAACGGCAAGGCCGATGTTTTTCGTGCTGAGTTGGACGAGGCCCTACAAGTCATTCCATTTGATTTTCAACGGCTTTTTTGCCAGG
>CALCCE010000150.1 GCA_937899835.1 uncultured Flavobacteriales bacterium | reverse complement strand
TCTCCTTTGTATTTCCAGCGGTTTAAAACCTGGTAACTTTCCCGCAGCGGAGCATCCAAAAACAAATCGTCGTTGATGTCATTTTTTTGTTGCATGCCACTGGCGTGCAACAACAGCAAGCTGCTCCATTTTTCGCTGAAGCGTTGGTTCAAGTGTACATTGGCCTCACCACGGCCCATGGTATTGCCATACAAGTTGATAAAAACACGTTCTTCCACCTCATCGGGTGCTAGTAGCTGTAGGTTAATTTGCCCGGTTAAGGAGGAATATCCATTGACCACTGAGCCCGCACCTTTGCTGATCTGAATGCCATCTACCCAAGTTCCGGGCACCTTGTTAAAGGCAGTGGAAGCTTGCAAGCCCGTCATCCAGGGGATATTCTCAAGCAGCAAGCTGCTGTAAACCCCATCGAGGCCTAACATTCTAATTTTTTTGGAGCCGGAAACAGCATCGGTAGCCGCCAAGTCAACACTGGCATTGGTTTCGAAGCTCTCTGATACATTGCAACAAGCTGCCTTTTCTAACTCCTTACCTCCAATGGTCTCTACCAAATTGGGAGTAAGAGTAGACAATTGAGTGGCCCGTACCTTTTCGCTAATCTCCAGTTCGTCCAAAGCCACTCCTTCTATTAAACTTATTTGGAGCGGAGCCGTGGGCGCTTGAAGAAAGACATTGGTATCGTTTTGATAACCGATATAATAAATGACCAGCGTATCTGGAAAGGAAGCCGGAGAGGGCAGGGTAAATTCTCCCTGGGCGTTGGTGGACGCACCAGAACCATCGTGCAACCACATTAGGTTGGCTCCTGGTAGGAGAACATCCCCAGGTGCATTTACGGTACCTGTAACCTCTTGAGCTAAGAGTTTTACCGGGCACCAGACTATGATGAATATAAAAACAAGAAATCGTAACACGTGAAATATGGTTTGAAATAAGAAATACAGGATTCAAGCGGTTGGTCAACCACCAATCTTGCATTCGATTCAAACCAAAAAGACCTGCAATTGTGCAGTAGTAGGTGCTAAGATGTTTGGAGGGGGAAGGTCTGCAAACTGAAAGGTGTGGTGCAGATAATGTAAAAACGCAGAAATATATTCTACTGGTTTCTGGGCAACCCACGCTATATCGGCGTCCAGATCGAAAGCAAACTGGGTTGGCAAATAATTTTCGTCGGTAGAAACTCCGAATTGCGCAAAGTCACAACAGTGCGTTTTGAAAACAGGCCCTTCCGTAGACTCATTACCCAGACAATGGGTAATGGGAGATAACTCAGCCATGGTTTTACCAGAAAAGTGGCAACTCATGGTGAATACAGTAACCTTGAACGTGCCCGCCATCAGGAGGACGACCAGCATCAAAGTAGTTCCGTATTTAATCCAGGCTTTCAACACAACAAAAATATGAAACGTTAGTTGGTTACAAAAAGTTGCACGCGATTCGATTGTACTAAGGTAACTTTGCACAAACAGGGAACTTATGGAAACCAAGAAAATACCCGTTACAGTTTATGTCGAAATGACGCCCAACCCTTCCACTATGAAGTTTGTGGCCGACAAACTGTTGGTTGAAAATGGAGCCACCGTAGAATATACAGACCCGGATCAACCCATGGATTCTCCCTTGGCGCAACGCCTGTTTAACTTTCCCTTTATTTCAGGAATTTTCATTGCTTCCAACTTCATTACCCTGACCAAAAACGATTTGGTGGAGTGGGAAGACATTATGCTGGAAGTTCGTGAATACATTACGCAATACCTGGTTTCGGGAAAAGCGGTATTTAACCAGCAACCTTCCACTACACAACATGCTTCTTCGCAAGAAGAAGAGAATTTCATTCCTTTAGAGTCTACTCCTGCCAATGCACGGGAGGAAAAAATTGTCAATATTCTCGAAGAATACATCCGCCCCGCCGTGGAAGGCGATGGTGGTGCCATTCACTTTAAATCGTTTGAAGTGGAGACAGGTGTGCTTACGGTGGTACTACGTGGAGCTTGCTCCGGTTGTCCCTCCTCAACGGTTACCCTGAAGCAAGGCATTCAAGGTCTTTTCAACCAAATGATGCCCGAGGTGAAAGAAGTAGTTGCTGAGGAGCTTTAAGAACCCGTCCTTATTTTTAAAAGATGGTCCAGTTCGGAGTCGTAAAGATAGACCAGTAATACCGCCATCATGTCTTGTGATCGCCCCGAAACATTGTTTCCTCTATAGACCAATTCGTATTCGTGGTCGGGATACACCTTGGAACCAACCACATCTACTTTGTATTGCACTTCTTTTAATCCAATGCCTTCTGTTCCTGATTGTATTTTGGATTTAAAAAGCACAGTATCCATTGTATGGTCGCGAAAAGTAAGTTCCTCTGCATAAGGGTGTACATGAACACCTAAGGCATGCACGTCAGCCGTCTGCGTCAATTGCAGTGCATCAGTGACTTTAAAACGCCTTTCCTCCTGCCCTACTGGCAACACCCAATGATCAGTTATTCGTTGTCCCTTTAAATTGATTCGCGGGCGAGACCGCAATAGCCCCGAAGGAAGACACTGGGTAATATTTGAATCCAATTTGACATCTGCATTAAGCCCAACAGGCACCATCAAGGCCAAACTACGCTGGTAAAGTGGTCGAAACCGTTGCTGCAAGTCCTTGTCTCGAACGAAAAAAATTGAGATGCGCTGACGTACTTTCAGCCCTGGCTCAGGCTGGTTGTGGTTCAGAACCTGAGCCGTGGAAGACAAAGTCATTTTAGGGTCAAATGGCAGGCCAAAGCCTTCAGGAAAAGAAAAATCAGTTTGTCCTTGTGAAAGCGTGAACAAGGGTGTACTTGGCTCCATCACCCTGTAGGGCAGTTGAAAACCAGTATAATACTCTGCCGTGTTACAGTCCAGATTATTTCTGCCGATCCACTCATTCTCGCTGCCAACCGGCAAATCATCGCCTTCAGAAGTTACGGCATAGCGTGTAATCCAAACCCGATCATCGAGGTTCCAATCGGCAAAACGGAAAAAGTGTACTGATAAAGGACCTGCCATTGCCGGATATATGGCATCGATGGTTAGGTAGGGCGTATGCAAGGTAGCCCGATAAACGGGTGCTCCATGTATGGAATCTCCGGTGAGTTCCAATTCATCTTTGGACCAGTATCGCTCCTCGTCAATCCAGGGAATGTGTGCCAAGGCCCGATCGGCCTGTTCGGTCCAGAACGGAGGAGGTAGCCACCACCCAACTACGGCATAAAAGGCCGACATCATGATGGCGAATACCGCTATCGCGCGCATTCTTTCAAGGGGCTGCATTGCCTATCAAAGGTAAGTTCAAATTTTTTTTATGGAATTGTTAAGCCAATATCATCCTACCTACAGACGCTTGATCATGTGCCTGACGAACAACTAAAAACAATTGAAGTATGAAGCAATTTAGTTTAACCTGCGCTGCCCTCCTGATCGCCATTTTTGCCTGGGCGGGCACCGGTGCCATCCAGGGGCAGGTATTTTTGGATGAAGATGGCCAATTGGTTCCGGCCGCGTTTGCCAATGTCTCTTATGACTACATGGGCGTGACCACAGGGGTCACCACCGACATCGAAGGACGGTTTATCATCAAGCCTTTAGAGGCGGGTCTCTACAGCCTCGCTATTTCTTATGTGGGATACCAAAAACGAGTAATTGAAAATATTCGGGTTAACCCAGATAAAATTACGCGAATGGAAGCTACTGAATTGGTTTCAGGAGTAGGTCTGCCTCCTGTGGTTATTACAGGCCACAGAGTTCCACTTATAAATGCAGAAGATCCTACTGCCATGACCATTCTGGCAGCAGAAATTCAAAAAAGCCCACAAATGCGCAACCCTGGCGCCCTGATTGCCAGTACAACTCCGGGTGTTTACCAGCAAGATGAAGGACAACCGGTTTATTTCCGTGGTGCCCGTGCGGGTTCGGTGGTATATTTTGTGGACGGGGTAAAAACCCGTGACGGTAGTTTGGGTGTTCCCTCTACCGCCATTGGCTCTTTAACGGTGTATACCGGAGGAGTGCCTGCCGCCTACGGCGACCTGATTGGGGGAGCTGTTATCGTAGAAACCAAAAGTTTCTTCGAACTTTACAATGCGAGACAACGCTAATTGACTTACATCCGGAGGATGATGTTTATATATTTCTGAAGCAACTGAATGGCTTTCGTAACTTCCAGAAAAGACAGTCCAATTGCCGACGAGGTACTGGTAAATCGTTACCGGCAAAAAGCTGACCAGCAAGCGCTGGCTCAGCTTTTTGACCGCTATGCTGGTTCCTTGTTTGGATTGTGTTTAAAATACCTGGAAAACGAAGCTGAGGCCAAAGATGCTGTGCTTCAATTGTTTGAAAAGTTGGTGAAAGAGCTTCATCGTCACGAAGTTCAAAACTTTCGCTCCTGGGTTTTCCAGGTGGCCCGAAATCAGTGCCTGATGGCCCTTCGGGAACAAAAGAGCAAGCGCAAAAAACAAGAACGATTGGAAGCTGAGATGCAACAATCCCCTGCGTTTGGAGACGGAATCGCCGAGGCAGAAGCCCGGGAGCAATCTTTAAACCAGTTGGAAAGCGCTATGCAACAGCTCAAGCCGCCCCAGCGCGAATGCATCGACTTGTTTTACCTTCAGAAAAAGTGTTACACCGAAGTAGCTGAAATAACTGGCTACAGCCTAAAGCAAGTGAAAAGTTACCTGCAAAACGGCAAGCGTAACCTCCGGATATTTATGACGAAAAATCATGAATCCTACACCGCAAATAACTCTTTTTGAACCTGGCTCTTGCCCGGATGGCGACCAACTGAGGGCCTATGCCCAACAGACTTTGGCACCAGAGGCGCAACATGCCTTGGAGCGCCACCTGCTGGATTGCCCCCTTTGCCAAGATGCTGTAGAGGGGTTTGCTCTGGTGCCCGTGTCTGCTTCCGCGATCGAAGAACTTCGCTCTGAGGCGCAGCATATAGCCATGGCTGGAGGTTCGGGTACTTCCCTTTTCAAAGGTGCCAAATGGTGGCTTGGAGCGGGTTTTGCTGCTATTTTATTGGGCTTCATCACCTGGCAGGTGGTTGAGACCGACCCGATAGAGCCGCTCATGGCTTCAGAAACAGAAATTAGCCCAGAAAAAATTTCAAAAGAGCATTTCATTCGGAATGCTCCTGAAGAAGTTCAGGAAAGTGATGAAACCATAACAGAAGAAACAACTCTTGAACCTCAGAAAATGGCTGCTCCCAACACTGAAAATAAAGCAGTCGAACCTGTGATGACTGAAAATTCAACCCAGGTTGAAAACACTACCTCAGAAATCCTTGAGCGAAAGACTGATCCCGTAGCACCTGCCCCTACGCTTCCGGTTGCAGAAGTTCCCTTGGAAAGAACCAATATTCCTGCTACTCCCAAAGAAGTGCCGCCACTGAAATACATCGAACAATACAAGACGGTAGACTACGCTGAAAGAGACAATACCATACAGGTAGCGCAAGTAACTTCGGGTAGTACACCTCCTCAGTATGCTAACTCGGAGCAGGCCAAAAAAAGGCAGCCAGAAGTGCTCACTTTCCAGTACTCCTACAACGATGTATTGGAGTTGGGTATTTTTCGATTAAAAGCAGGAAAGTACCGCAAGGCACTTCAAAAATTCAACTTAATTCTCAAGCACTTCCCAGAAGATGAGAACGCCTTGTTTTATGGAGGACTGTCCTATTTCAATTTGGGTCAATACGAACAATCAATAGCTTTTTTCGACCAAATTTCCCGCCTTCAAAAATCGTATTTCGACGAGGAAGCGGAATGGTATAAAGCACTGGCTTTCCTCAAGATCGGACAGCGCAAGGAAGCTAAAACCATCATGGTGAAAATTTCAGAAGCTGGCGGTTTTTACGCCGAAAGAGCGTCCAAAAAACTCAGTGAATTGTAAGGCTAAATTTGGTAATCAAGCAAATTCAAGCTATCTTTTATGGATATTGAATTAATTCTACCTGCTTATAGATGCTTCACCGCTACTCTTCCACTCTTTTAGCCTTCTTGTTGATGTGTTGTTGCCAATTGTCCATTGGACAAATAGCTGATCCTACCTCAGGAACTTCAAACAGTGCTTTATCGGATAAAGTAGAAACCGTTTATCCTATTCCTGCCAAAAACCACCTCTTTATTCCAGTTGAATTATCTTCCAACGCAACGGTAACGGTAAAGGTGTTTGATATTTTGGGATCTGAAGTTGCCACATTGATCAAAGAACCCCACACCAAAGGCCAACAAAAGCTGAAAGCCGACCTGACTGAATTAGACGATGGGCATTATTTTCTGACCCTTGAAGCCAATGGCAAACTATTGTCGACACAAAAATTTGTGATTTTAAAATCCTGAGGCTTAGCGGGTGTGCTCCACTTTGCCCTTCCCGGTAATTTCTAAGGAGCCCATAACACGCTTACCCTGGCGTTTTCCTTTCACCAGTTTTATTCCCTTCCATTGCCCACCGCAGGGTTGAAAAAGTCGACCATTTTCGACAATCAACCTTCCTCCTGGCCGCACCACGATGCGTGAAGACCGCGGCATTCCAATCGCTCCCTGGACGACAAGGGTAGCCCCTGGCTCAATGCGCAAATCACTTTTGAGATAGCGGTCGGCTACCCATACCACCGAATCACCCGAATTGATGGTCAATAGTGGATCTACCCTTCTACAGAAATCAGTTACCAAAACATTGTCTACTTTGCCAAATTTACCCATCAACGCCTGGTGCATCCGCCCCATTTGGCAAGCGGTAAGGGCACACTGGCAAGCGTTGTAATCCATCACATTGTTGGAAGGCGTGGCACATTCGGGCTTGGCCGGTTCATTCACGTTCCAGCAGCCAGCATTTAGTGGCGTATCGTCACACCGATCGGGAGCATTCCAGGTATGGATAAGCCCCAAAGAATGACCCAACTCATGCCGCAACAAACCTGCGGGAATCCAGTGATTGCCCTGAAGGTATTTTTTGTAAACAGAACTCACCAAAATCCATTTACCGCTGGCGATGCCACTAGCCCGGCCGTGACTGGAACCTTGACCACCAATAAAAATGTGAATGGCCGATTGAGGATAAACCGTTCCTGGATCGTCCAAAACATACTTTTTGTAGAGTTTTTCACCCATCTGGTGAGAGTCGTGCGCCATGTTCCAACCGTAATCGTCCTGATGAAAGTAAATGCCCTCCAACTGGAATCGAATTCGGCTGTCGCGGATATACGGGGACGCTGTGGGTAAGTTCATAGGCCGTAAATCGCCCATAGCATCGCTCGAATGATTGTGGTATAAATAAGTGAGCCACTGTCGGCTGGCAGAATCATCGGGAAAATTACCACTGCCGTCGTCTCGCTGCATGATGTGAAAGACCGTTCTTACAAACTTGATCGGAGTGTGTTCTGGAATGAGTGGTGCATAAGCCGAAGCCGCTCCTTGAGTAGAATAGCCGTCTATTGCTGACACCTGCGGAGCCGGACGAAAGGCAGCTAAAATCAGCAGTGCGGGTATGAGAAAAACCCAACATCGGTTGATGTAAGAAAGCATCTTAATGGACTTCATGGCACACCCCAATAAACAAAACCTGGGCCAAATGAAAAAGGAATCTGCTACAGTAGTTGAAATGTGGCGCAATGCATAGGGACAGAATCGATTAATTTTTCGATTTTTGTCCACTTAAACGGCGATTTTCGCGCTTTACAACCGGGTTTTGCCCACAGTGCAAACCCAGGTTGACCTCTGGTGTATGTGGGCCCTCATTGCAAAATTCATTCTTAGATACCGTATTGCGGTTCTGGTATTTCTTGCCATAACTACCGTATTTATGGCGTACAAGGCGCAGGACGTGAAATTATTTTACGGATTGCCCAAAATGTTGCCTGAGGATGATCCAATTTATGTGGCTTACGAAGATTTCTCCGAGCGTTTCAAAACCGAGACCACGGTTTTCGTGGTGGGTCTGGATCGCAATCCCTTTACTTCTCTGGAATTGTTCAACGCATGGTTTAGGCTGGGCCAAAACATCAACAAAATTTCTGGAGTCGATACAGTTTTATCTGCTGCGAACGTCATTAACGTGCACAAAAATGACTCGATGGGCCGCTTTGATGTGGCACCCGTAGTGACGCGACCATTGAGTACCACCTCCGAGCTCGACTCGGTGCGCAAAATTGTAGAAAACCTGCCTTTTTACCAAGGTTTGTTGTTCAATGACACCACCACGCTAATGGCGGTTTCCCTCAACAATGCCATATTCAATTCTGAAGAAAGAGGTCCTTTGCTCGACCTGGTTTTGGCAGAAACCGAAAAGTTTTCTGATTCGCAAGGTATCGCTCTGCGGCATTCAGGATTGCCCTACATCCGCACAGTAATCACCAAACTGGTCAAGGAGGAGCTTCAAATGTTCGTGATTTTGGCCATTGTCGTTACGGTGTTGATTTTGCTCCTTTTCTTCCGCTCCATCAAGCCGGTGGCGGTCTCCATGCTGGTGGTCATCCTTGGAGTGATTTGGAGTGTGGGTTCTATGGCCTTGTTCAATTTTGAAATCACCATCCTCACCAGCATCATCCCTCCGTTGGTAATCGTGATCGGTATTCCCAATTGCATTTACCTGATCAACAAATACCATAGCGAATTCAGAAACCACGGCGACAAAGCCAAAGCGTTGGGTCGGGTAGTCCAAAAAATTGGAAAAGCTACTTTCATCACAAACGCTACCACGGCCATAGGTTTTCTCACCTTCATTTTTACTCAAAGCGAAGTATTGGTCGAATTTGGGTTAGTAGCCTCCATGAACATCATGATGTTGTTTGTGCTGTCGTTGCTGCTAATTACCACAGTATTTAGTTTTTTAGGCCCACCTCGTGCCCGACTTACCGCCCATTTGGACAAAGGTTGGGTAAAACGGGTGGTGAAAATTCTGGTAGATACCGTGACCTATCGCCGAAAACTGGTTTATGGAATAACCGCTGTGTTAGTGGCTTTGGGTATTTACGGAGTGAGTCTCGTACAAACTACTGGCAATATGGTGGACGATTTGCCTGCCTATCACCCGGTAACCCAAGACCTGCGGTTTTTTGAAAGCAACTACAAAGGCATTATGCCTTTTGAGGTGGCGATTGATACCAAAAAGAAGAACGGGGCAACCAACAGTAAAATGCTCAAGCGCATTGATAAAATGCAGCTGCTTTTTGCGGAATACCCCCAATTTTCTAAGCCCATTTCTGTAGTAGAAGGCTTAAAGTTTACCCGGCAGGCGTTTTATAACGGTAAGCCCGAGAAATACAGTTTGATTAGCAATCGGGAGCGTACTTTTTTTCAACGGTATTTCGAAGATGCTGGAAGCAATGAAAATGTGCTCGACGATTTTCTGGACAGTACGCAACAGGTAACTCGGGTTAGTCTGAAAATGGCAGACGTTGGCACCTTGCAAATGGACAGCCTTATTGAGGATTTGAACCCACGGATCGATTCTATTTTCAATCCGCAACGCCCACTTTTGGACAGCCTGGTAGCTAATTACAAAGCTGACTCTACTGCTTCCACCGATTCTTCACTGTTGGCCCTCTGGCAACGGTTTCCCGGAATGAAGCGCAGTTTGGTCAAGAAGTTGGTAGACGATAAGGCCAAGCAAAGCGCTACGGTGAAAGACCTGGAAAAACTCCTTGATCTCCAAAATAATGCAGGTTTCCAATCAGCATTCAATGAGGTGATAGATGAGCAAATCACTGATGTAACGCTTACGGGTTCCAGTGTTGTGTTTTTACAGGGTACCAACTATCTGGTTAAAAACCTGTTTATAAGCCTTTCCATTGCCATTTTTATGGTAGCACTCATCATGGCCTTGTTTTTCGGGTCATTGAAGATGATTTTGGTTTCGTTGATTACCAACTTGATTCCATTATTGCTTACTGCAGCTTGTATGGGATTTTTTGGCATTTCCATTAAGCCTTCTACCATTTTGGTCTTCAGCATCGCGTTTGGTATTTCGGTGGACGATACCATTCACTTTTTGGCCAAATACCGGCAGGAACTTAAGTTTTACAATGGAGAGATTGGACAAGCGGTGAATGCGGCCTTGAAAGAGATTGGGGTAAGCATGATCTACACTTCCATCATCCTGTTTTTTGGCTTTTCGGTATTTGATTCTTCTGAGTTTGGAGGCACAATGGCATTAGGTGTTTTGGTTTCCTTCACACTACTGGTGGCAATGTTGGCCAACTTGGTACTGCTGCCTACCTTCCTCATGTCCTTTCATCAGGCCAACACGGTGAAGGCCATGCGGGAACCCTTTCTTGAGGTGATGAACGAAGAAGAGGACATCGATCTGGAAAGCTTAACCATTCAAAAAGACTTGGGTGCTTCGCCCCCAACTTCTGCCCCCGTCAATTCTTCGTCGGAAAACGATCCGGCTAAATCTTCACAATCATGAAAGGAATTATTCTGGCAGGTGGAGCAGGAACCCGACTCGCACCACTTACTCGTGCAGTTAGTAAACAATTGGTCCCGGTATTTGACAAACCGATGATCTACTATCCGCTCTCTTTGCTCATGCAAGCGGGAATGCGAGAAATACTCATTATTTCTACGCCGAGCGATGTTCCAAAATTTTACCAGCTTTTGGGCAATGGTGCTCAATTGGGCTGCAAGTTTGAGTATGCTGTACAAGAGGAGCCCAATGGTTTGGCACAAGCCTTTGTAATCGGAGAAGAGTTTATCGGAGACGACAAAGTGGCCCTCATTCTCGGGGACAATATTTTCTACGGCACAGGCCTCGCACCACAACTGCAAACGCTCACCGATCCAGATGGAGGCATTGTTTTCGCCTATCACGTATCTGATCCTGAACGCTACGGAGTGGTGGAATTCGACGAGAATCGAAAAGCCATTTCCATCGAAGAAAAGCCCGAAGTACCCAAATCGAACTTTGCGGTGCCTGGACTTTATTTCTATGACAACGATGTGATTGAGATTGCCAAAAATCTGCAGCCGAGTGCACGTGGAGAGTACGAAATCACCGATGTGAACAAAGAATACCTGAGCAGAAAAAAACTGGAGGTATCCATCCTCGACCGTGGTACTGCATGGCTGGATACGGGCACTTTTGCCAGCCTCATGCAGGCCGGGCAATTTGTACAAGTAATTGAAGAGCGGCAAGGATTGAAAATCGGATGCATTGAGGAAGCTGCTTACCGAATGAATTTTATCGACAAAGAACAGCTTAAGGCATTGGCCGAACCTTTGCTAAAAAGTGGATATGGCAATTATTTGTTGGGCTTGCTTTAAATCGAACTTATAAACCTTCCTACTTTGAATTCGACCAGCACCTCCTCTTTGCAACAGCTACAAACGCAACTCAGGGAAGCCATCGAGCAACTTACCTTCGAACGAGACCCGCAGGAACTCTACGATCCCATTAGCTACATACTTTCGTTAGGAGGCAAGCGCATGCGCCCTTTGCTGGTGCTGCTGGGATGCGAGATTTTCTCCGACCAACCCCTCAAGAGCCTTCCTCAGGCATTGGCCGTGGAGATTTTCCACAACTTCACCTTGCTCCATGACGACATCATGGACCAGGCCCCACTGCGTAGAAACCAACCCACAGTACATGAAAAGTGGAACCCCAACATCGCCATCCTCTCCGGAGACGTAATGTTGGTAATTGCTTATCAACACCTGATGCAATGTGAGCCAGAGTTCTTGCCCAGTTTGTTGAAAGAATTCAATGCTTGTGCCATTGGGGTTTGTGAGGGCCAGCAAATGGACATGAACTTTGAAACGGCTGATCAGGTGGCCATTGGCAACTACCTTACCATGATTGGTCTAAAAACGGCCGTTTTGTTAGGTGCAAGCCTCAAAATGGGAGCCATTATTGGTGGAGCTTCTGAAAGAGACGCCCAAATGATCTACGATTTTGGTTACCACACGGGCGTTGCTTTTCAACTGCAAGACGATATCCTGGACGTATACGGCGATAAAGAGAAATTTGGCAAACGCATTGGTGGTGATATTCTGAGCAATAAAAAAACCTTTCTGCTGCTAAAAGCACTGGAATTGGCCGAAGGGGAAACTTTAACCGAGCTGCAAAACTGGATCGATGCAACGGACCCCAAGCCTGAGGCCAAGGTGGCAGGGGTTACGGGTATTTACGACCGATTGAACGTGAAGGAATTTGCCCGCTCGGAAATGGATCGCTACTACCAACGTGGCCTGGATTGCTTAGCCGCCATTTCAGTCAATGAAACAGGCAAGGCTGGATTGCGCGATTTCACCGATCGTTTAATGGTGCGCGAACATTAAACGGAAGCATTATTTCTGGTAAATTTCTTTCAGCGCCAATTCAAGATTTGGATACTGAAATTGAAATCCTTCTTGCTGCACTTTTTCCGCAGATACCCGACTACCTTCCAATACCAACTGGGCCAATTCTCCAAATACTGCCCGAATAACAAATGCCGGAGCATTGGGTAAAAAATAGGGTCGCCCGAGTACCTTGGCAATGACTTTGTTCATTTCGTCATTGGTTACCGGAAGGGGAGCAACACCGTTGTAGATTCCGTCTTTTCCTTCTTTCAAGGCCCACATGAATACCTGACAAATGTCTTCGATGTGCACCCATGGAATCCATTGTTTGCCGTTGCCCAAAGCTGCACCAGCCCCAAATTTCACTGGACCTGCTATTTTCGGCAACGCCCCGCTTTCCTTAGCCAACACTACCCCAATCCGAATTTGAGCGGTTGGAATCTTCAATTCTTCCCGAAACTTAGTCGTTGACTCTTCCCAAATTCGGGTGGTTTGAGCCACGAATCCATCGTGAGGCTGATCTTCTTCGGTGTACCAATGATCATTTGTCACCATACCATAAATACCAATAGCCGAGGCTGCCAAGACTTGCTTCAAGGGAGTCTTCATTGCCTTGGCAGCTGCCATCAACTGAGCTGCCGTTTCACTGCGACTTTTGATAATGATTTCTTTGCGCTTAGGAGTCCATCTTTCGTCTGCAATACCAGCACCCGCCAAATGAATAAGGATTTCGGTTCCTTCCATCGCTCCATTGCTCAATTCGTCCCAACCAATGGCCGGATAACCGTGCACTTTGGTGGGATTACGGCTCACAACCGTAACTTCATGCCCCGCACTTTGCAGCATTGATGCCAATCGGCTGCCGATCAATCCGGTTCCACCGGTCAATAAGATCTTGCTCATAGATTTGGTTTGTACTTGGGCGGAAAACTTAGTTTTGCAATCAACAAAGGTAGAACAGTATTGTTTTGGAACTGAGCGGACTGCAACTGAGTGATTTATCGGCTTACCAAAGGCGCCTTGAGCTGGTTCAGCAAACAGCAGATCAGGTAATTAAAGATCTTGGAGCCCATGGGGAAGAAGTACGGTTTTCGGGAAATCCGGATACTGCCTATCAGGAATTAACTGACCAGTTGATTCCGATCCTCAATTACTTGATGGAAAAAAATCATCAAAGGCTTTTCCAACTGCTCTATCGTATTGACTTGAGCGAAAAAGTGATTCGCAGAGAGTTACTTTATCCTGGTGAAGGAGATGCCTCGCAGCGACTTGCTCACCTGATATTGGAAAGAGAACTTAAAAAGGTCGTCATTCGAAACTATTTCCGTCAATCTGGCGAGCGTGACAATTCTGCCCAATAGCTTCCAATATGACATAAGTTTGTAGCTTTGTGCAGCTCAAATCGGCAGCCTGAAAATGGATAAATTCTCTTACCTCAGCAATGGGGATGTTAGTGCAATCGAAGACCTGTACGACCAATACCGAAACGACCCAGAATCTGTAGATTTCGGGTGGAAAAAGTTCTTCGAAGGTTTCGAATTCTCCTCCCAAAACTTCGAATCTAACGGAGCAATCTCCGAATTTTCCCAAAAAGAGTTCAATGTCATCAACCTGATCAACGGATACCGTGCTCAGGGACACCTCTTCACGCGGACCAACCCTGTTCGGGAAAGGAGAAAGTACGCCCCTACTCTCGACATTGAAAATTTTGAGTTGGACAAACGCGACCTGGACACGGTTTTCCAGGCGGGCACTGCCATTGGCATAGGACCAGCCAAGTTGAAAGACATTGTGGAGCACCTGCAAACAACTTATTGCAACTCCATCGGTGTAGAATACATGTACATCCGCAATCCAGACATTGTTAACTGGTTGCAGAAAAGCATGGAAACCAGCAAAAACCTCCCGAGTTTCAGCATTGAACAGAAAAAGGAGATTCTGGACAAGCTCAACCAATCGGTGGCCTTCGAGAGCTTCCTCCACAAAAAATTTGTAGGTCAAAAGCGTTTTTCACTTGAAGGAGGAGAATCCTTGATTCCTGCCCTCGATGTGGTCATCGAAAACGGTTCTGCCGCAGGCGTAGAAGAAGTAATAATTGGGATGGCGCACAGGGGACGCCTCAATGTACTGGCCAATACCTTAAACAAAACCTACGAAGACATTTTTAGTGAATTCGAAGGCAAAGAATACGAAGACAACCTCTTTGATGGTGATGTAAAATATCACCTTGGATTTTCTTCGGAAGTAGAAACCAACGAAGGTAAAAAGGTACAGGTAACCCTGGCTCCAAACCCTTCGCACCTTGAAGCGGTAGATCCGGTGGTGGAAGGCATCGTACGGTCCAAAATCGACACCTACCTTAAGGATGAAAATAAAATCATCCCGGTTTTGATTCATGGAGACGCCTCAATAGCTGGGCAAGGCATCATTTACGAAGTGGTGCAAATGGCACAGCTAGACGGTTACCGCACAGGTGGAACGATCCATATTGTGGTCAACAACCAACTGGGCTTCACCACCAATTACAAAGACGGACGCTCCAGTACCTATTGTACAGACGTTGGCAAAGTTACTTTGTCGCCGGTTTTCCATGTTAATGGAGACGATGTAGAAGCGGTGGTACTGGCCATGAAAACCGCCGTAGAATTTCGTCAGCGTTTCAACCAAGATGTTTTTCTCGATTTGCTTTGCTACCGAAAATATGGACATAACGAAGGAGATGAGCCGCGTTTTACCCAGCCCAAGCTTTATAAAACCATTGCCAAGCATCCCAATCCGCGAACGATTTACGTAGAAACGTTAATCAAATCGGGAGTGATTACCTCCGAGCGAGCCAAAGAGTTGGAAAAAGAATTCAACGGCATGCTTCAGGAACGCCTGACCGAATCGAAGCAAATTGAGAAAGCGGTGATCACCCATTTTTTGGAAGATACCTGGAAAGGTATGCGGCCGCAAGAAGCCGAAGATTTTGAAGCGTCTCCCGACACGGGGTTTGAAAAGGAGCGCTTGATGGAGCTCGGTCGCAAACTCACTACGCTTCCGGAAGGAAAAAACTTCTTCAAAAAAATTGTGAAACTGACGGGCGACCGGCGGAAAATGCTGGAAGAAACCGATCGGCTGGATTGGGCTATGGGAGAAACCCTGGCGTATGCCACCTTGATGTGCGAGATGTACCCGGTGCGCATCAGCGGACAGGACGTAGAACGCGGTACTTTTTCGCACCGCCATGCAGTCATTACTGTGGAAGACTCCGAGGAAGAATACCTGCCATTGGCCAACCTTACCGAAGGACAAGGTAATTTCTACATCTACAATTCGCTACTCTCAGAATATGGCGTGTTAGGGTTTGAATATGGCTATGCAATGGCCAACCCCTCTTCGCTGATCATTTGGGAGGCACAGTTTGGCGACTTCAATAACGGTGCTCAAATTATCATCGACCAGTTTTTGAGTGCAGCACAAGACAAGTGGAACAGCATGAACGGTTTAGTGATGTTGTTACCTCATGGTTATGAAGGTCAAGGAGCCGAACACAGCAGTGCTCGATTAGAACGCTTCCTTTCCCTTTGTGCAGAAAACAACATGTCAGTTGCCAATTGCACTACCCCGGGCAACTTCTTTCACTTGCTCCGTCGACAAGTACACTGGCCTTTCCGGATTCCTACGGTGGTGATGACGCCCAAAAGCTTGTTGCGCCATCCTAAATGCGTTTCATCGATAGATGATCTGGCCAACGGACGTTTTCAGGAGGTCATTAACGACACGAATGTAACAGCAGATGAAGTGAAGAAGGTAGTACTGGTCAGTGGTAAATTGTATTACGACCTGCTCGAAAAACAAGAGGCAGACAATCGTAAAGACGTGGCGCTCGTTCGCTTAGAGCAGCTTTACCCGGTCCCACAGACTCAAATCGAAAACGTTTTGAAGGGATATCCCAACGTTGAAAAAGTAGTTTGGGCCCAGGAAGAACCTGAAAACATGGGTGCCTGGTCTTTCATCATGCGCAAGCTGGCCCACCTTAACCTTGAGGCAATAACCCGCCATGAGAGTGCAAGTCCTGCATCGGGGTCGAGCAAACGTTTTCAGCAACGGCAAGACGCCATTATCCAAGAAGTATTCAACTAATTTTCCCCGCACAACAACCTTCATAGTACGTCAGTCATGATTTTAGAAATGAAGATGCCGAGTCCCGGCGAGTCGATCACAGAAGTAGAAATTGCCGGCCTTTTGGTGGATAACGGTGCCTACGTGGAACTGGATGAGCCCATTGCCGAAATCGACTCGGACAAAGCGACCCTGGAACTAAATGCCGAACAGGCTGGCGTGATTACCTTTTTGGTAGAAGAAGGCCAAACGGTAAATGTAGGTGACCCGGTAGCTACCATCGATACCAGTGCCGAAGCACCAGAAGGTAAAACTGCTGCTGCCGAGGAAACAACAGAACCAGCTGCCGCAACTGCTGCCGCAGCAGCCCCGGCCGAGCAAGCTCCGGCAACAGCGGCACCCAACAACGAGGGGGTAAAAGCTTCACCAGTGGCCCGTGAAATGATGAACCAAAACGGCGTTGCTGCCAACAAGGTGAATGGCAGCGGTGCCGGTGGTAAAATCACCAAATCTGACGTTGAGTCCTATCTCGCAGGTGGCTTTGACCACTCGGTGATTCAAACCGGATGGGGCGGCTCTCGCGACAGCGAAAGCAAAAAAATGTCTTCGCTTCGCCGGAAGGTAGCTCAGCGTTTGGTAGCCGTTAAAAACGAAACTGCAATGCTCACTACCTTCAACGAGGTAGACATGAGTCGTGTGATGGCCGTACGTTCCAAATACAAGAATGATTTCCGCGAAAAATACGGTGTTGGTTTAGGCTTCATGTCTTTCTTCACCAAAGCAGTTACCGAAGCACTCAACCATTTTCCTGCCGTCAACGCCATGATCGATGGCGATCAAATGATTACACACAACTATGCCGATGTAGGCATTGCGGTAAGCACTCCTAAAGGATTGATGGTTCCGGTGATTCGCAATGCGGAGCAGTTGGCTTTGCACGAAATCGAAGCAGAGATCAAACGCCTGGCCATTAAGGCACGTGACGGCAAACTGAGCATTGATGAAATGACCGGTGGTACCTTCACCATTACTAACGGTGGTGTATTCGGATCGATGTTGAGTACACCGATCATCAACCCTCCCCAAAGTGCCATTTTGGGCATGCACAACATCGTAGAGCGTCCCATTGCAGTAAATGGCAAAGTGGAAGTGCGTCCCATCATGTACCTTGCCCTGAGCTACGACCACCGCATTATCGACGGCAAAGAATCGGTGAGTTTTCTGGTGAAGGTCAAGGAAATGATCGAAGATCCCATTAAACTCATGTTTGGAGGCAAAGATCCGGAATCGGTCCTGGTAGGCCTTTAAGCTACTGCTGTTTCGTTCATAGGGTTTGATTGTCTAAAACCCTCAGGATTTTGTCTACATTCTTACCGGTAACCGGCTTTTCGAAAGTCGTTTTCCCTGCGTAAATTCATGCGTCACCGTTTGACCGTGTCTTCTTATGTATGCTATTGTCGATCTTGAAACAACCGGAGGCTATGCCTCGCGTCACCGCATTGTAGAAGTGGCCATAGTGCTTCATGATGGTCAACAGGAGACCGATCGCTACGAAACTTTGGTGAACCCCGGTCGTACTATTCCATTGCACATCCAAGCATTAACCGGCATCACCAACGAAATGGTTGCTAAAGCACCCACCTTTGAAGAAATAGCTGAGATCGTTGAGGACATGACGCGTGATCGCATTTTTGTGGCGCATAACGTTCACTTTGATTACTCTTTTCTAAAGCAGGAGTTTGCAGCTATTCATCAACCTTTTCAGCGAAAGCGACTCTGTACGGTGCGGCTAAGTCGTAAACTGTTGCCCCAACAAAAAAGCTACCGCCTTGGGGCACTTTGTACACATCTTGATATCGCTTATGAAGAGCGACATCGAGCGCTCAGTGATGCGCTCGCAGCGACTCATTTGTTGGAACAATTGCAAGAGAAGGACGTAACTGGCCTTTTGCAAGCTGCCCTGAAACGCAACAGCCGCGATGCGGTGCTTCCCACTCACCTGCCCCGCGAACAGTTTGAACGATTGCCTGAAAAAACCGGGGTCTATTATTTCAGGAACCAGAAAGGCAAAGTCGTATATGTAGGGAAAGCCCGAAATCTAAAGAAACGTGTTGCCGGGCATTTCAGCACCGATAAAAGTTCCTGGCAGAAGCAAAATTTCATGCGGGTAATTCATGAAATCGATTTTGAAGTAACCGGAAATGAACTCACCGCGCTCTTGTTGGAAGCCCATCAAATCAAAAAGTTGTGGCCCGTATTCAACAAAGCACAGAAATTAAGCAGTCGATGGCTGGGCATCGTTGCCTACGAAGATGGGAACGGTTATCTCCGCTTAGGCATCCACCGGATGAAACGACCAGGAGGAGCGTTGTATCATTGTCATTCCATGAATAAAGCCCGCCATTTCCTATGGCAAAAAGTGGCAGAACACGAGTTGTGCGCGCGCATGGCCGGGCTCCAACTAAGTGAAGGTGCCTGCCTCGACCACGAAGACGGAAGTTGTAAAGGCGCTTGCATTGGCCAGGAAGCCCCAAATGAATACAACCCACGTGCACAGGCAGCAATACAAGGCATGAAAAGCGAACTGGAAACCTTTGCCATTATTGGCCAAGGCAGAGAGGCCGAAGAACGCTCAGTAGTATTGGTTGAAAACGGACAATACCTTGGATTTGGATACCACACCGGAAAAAGAGTCCCCAAAAAGTTAAGTTCACTCAAGGAGCTGATTACCAGTCGCTATGACAGTCAGGATAGCCGAAACATCATCGAAGCGCATTTACGAAAGGCACACTCCGACCGAATCATCATCCCAAATTAGGCGTTCAATGGAAGTTTAACCAAAAAGGTAGCTCCTTCGCCCGGCTGGCTTTGAACTTCGATAACACCTCCATGGTTTTCAATAATACCGTAGGAAATGGACAGCCCAAGACCGGTTCCTTCGCCCACATCTTTGGTAGTGAAGAAAGGCTCGAAAATGCGTTGCCGTGTGGTTTCATCCATGCCTTTCCCAGTATCTGAAATAGAGATCACCACTTCCTGATCCAAAGCTTCTGTGGCAATAGTCAGCTTTCCCGTATCGCCCATGGCTTGAATGGCATTGCTGATTAAGTTCATGAAAACCTGGTTGATTTTACCTACCTGACATTCTACCAGAGGCAATTCGCCCCAGTGCGTCTCTACCTCAATGCAGTTCTTCAGCTTATTTTGCAGTAAGGTTAGAGTAGATTGAAGACCTTCGTTGAGGTTGGCCGGCTTTCGCTCCGCTTCATCTACCCGCGAGAAAATTCGCAACCCTGCAACGATATTTTTGGTACGCGCGGCACCTTCCTGAATACCAGCCAGTAGCGTATCGATCTCTTCGTAAAGGAACTCCGGATCCAGTTCGCTCCGCAGCTTGTGAATTTCGGCCATGCGGTCCTCTAAGTTACCCTTAGAATCCAGCTGATCGTAAGCCTTCAACAGTTGTTTTAAATCTTTTAGATCTCGTTGCAAAGGCGCTACGTTGGCCGAAACAAAATTGATTGGATTGTTGATTTCGTGCGCAATTCCGGCCGTAAGCTGACCCAAAGACGCCATTTTTTCCGACTCAACCAGTCGGCTCTGGGTCTTTTTAAGGTTAGAATGCGCTTCATCCAATTGCTGATAGGCTTCGCTCACTTGCCTCACTGACTTTCGCTTGGTAGCAAACAAAACATACAAAGCCACAGCAAGACCTATCAACAGCACCAACCCAATGATGAGGAAATTGCGAATCAACTTAAATCGTCCAATACTCAGCTCTTTTTCTCTCAAGTCAAGCGCCTGTGAGCGTTTTTGCTGCTTCAATTGCTCTAACTCTGCCCCACGTTGTTCCATGAGGTTCTTCGCTTCCAGTTGCTCCTGCTGGCGGTCTTTCTCCCGCTGCACCATCTCATTCTGTAAAGATGTGTAGAGCTTGTAGTATTCCAGCGATTTTTCGAAATCTCCTCTTTCGGCAAAATCATCCGCCAAAGCCTTATAGGTCTGGCTGGTTTCTTCCGCCTCCTTGGCATCATTTTCTAATAAATCTGGCGATTCGTTCAAATCATTCAAGACCGACTCAATGCCAGCCAGCGAAGCTACCGCTCCGGCGGTATCACCCAAATCGCCTTGATAGCTGAGTGCACGATCGAAGTAATCCATGGAAACTCCAAACTGACCTGCCTTACGAAACAACTCTCCAATTTTATTGTAACGTGCTGCCAAGGCACTGCTATCGTTCTTTTCGCGGAGGTATTTCAGGGTTTTCTCGTAAAGATTAGCTGCCTTTTCAAAGTTGCCAGACTGTTCATTCGATTTGGCCAACCTTTCCAGACGGTCTTGGTTCATCTCATTCGCCTCGTTGGCCACTTCATCCGTTCCCGCATTTATGCGGTCAGCGATGGACCTGCCTAAACCCTTAAGGCCTTTGGGTTCAGAGGTTGAGGATTCCTTTTCGTCTTCTTTTGCTTGAGCAATTTCCTGTGCCAACTCAAACTCTTCCAGGTCCTCCATGCGCTTTTCCGCTTTCTTAGCCAGAGTTTTAAATTCATTGTCTTCTGCAAGCCGCAGGCAATTGCGATAGCTCCTTCCCGCCTTTCGTGTATTGCGGATTTCGAAATACCCTTCTCCAACCACCATGTAGGCGGAAGACTCAATTTTCAGTACCCGTTGATTCCGATCCGATTTTAATCTTGCTTTGGTTTGAGTAATTACAAAATCACCTAACGAAATCGACCTTTCAGGATCAATTTTCAATAGCGCATAGGCAAGATCAAGCCGAAGCTCTAACTTCTTTAAACCTTCCGCTTGCTCGATAGCGGCTTCCAATTCCTGAATACTTTCCTGCCCAAAAGCAAGTGAACAGGTCCAAAGCAGGGTAATGAAAAAGGCGATTGATCGTTTCATCGAGTGAGATTAACGCGAAGTTAACCAATTTCGGATCGGTCCATTTCCGGGTAATGGGCTGCCTTTTCCTTAATTTTACGACATGTCCCGATGGCAAGACCAATGGCGCATGGTTTCACGTCAAACTCCCCGCAGGCTTTGGAATCATGTACAAGTGCAAACCAGCTACTACTGGTCAAAGTGGACCGGTAAGCCTTTTCATTGGGGCTTGCCTACCGCCATCTCCATCGAACCCACGACAGCTTGTAACTTGGGTTGCCCCGAATGTCCAAGCGGTCTCAGACAATTTACCCGAAGAACTGGGAGCCTGAAACAAGACTTTTTTAGAAAAGTCATTGATGAATTAGCTCCAACTTTGAGCTATTTAACTTTCTACTTTCAAGGTGAGCCCTACATCAACCCTCATTTTTTAAAGATGGTGAAGTATGCCTCCGATAAAGGAATTTATACGGCTACCTCTACTAATGGGCATTTCCTCAATTCAGCAAAGGCCAAAGAAACGGTAGAGTCAGGTTTAGATCGCTTGATCATCTCGGTGGATGGAACCACTCAGGAAACGTATTCAGCATACCGCATCAATGGATCGCTGGACAAAGTGATCCAGGGAACCAAAAATATCCTACACTGGAAAAAAGAGCTAAAATCGGCCACTCCTCATGTCATCTTTCAATTTCTGGTAGTACGTCCCAATGAGCACCAAATTCCCGAAATTCAGCGCCTTGCCGACGACATTGGGGTAGATGAACTCAAGCTCAAAACCGCACAGATTTACGACTACCATCAAGGCAGTGACCTCATTCCCAAACAAGAAAAATATTCACGGTACCAAAAATTACAAAACGGCACTTACAGTATAAAAAATGAGATGACCAACCACTGTTGGAAAATGTGGAACAGTTGTGTCATTACCTGGGATGGTTTGGTAGTGCCTTGCTGTTTTGACAAAGATGCCACCCACCAATTGGGCGATTTGAAAAAACAGAATTTTAAAACGATGTGGCAAAGCCCAGCCTACCAAAACTTTCGTGCAGCAGTTTTAAAATCAAGGTCCGAAATTGAAATCTGCCGCAACTGTACCGAAGGCACCAAAGTATGGGCATAAAAAAGCCGCTCAATTGCTTAAGCGGCTTAAATTATAAGTTGAAAACCCTAATTAAAGGGTCATAATGTCTTTTTCTTTGGCTGCAATTAAATCGTCAACCTTCTGTGAATAGGTATTGGTTAACTTTTGCACTTCATCTTCTCCGCGCTTGGCCATGTCTTCGGCCATACCATCGTTCTGAAGGCTTTTAATTTCATCATTTCCTGACTTACGAGCATTCCGAACACCAACTTTTGCATCTTCACCTTCAGACTTAGCCCTTTTCACCAGGTCACGACGGCGTTCCTCGGTGAGCGGTGGTACATTGATAATGATCATCTCCCCATTGTTTTGAGGATTTAAACCAAGATTGGAGTTGATAATAGCTCTTTCAATACTGGGTAATAGCCCCTTGTCCCACGCTTGTACCGTCAAGGTGCGTGCATCGAGTGTATTGACGTTGGCAGTTTGATTGATAGGCATCAAAGAACCGTAAGCATCGACTTTAACCGTTTCCAGCATACCAGGAGTAGCTCTTCCTACCCGAATCTTACTCAATTGAACTTTCAAGTGCTCCATGGATTTATCCATTGACTCCTGAACCATGTCGAGCACCATTTGGATATCTTCGTTCATTCCCGCCTATATATTAGTTGATGAAAAGTCTACAAAGAAAATAAAAATTAGATTGAAGCGGCTTTGCTAGTTCTTTTGAGTTGAAAGTTAAACTCCCAAATCTACTAAAGTACCAACCGACTCACCGGCAACAACCCTTTGCAAATTACCTTCCTGGTTCATATCAAAGACGATAATCGGAAGCTTATTTTCATTGCATAAGGTAATGGCCGTCATGTCCATCACATGCAAACCTTGCTTGTAAACCTGATCAAAGGTTACCCTATCGTAGCGAACTGCATTTACGTCTTTTTCGGGATCAGCAGAATAAACACCATCCACTCTGGTGCCTTTCAAGATGACGTCAGCCTCAATTTCAACTGCACGTAAAGAGGCAGCGGTATCGGTGGTAAAGTATGGGTTTCCAGTACCAGCACCGAATATTACTACACGACCTTTTTCTAAGTGTCGGATGGCCTTTCTACGAATAAAAGGCTCTGCGATAGCCTCCATTTTAATCGCCGATTGCAAGCGGGTTTTGATACCCAAAGACTCCAATGCAGATTGTAGCGAAAGGCTGTTGATCATGGTGGCCAACATCCCCATATAATCTCCCTGCACGCGATCCATGCCTCCTTCGGCAGCTTGAACTCCGCGAAAAATGTTACCACCTCCAATTACGATGGCCAACTCTACGTTGCTGTCTACCAGGGTTTTAATCTCCGAAGCATACTGTCCGAGGCGATCATTATCAATTCCAAATTGCTTTTTTCCCATTAGGGCCTCACCACTCAATTTCAACAATATCCGCTTATACTTCATTTTTGCTTGTTGTTTGGGAGAAAAAGGTAAAAAAAAGAGAGATGGTAACCATCTCTCTTTCTTTTAAATATTGTGGAACTTACTGTCCTAAAGCATAACGCTTGAAGTCAGTAACCGTCAAATCGTTGTCGACCCCTTTTAGGTATTGAGCAACCGATTGTTTGTTGTCTTTGATGAATGCTTGATTGAGCAAAGTGTTTTCTTTCAAAAACTTTTTCACTTTACCTTGAGCAATCTTATCGAGAATGTTCTCTGGTTTGCCTTCTTCACGTGCCTGCTCGCGACCGATTTCCATTTCTTTATCGATTACCTCTTTGGCAACACCATTTTCATCGACTGCGACCGGAGCCATGGCAGCGGCTTGCATTGCTACATCCTTGCCTGCTGATCCAGCACCTTCACCTTCTTGGTTCAAACCAACAACAGAAGCGACTTGGTTTCCAGGGTGGTTGTAAGCTACAACAGTTGCAGCCTCCACAACGCTAAAATCGGAAACGTCAACTTTTTCGCCAGTTTTTGCAATCTGATCAGTGAGCGCTTCACCTACTGAAGTGCCATTCCCGTCATAGGAAGTGCTTTTCAACTCGTCTACGTTATTCGCAGAACTATTGAGCGCAACATCAGCAATGCTATTCGCAAAGTCAACGAATTCGTTGTTCTTAGCTACAAAGTCAGTTTCGCAGTTCACAACTACGATAATACCTTTGTTGCCATCGCCATTTGTTTTGGCAATTACCAGGCCTTGGTTAGCATCACGGTCTCCCCGCTTGGCTGCTACCTTTTGACCTTTTTTACGCAGGATTTCAATTGCCTTGTCGAAGTCACCTTCGGCTTCTACCAAAGCTTTTTTGCAATCCATCATACCGAGGCCAGTCTGCTTCCGTAGCTTATTGACCTCTGCCGCAGTGATCTTGGTCATTGTAAAATGTTTTTGAGATTCGTTAGTTCTAACCGGTAGTGGTTAGCCTTCTTTTTCTTCTGAAGAAACAGCTTCCTTCTCTGATTCTTTGGCCGCCTCAGCAGCTGCAGCTTTAGCTTTAGCCGCTTCTGCTTCTGCTTGTTGACGCTCACGGTCAGCTCTGCGTTCATCCAAACCTTCCTGGATTGCACTGGCCATCAAATCAATGATTTTTTCAATGGACTTAGAAGCATCGTCATTAGCAGGAATAGGGAAGTCAACCAGATTGGGATTGGAGTTGGTATCTACAATCGCAAACGTGGGGATGTTCAGTTTCCGTGCTTCATTAACTGCAATGTGCTCTTTTTTGATATCAACGATAAAAAGAGCCGCTGGCAAGCGTGTAAGATCAGAAATACTTCCGAGGTTTTTCTCAAGCTTTGCACGCTGACGCGAAATTTGCAGACGCTCACGTTTCGAAACATTTTTCAGCGTACCATCAGCTTCCATTTTATCAATGTTAGCCATTTTGCGAATCGCCTTACGGATGGTGGCAAAATTGGTCAACATTCCTCCTGGCCAACGTTCTGTAACGTAGGGCATACCGGTGCGCTTAATCTTTTCAGCAACGATGTCTTTGGCTTGCTTTTTAGTAGCAACAAAGAGCACCTTTTTACCAGATTTTGCAATTTGGCGAAGTGCACTGGTAGACTCATCGATTTTACCGATGGTCTTGTGAAGGTCAATAATGTGAATGCCATTACGCTCCATAAAGATGTATGGAGCCATTTTAGGATCCCATTTGCGGGTCAAGTGGCCGAAGTGTACACCGGCCTCGAGGAGTTCCTCGTAGCTTACTTTACTCATATCGGATTGGTTTACCTTCTGATTTAGCAATTCTCAGGTAGTTTGGGGCGAACCAAAGTCCTGACAATTTAGATACTAAACTTCCGGATAGATTAACGTTTCGAGAACTGGAATTTCTTACGAGCTTTCTTCTGTCCAAACTTCTTACGCTCTACCATACGTGGATCACGAGTAAGCAAAGCGTGAGGTTTCATAACAGCACGAAAGTCTTCACTTTCTTTTACCAAAGCCCGGGCAATAGCCAATTGGAGTGCTCCTGCCTGACCAGCAATTCCACCACCATAGATATTGGCCTTGATGTCATACTGCTCAAGGGTTTCAGTAACCTCAAAGGGCATTTTGATTTTATTCCGAAGAATATCGGTGGTAAAATAAGCATCAAAGGCTCGACCATTCACAGTGATGGTTCCATTTCCTTTGGACATGTAAATCCGGGCGATGGACTTTTTTCTGCGCCCTAAAGTATTAACGACTTCCATGCTTACTTAATATCGTTAAGGTTGATTGCTGTAGGATTTTGTCCTTGGTGTGGGTGCTCATTCCCAGTATATACGTAGAGGTTGCGGAACAACTCACGACCCAAGCGATTTTTAGGAAGCATACCGCGAACGGCATTTTCCACCACTGCGATGGGCCGATGCTCCAACAGTTCTTTAGCGGTACGTACACGTTGCCCACCTGGATATCCAGTGTGACGGATATACTCTTTGTTATCCCACTTGGTACCGGTCAATTGAACCTTCTCGGCATTCAGCACGACTACGTTGTCTCCACAATCAACGTGTGGAGTGTAATTGGTTTTGTGCTTTCCACGAAGGGCAAAAGCAATTCGGGAAGCAGCGCGGCCCAAGACCATACCGTCAACATCTACCACAACCCACTTTTTGTCAGCGGTAGCAGCGTTGGCAGAAATCGTTTTATAACTTAAAGAGTCCACTCTAATTGACTTTTCGAGTTGATTGAATAGAACATCCCTTCAAAAGGGGGTGCGAAGTTAATACTCTTCTTCGGATTGAACAACAGTTAATTGTTCATTTCTTTGTTGAAAAGCTGGTAAAACAACTGAGAATAGGTCACTTGCAAGTGCCCTCCTGAAATAGACGTTGAAAGAAAAAGTCGAACCTTTTCAGATTCGACTTCAATTCATAAAAAAGTCATTTGTCAGCTTAAATCACACCAAGCTCTTTTCCAACCTTCTTAAAAGCTTCAATTGCTTTATCAAGATGCTCTTGTTCATGTGCAGCCGATAGCTGTACCCGAATACGCGCCTTTCCCTTTGGAACTACCGGGTAAAAGAATCCAATAACGTAAATACCCTCTTCCAGCAATTTGTCAGCAAAATCTTGAGAAAGCTTTGCATCATAAAGCATAATCGGAACAATAGGGGAATCACCCTCCTTAATGTCAAAACCAGCCTCAAGCACGCCTTTTTTAAAGTAATTGGTATTGGCTTCCAATTTATCTCGAAGTTCAGTGGTCTCACTTAAGATGTCAAACACTGCATTGGCAGCACCAACAATTGACGGTGCTAAAGAATTGGAAAAAAGATAAGGCCGAGAACGTTGGCGCAGCATTTCAATAACCTCCTTGCGTCCGGTGGTATACCCACCCATCGAACCGCCCAGAGCCTTGCCAAAGGTTCCTGTAATAATATCTACACGTCCCATGACTCCACAATGCTCAGGAGTTCCGCGTCCGGTTTTACCAAGAAAACCAGCTGAGTGGCACTCATCGATCATCACCAAAGCATCATACTTATCTGCCAAATCACAAATGGCATCCAGTTTGGCTACATCTCCATCCATGCTGAAAACACCGTCAGTCACGATGATCCTAAAGCGCTGTTCCTGGGCATCCTTCAGGCAGTTTTCCAACTCAGACATATCACTGTGAGCATATCGGTACCGTTTGGCCTTACACAACCTCACACCGTCTATTATGCTGGCGTGGTTAAGTGCATCAGAAATGATGGCATCCTCTGCAGTGAACAATGGCTCGAACACTCCACCATTAGCGTCAAAGCAGGCTGCATATAAAATGGTATCATCAGTTCCGTAAAACGATGCAATCTTTGACTCCAGGTCCTTATGTAAATCCTGGGTACCACAAATAAATCGAACAGAAGACATTCCGTAGCCATGAGTATCCAACGCATCTTTAGCCGCCTGAACGACCTTGGGATGTGATGAAAGCCCTAAGTAGTTATTGGCACAGAAGTTTAGCACGTCTTGTCCATTCCCTACGGTGATGGCAGCTGCTTGTGGGCCAGTGATGATTCGTTCTTCTTTAAATAGCCCTGCCGATTTAATATCGGTCAGTTCTTGCTGTAAGTGTGATTGGATATTTCCGTACATACAGTTTAGTTTGAATTGAGTTCCACAAATATAGACCATAGCCAACAAGCGGACCTCTGAAATTGAGCATGAAAAAAGGGGCCATTCAGCCCCTTTTATTAATAGAATGATGACAAGTTGATCTAAACGTGACCTTGCGCAAGCATAGCATCGGCAACTTTGATGAAGCCAGCTACATTCGCCCCTTTCACATAATCAACATAATCTCCGTCTTTACCGTATTTCACACAAGCCTCATGAATATCCTTCATGATGGTGTGCAGTCTTGTGTCGACTTCCTCGCGAGACCAACTCAACCGTTGTGAATTTTGACTCATCTCAAGGCCTGAAGTGGCCACCCCACCAGCATTTGATGCTTTTCCAGGTGCAAATAAAATTTTAGCTCCTTCAAACGCCAGAATAGCTTCGGGAGTACTTGGCATATTGGCACCTTCACTTACACAGATACAACCGTTGGCCAACAAAGATTCAGCATCTGCCTCATCCAATTCATTTTGCGTAGCACAAGGCAAGGCCACATCGCAAGCAGTTCCCCAAGGACGTTGCTTTTCATGGTAGCTTACCCCATCAAAATGATCAGCGTACTCTTTAATTCTGCCTCTGCGTTCGTTTTTCAGCGCCATGATAAAGGCAAGCTTCTCAGCATCAATACCATTGGGATCATGCACGAAACCAGAGCTATCAGACATAGTTACCACTTTGCCACCGAGCTGAGTTACCTTTTCACAGGCATACTGGGCAACATTTCCTGATCCGGAAATCACAACTGTTTTACCTTGAAAAGAGTCTCCTTTGGTTTTGAGCATCTCTTCGGCAAAGTAGACATTGCCGTATCCAGTAGCTTCAGGTCGAATCAGGCTTCCCCCATATTCAATTCCTTTACCCGTCAAGACACCTGTAAACTCATTGCGCAGACGTTTATACTGACCGAACATAAAGCCAATTTCACGTCCACCAACGCCAATATCTCCAGCTGGAACATCGGTATCAGGACCAATATGACGAGAAAGCTCTGTCATAAAGCTTTGGCAGAACCGCATCACTTCATTGTCTGATTTGCCTTTGGGGTTGAAATCAGAACCTCCTTTTCCCCCGCCCATAGGCAAAGTAGTAAGGCTATTCTTAAAAACTTGCTCAAAGGCGAGGAATTTAAGGATGCTAAGGTTTACCGACGGATGAAAGCGCAGGCCGCCTTTGTACGGACCAATAGCGCTGTTCATTTCAATTCTAAAGCCTCGATTCACTTGAAAATTACCCTCATCATCGATCCACGGAACTCGAAACATCAAAACCCTTTCAGGTTCAGCAATTCGGTCCAGAATCCGGGCCTTTTTGTATTTGGGATTTTCCTCAATGTAGGGAATAACCGTCTCAGCGACTTCTTGAACAGCTTGAAGAAACTCCTTCTCATTAGGATTTCGCTTCTCTACCGCCTCCATAAAAGCCTCAATTTGAGCCCCGATGCCGCTGTCGATGTTAGTGCTCATAAATGTGTATTGTGCTAGGTTAAAAACAAAATTTTGTCGGCAAATGTAGCTATATTTTCCATGTAGCAGCTTTCATGCAGTACTGTAATACAATACTGTCATACCATAGACAAAAGAAAGCGTTGGTGAAAATAAAGTAACCTTTAAGAAAGCACTATTTCAGGGAGAATTGACGACCTGGAAGCGATCGCACCACACCGGAACACTCAAGCTGCAATAAGACCTGATTCACTTGCCCCGCAGGCATTTTGGCAAGTGCTACTAGTTGATCCACTGCACTATTCCCTATTTTTTGAAGAATAGCAACAACAGATTTTTCCTCAGGTGAAAGATGAAATAAGGTCTGTTGCTGCACAGGTTGGACACTTTCTTTTAGAGGCTCCCAACCCATTATGTACTCAATATCTTTAGCGCATTCGATAAGTGAGGCGCGATTGCTTTTAATGAGCTTATTGCAGCCCCTGGAAGTAGAAGATTCAATAGGCCCTGGCACGGCAAATACATCCCGGTGATATGAATTAGCGAGATCAGCAGTGATAATTGCACCACCTCTTTCATCAGATTCAACTACTAAAACCGCATCGGAAAGGCCAGCAACAATCCTGTTTCTTCTTGGAAAGTTTTCTCGATCGGGTTGGGTCTCACTGAGAAACTCCGTAATCAAAGCACCACCTTCTTTCATCATTTGGCGGGCAACATTTTTATGTGCCATTGGATAGATTCGATCTAAACCATGTGCAAGGACCGCCCCTGTAGGAAGATTGAATTTCAATGACTCTCTGTGAGCACAAATATCAATTCCATAGGCCAGGCCACTAAGGACGATTGGAGCGTAAGGCTTTATTTCTTCCAGAAAAGAACTAACCCAGCCCTTACCATAATTAGAAGCGTTACGAGTACCAACTACACTAATGGTTCTTGAATGGTTTAAATTAATATCACCGGAAACATACAGCAGTATTGGACTATCCTCACAATTTTTCAATCGCCCCGGATAATTTTTGTCCAAATAATAAGATACATGAACCTTATTTCGATCGATGAAAGACAATTCCCGATCTGCCCGGTGCAAAACTTGTTGGTTACTAATAGACTTGGCTAACTTGGGACCAATGCCAGGGATCAACATTAGGTGCTTGGACTTTTCAAGGAAAACAGCCTCTGCACCTCCGCAGTATGCAATCAATTTTTTAGCTAAAATTGGACCTACCCCCTCCAATAGAGTTACACCAATACGATACTTCAATTTTTCTTTCTCTCCCACACCCAAATTTATTACTTCCTTTCGGGTAAATTTATTCCAATTTTATCTTTTATCCAACAACCGAAAAACCACCGTATTAATACGTAAATTATACCAACTTTTACTATTAAATCCTACAGATAAATGACTCAGTAAACGTTTCAGTGGGTGCTTTTTTGTAGTTTTGATTTAAGTAAAGTAGTAAGTTACTGCTTCTTTGCTTTTACTGATAAAACCCCTAACCCAGCAATACTTCTTTGTTTAGCATTAATTGCCTATTAAAATATATCCTATTAGGATGGCTTCTTTTATTTGGAATAGCAAGTAAGAGCCAGCGTCCCCTTTTCAAAAATTTCACGGTAGAAGATGGCCTTCCTAGTTCCGAGGTGTACATGGCCAAACAAGACTCGCGAGGGTTCATGTGGTTTGCCACCGATCAAGGCGTATGCAGATTTGACGGCTACCAGTTCAAAAACTACACCACCAACAACGGCTTGGCGGACAACACCATTTTTGGAGTCTACGAGGATTACAAAAACCGCATTTGGTTCTACTCTTTCTCCGGCCAGTTATCCTATTATTATAATGAACATATCTATACCCATTCCGCCAACCAAAAGCTGAGGTCTATGGCAGGATCGGAGATAATCAATTCAATGTATGTAGATGAGGGAGACACGATTTGGTTAGGCTTTGCAAATACAGCACTGCGATTAAAAATAACACCTGATCAAAACGTCATTAAACTACCTGATGAATGGAAAAAAAGGAGTGAACTATTCATTCAGAAATACGACAACAAGGTCAATTCTTTTGGAATAAATAGAGAGAGTGGCTCAGAACACAGGGGTATCCTGATGGTAAAAGAAGGCCAAAGTATCACCTCTATCCAATTGCCCGTTTCTCTGTCCAGAAAAAGTAGCCACAACTTGTATTCGATTCCTCTCAGAAATGGCGGATTGCTCATGGGAATTGGAAAAAACTTAATCCAGATTTATGACAAAGAAGTAATTGGGCACTATAAAACCAACACCAATACCACCCACAGCTTATTTGAAGACAGTAAAGGAAACTTTTGGGTAGGAATGGTCAATAACGGTGCCTTTTGTTTTTCCAATGGACTTAAAGACACGAATCGAATCACGAATTACCTTCCCAATCAATCTGTTTCCCATGTTTTCGAAGACAATGAAGGAGGGCTTTGGTTTACGACCCTTACCAATGGGGTTTTCTTTTTGCCTTCTCGCGAGTTTTTGTCTTTCAGTCAACAATTAAGCTTGCAAGAAGACGCCCTTACCTCCATAGCTGGCAACAAATCAGGTATTTGGGCAGGCTCAGCCAACGGAAACATCTATCACCTAACTCCTGAAAAAACAAAAGGCTACCGGGTGAGTTCTAAAAAATTTGGCACAAAAATCTTCAACATGACCCGCCTTTCTGACGGATCAATTTGGGCAGAATCGGACAGTAACTTATTAACCATATCCTCAGAAGGAGAAATCTCAATTCACCCCATTCAGGGAAATATTAGCATAAGTGAATCTTTCGATGGAGGCCATTGGTTAGGATTTCGAAAAGGTTTAAAAAAATGGCGCGAGGGTAACATAGTATACCAATCGCAAGTTGACAACTTTAAAAAACGAACCATTTCAGTGCTGGAAGAATCTCCAGGCAAAGTTTGGTTAGGTTGCCTGGATGGGCTGTGGTTTTTCAATGGGCAAGAATTCGAACAAATTGGCAAGACCAACCCAATTTTCAACAATCGGGTGAATAGTATGGCCATAGACCAAGACGGAAACCTTTGGTTAGCTACATTAGGAGCAGGAGTGATTATAAAAAAAGGCAACCGATTTCAAACCATCGACCGGGATGATGGACTTGCCGGTAACCTTTGCAGTCACCTTTACATCGATTCATTAAACAACATCTGGGTGGGTACAAACCAGGGCTTGAGTAAAATTGAAGGTTTCGACTTCGATGAAAGCGAGGCCAAATACAGTATCCGAAATTATACCACTATTGAAGGGCTTATTTTCAATGAAATCAAGCAAGTCTTTGTAGCTGAAAAAAAGGTGTGGGTAGCAACCCCAAAAGGCATCACCCTCTTTGACCAGCAAAAAGTAAAAATGAACAATACCCCTCCTCCAATCTACATTCAAAACATCAGGATTAGGGAAAAGGATACACTCATAAAGGAGCAGTATGACTTAGCCTACAACAAAAACTTCATTACCATCGATTTTGTAGGCATCAGTTTCAACAACGCGGGTCAACTGTTGTACCGATATAAAATGGATGGCTTGGATGATGAACCCGGAGAATGGAGGATCACCAAAGACCAATCGGTCAATTATACTACCCTACCACCCGGGTTTTATCAGTTCACGGTATATGCCATGAACAATAGCGGCAAGTGGAGTGACCTTCCTGCGAAAGTCAGTTTCACGATCTCTCCACCATTTTACCGAACATGGTGGTTCATTTTTATTGCCATCGGAGCCGTCATTAGCATCATTTGGTTTGTTTTTTATTTCCGCTACCGCACCCTGAAAATGCAAACCAACTTATTAAGGAGAACTCTGATTTCGGAACAGAAAGCTTTGCGGTCTCAAATGACCCCACACTTCATCTTCAATGCACTCAATTCCATTCAGCAGTTAATCTCTGCCAACGATCGTTTGCAGGCCATCCAGAGCACATCCAAATTCGCCAAATTGATGCGAAAAATCCTCAACAATTCAAAAGAATCGGCCATAACCTTGTCTGAGGAAATCGAGACCTTACAACTCTACCTTGACTTGGAAAGCCTACGATTTGAAGGCAAATTTGAATACATCATTAAAATTGGCATGGACATCGATACTGAAGACACTGAAATACCGCCCATGCTCATCCAGCCCTACCTCGAAAATGCTTTGTGGCACGGCATCATGAACCGACCTGATCGCAGTGGCAAACTAGAACTCAAAATCGATCGTAGAGATCAATTATTGGTATGCAGCGTAACCGATAACGGCATTGGCAGAAAAAAGGCATTAGCTCTAAAAAGCAAACACTCCCCTTTTCACAAATCATCAGGAATGAATATTACCGAAGAACGTCTCAAAATCTTAAATGCCACCAGAAACAGTTCATTGAGTGTAAAAGTCGTGGACCTGGAAGATAAGTACGGAGAACCACTTGGCACCCGTGTAGAGATTTACGTTCCTCTTGACTATTAAATCATAAGCGCCTGAATCGGACGTTTTATACATATCACCCAAATCCCCATACATCGTGACCAACGCAATCATAATCGACGACGAGGACCGCGGACGCGAGTTCCTCCATAAACTCCTCTTAGAATACTGCTCCGCCGTGAATGTAGTAGCCAAAGCAGATTCTATTGACGCTGGCATAGAAGCCATTCAACAATACAAGCCCGATTTGGTATTCCTCGACATCATGATGCCTGGAGGAACCGGTTTCGATATTTTGGAACATGTAGCCCCAATAGATTTCGACATCATCTTTACCACAGCACACGATAAGTTTGCCATTCGGGCCATACGGTTTTCAGCCTTAGACTACCTTTTAAAGCCGATTGATGTAGAAGAACTGCAGAGGGCAGTGGAGCGGGTGAATAATAAAAACGAAGCCGGCACTGAGGCCAACAAGAAAAATGTTCAAGTATTTCTCGACAATGTTCGAGGGGTAAATCCATTTAAGCAAATTGTGCTTCCTACCATGGAAGGGCTGATTTTTGTTCGGGTGGAAGAAATCATTCGTTGCCAGGGAGAAGGCAGTTATTCCCGCATTTTTCTACAAGCACAAGACAGTGTATTAGTATCGCGCAACCTGAAAGAAATTGAAGGACTTTTGGCAGACAGCGGGTTTTTCAGGGTTCACAAATCGCATTTGATCAACCTCAATCACATTCGGCGGTACATTAAAGGTTCTGGGGGCTTTGCAGTAATGTCGGATGGAGCTGAAGTAGAAATTGCAAAGCGAAAGAAGGACGAGTTCATCGAAAAGCTACATTAAGCAGACCAATCGATTTAACCTACCTTCGGAATGTGAAAACGCTCGGCATTATTCCTGCCCGATACGGGTCTACCAGGTTTCCAGGGAAACCATTAGCAGACATCTTAGGTAAATCGATGATTCAACGAGTCGTTGACCAAGCGCGCAAATCAAAACAGCTGGATGAAGTAGTGGTGGCTACGGATGACACGCGCATTGAACACCATGTGAAAGCTTTTGGTGGAAACGCTATTATGACTTCTGATCAACACCCAAGCGGCACAGACCGGTGCAGGGAAGTACTCCACCATTTCGAAAAGGTAGACGTTGTAGTAAACATCCAGGGAGATGAGCCATTGATACCACCCGAACAAATTGATACATTGGTTCAATGCTTTCAATCACAAGACACACAAATCGCCACCTTGGTTAAGCCAATTCGCAGTGAGGAAATTTTAAGAGACGTCAACAAGCCCAAGGTGCTCCTCAACCAGAAACAAGAAGCCATTTATTTTAGCCGAACTCCCTTACCGCATCTCAAAGATGTACCTCAAGGTGAGTGGTTGAAGCACCATGCCTACTGGCAACATATCGGCATTTATGCTTATCGCTCACAGGCCTTAAAAACCATAACCCAACTGGCGCCCTCCAGCTTTGAAGAGGCAGAATCGTTAGAACAACTTCGATGGATTCAATCGGGCTTCAAGGTTCGGGTAGCTACTACTGAACACACATCTTTTCCGGTGGATACTCCTCAAGACCTGCAGCGCGTTGTGGATTACTTGAATCAAGCCAAACCAGAGCACGGGCACTAAAAATTCTTATTTTCGCAAAAGAGCGATTTGCAATTATAGCTTCTTCGTTTCAGCCAACATTCATGTCAATCCAACGCATAGATTCATACATCTACGAGCTTCTTTTTGAGCACGACTGCGTGATCATTCCTGGGTTTGGTGGGTTAGTAGCCAATCCTGCCCCGGCCAAATTGGATCGACTGCAACACCGGTTTCGACCTCCTTCGAAAGAAATAGGATTCAATCGCAACCTGAAACAAAATGATGGTCTACTTGCCAATCATTTGGCAGCTTCATTTGACATAGGTTATCAAGAAGCACTAAAAGCCGTTGATGCCTACGTGCAGCACATAAAGCAAGAACTGCGCACCACCGGAACATTTCAAATAGGTCAGGTGGGTACCCTTTTCTTCGATCAAGAAAAGAATTATCGTTTCGAGCCCGATACCCGAACCAATTTTCGTCTTGATTCCTTCGGTTTAGGAGCTTTTCACTCGTTACCCGTACAAGAAGCTGTTTTGCTGGTTGCGTCAGAAAAGAAACAGCCGGTTGAACCAGTCAAGAGCAGGCGTTCGGAGCCTTTTGTAGATCAACCTTCCATTCCACCAGTTACAGAAACAGTTGAAAGAAAGCGGAGAAGAACTTGGGTATATGTCCCATTAGCCACTGTTTTGTTATTGATTTTGGGCTATCTGGTTTGGTTGCCGACTCAAACTGAAGTGCTTACGGGTGAAAATTTTCACTACTCAGACCTTAATCCTTTTGGCGACAAGATTTGTCCGGTTTATACGGCCAAAGCAGTTTCTACCAACCAGCAACCAGAAGTTGACCCATTAGAAGCTTCGCTGAAAGGCAATCGTAAAGCTTACTTCAAACTCAATCTATTTGAGGAAGGCGACCCCTTTTATCAAAAAGCCAAACAAATTTGGGTAGCTGGTTTTCAGTCCAAAGCGGCTATTGCAGATTCTACAAGAGTAGCTATTAAGGCGGTACCTCGTAAACGCTTGCGGTTTCATTTGATAGCCGGTTGTTTCGGTGAGCGCCAAAATGCCGATCGCCTTGTAGAAACATTGCAACAACAAGGATTTCAATCCTATATGCTCGATCAAAACAAAGGCCTCCACCGGGTTTCGTTGCAAAGCTTTGCTACCCGCAAAGAGGCCCTTCAACTCTTGGGTCGACTGCGGAAAGAAAACCGCAATTCAGGAACCTGGCTTTTGATCAAGTAATCAAACTTCGTTCAATTCTAATTTCCCGTAAGAAAGGTCTACAATTAGACTTCCTCCACCACCGCCAACGGAACCTTTAAATTCCTTCGATAACTTATTATCGTCCTGTTCCATCTGAACATTCCAGCTGTTGGGACAATCCATATTGCCGAACGCAATATCAATATCCATCGTCATGCCAGAACCGGAGGCAAAGCTCAAATCAACATTGCTGAAATCAGAATCTACTTTTATTGCTGTAAACTCCTTGTTGATCATGAGAACCTTTAGGCTACCATACCGATGATCCGCTAATAGCTCTGACCCCAGGTACTGGATTTTAAGGTGCGAGAACTGATTGTCAGCTTTTACGGAGCGGCAAGTACCCAACTTTACTTGATCGTATTGCGAATCGATGTTCAAATCATTCAACTCCTCAATGGTCAACTTCGAAAATCGACTATCTACCTTCAGGTTATTCGCCCGAGTAATGGACACCCCCTCAGCGTATTCTATGTCCAACTTTTTCCCATTAAAAAGTTCTATATCTGCTTTGCCAAAAGCCAATTCGATGCTGCTTTCAGAAGACCGCAATTCACCCGCCTGTAAACTACCGTAGCTCAGATCAATCACCGTTTTGCCCACCATTTCATTCAGGTAAACCGATCCAAATTTGTTTTCCACCTTCAGTTCTGCCGTTTTGGGAAGCGCAACCGTGTAGTTAATTTCTAATTTCTCCACGTTTTGGTTGCCTCTTCCACCAATGCTTGTTCGCGCTTTTACCAGCTCTTCAGAGGCTTCCCACTGTATGGTGATCTGATCCAGCTTTTTCTGCGCCTTGGTCTCATCAGACGCCTCTACGGTTATTTCAACCTTCAGCTCCACCTGGTTCGTACTGCCTGATGTAATGTGGATTTTTCCAAACTGATTGGACAATTCCACTTTTGCGTTGGGGTTAATGGCTACCGACTTTTCAAACGTTTTGGCAAAATCGGTTTTAACCTTCTTCCGGTTTCCGGAATATCCATTATTGGCAAGCAAAAACAGCCCTAAAACCAACAGCAGCGAATTAACTTTCAAGCATTTCATAATTTGATTGTTTGTGAAGCGATTGCTCCATTTCCTCAATGAGTTGTTCTAAAATCATGACCCTCAGGCGATAGTTTTGAATCATCGAGCTAATGATAAGCTTATTACCAGGCTGTGCTTCCAAGTCCACTTGTAATGATTGGTAATAAATCTCCAATTCATCCAGTGACTTTGTCAATGCAGACATATCCTTTTCCTGAACGTTATCCAACCGTTTTACTTTGGTCATGCGCTCTGCCAGTTGCTGACGATAATACACTTCTACATCGGCATACTCAGGAGATAGTTCTCCAAGGCTCATGGTAGAATCAACCGATTCGGCTATTGGCTGATTCTGAGAGATGGTTGCTGGATAGAACAACCAAGTAGCAATACCAATACCCACCAATACCGCTACTGAAGCCACCCATTTCCAAGAAATCAACAGCTTTGGAGTCACCGGTTCCTGGGATAGTAACTTAGCGGCAAAACGCTCCTCATGACCAGGATCGGGAGTGGCTTCCCCAAACTCTTTCTGGTGTTGGTCAAAAAATTCTTCCAGCTTATCCGACATCCATCTGATAGTTTAGGGTTTGTTTCAATTTGTTTTTGGCCCGTGCTAATTGAGACCTTGAGGTAGATGCTGATATTCCAAGGATAGATCCGATTTCCTCATGATCGAAGCCTTCGATCAAATAAAGTGAAACCACTATACGAGAAGCTTTAGGCAAACTTTCGATGGCCTTGGAGACAGCCTCCCGGCTAAGTTTAGGCCACTTATCCGGAGCCATTTCAGCAGCCGGCTCCACACCATACTCTTCCCATGAAATAGATTGTGGAGCGTTCTTGCGCAAGTCGTCCAAACACTTGTTGATTACAATTCTTTTGAGCCATGCACCAAAAGTACTTTCCTCCCGAAACCGATCAAGTTTTCGAAAGGCTTCCAGAAAACCGTCGTGCATCAGTTCTTCCGCTCGTTGGCGGTCGTTCACAAACCGAAGGGCGGTGCCAAACATACGGGCATGATAAAGTCGATACACTTCCATTCTTGCACGGTCATTGCCTTTGCGACTTTGAGCCAACAGCGTTTGAAGAGAGATGGAAGTAGAACTTTTCAAAAACTGATTTTTATAGAAAAGCGGGAAGATGGCTCTTCCCGCTTATTCCTTTTCGCCTAACTAAACACTTGTCACGATTCTATGAGAGAATCGATCGGGTTTCATGCTAAAGACGAGTCGATTTTTTGAACGCTGCAATTTCTCAGAAAAAAGTATCTTTTTTTCTGGCTTTGAAACAAAAAGGGCCTTCACTCGGTGGTGAAAGCCCTTTACTTCTAAATAATAGTATCAAAAATTACAAGTAATGCTTCAGAAGTGCAGAATTTGCTTTTTTCCGCAGCCCACGCAGGGCTTTCTCCCGAATTTGTCGAATTCGCTCACGGGTAAGGCCCAGATTGTTGGCAATTTCCTCCAACGTCATTGGTGTTTCGCCATTCAAGCCAAAAGACAACCGAATAACATCGGCTTCACGGCTTTTGAGCGATACCAATACCCGTTCGATATCCTGACAAAGCGACTCACGGATCAATTGATCCGAAGGGTTGCGCGAATTTTCGTTTGATAAGAGGTTGAGCAGACTGTTTTCTTCTCCTTCAATCAAAGGAGCATCAACCGACACTTGCTTTTGACTGTAGTTAAACAAATCAGCTACGCTTTCAGAAGAAGTTTCCAGCAGTTCACTGATTTCTTCGTTGGAAGGAGCGCGCTCGTGCCGTTGCTCCAATTTGCTGAAAGCTTGAGCTATTTTTTGAATAGCACTCACTTTGTTGAGCGGCAAGCGAACAACACGCGAATTTTCAGCAATGGCTTGCATGATGCTTTGGCGAATCCACCAAACGGCATAACTGATGAACTTAAAACCCTTGGTTTCATCAAACCGCTTTGCTGCGGTGATGAGCCCAATGTTGCCTTCTGCAATGAGGTCTTCTAGAGTAAGTCCGTGGCCTTGGTATTGTTTGGCCACACTGATTACAAAGCGAAGGTTGGCGTTTACCAGCTTATTAAGGGCATCCTCATCCCCTTGTTTGATCCGAACTGCCAACTGAACCTCTTCGTCCGGAGTGATCATCGCTTCCTTAGAAACGTCACTCAGGTACTTGTCGATAGACTTGCTATCCCGGTTTGTTAGCTGTTTGGTAATCTTAAGTTGACGCATAGTTAGAGTGGTGTGTGGTTAGAGACAGGAATAAGAAAAGGATCGATAAAATTGAGACTACAAACGTTTAATTTACGAACTTTCCCTAAAAATGCAAATCATCTACCTGTCAGCAAAGCAATGATTTACGGACAAACCGGCCCACAAAAAAGGCCGGAACTAAGCCGGCCTTTCAAATCGTATCGTTTCTAAAGTCAACCTCGCAACTTATCCAGTAGTCGATTGACCTCCTGAGCTTCTTCAATGGTCAAGGTAGACATGCCCTCAAACACCTGTTCTAATTGCGCATCAATCTCTTCCAAAGTAGCCAAACCTTTTTCCGTGATCAAAACATCCACCTGCCTCCGATCGTGCTTGCACTCCTGACGGCTTACCAAATCTTTTTGACGCAACTTCTCGACCAAACGAGAGGCGTTGCTCATTTTGTCCAGCATGCGATCCATCAACAAACTCACCGAAGCCGGGTCGGGATGCTGCCCTCTTAGAATGCGCAGGATATTGTACTGCTGCTGCGAAAGACCATAAGGCTTAAACAAGTGCACCTGTTGGCCGCCTAACCAACCATTGGTGTAAATGATATTTACCATCATCTTCTCGTGTTCGCTCCTGAATTTCTTTTGCTTGATCGCTTCTTCTAATTCCATAGCCAATATGGTTTACTACAAAAGTATGTATATACAATTAATATAACTGTATCAGTTAGGCTGCTTTCTCAAAGTTCTCGGTTGATTCCGTGGCATACAGAGTTAAAATTTATGAAGTACCTTTGCCCCGCTAAAAATCATGTGATTTATGACACTGCTGAGCATTCAAAGTTTCCTGGACAAGATTGGTGTAGAAGAAGTACTGCAAAGAGTCAACGATCTCGCAATCATTCACTATGCTGTTCCGGTTATGATCGGATTAGTATTCGTTGAAATGCTATTGGGAGTCATCACTAATCGGCAGCAATACACGGGCAAAGACTTGCTTTCCTCGATCATGATTGGCATCGGTAACCTGATTACGAGTGCCATGACCAAAACATTCATGTTTACCACCGTTTTGATTTGTATCTATCTCTCTCCTTTTCGGATTGAGGCTTCCTGGTGGTCGTTCATTCTCTGTCTTATACTGTCTGATTTCGCACGGTACTGGGCCCACCGGGTGGCACACGAACAACGGATTTGGTGGGCTACTCATGTTCCACACCACTCCTCTACCAATTACAATTTCTCCGTTTCTTTTCGTCTCTCTTGGGTGCAACAAGTGAAGATTTTGTTCTTCATTCCCGTGGCACTGATGGGTTTCGATCCGGTGATGTTCTTCATTGTACACCAAATTGAAGTGCTTTACCAATACTGGATCCATACCGAGTTTATTCGGAAGTTTCCCAAACCGATTGAGTTCATTTTCACTACCCCATCACACCACCGCGTTCACCACGCTACCAATAAAAATTACATCGACAAAAACTACGGCTCCACCTTCATTATCTGGGACCGAATGTTTGGCACCTTCCAGCCAGAGGAAGAACAAGCTGTATATGGCATTACCAAGCCAATCAAAACCATGAATCCCTTCTTTTTGGTGTTCCACGAATTCATGGATATTGCGCGTGATTTTCGCAGAGCAAGGACCTTGAAGCAAAAGATGAAGGTGATTTTTGGAAACCCGAACGATCAAAAGTTCTTAGAATCCTTAGATGAACCTGAAGAAAAAGAAGCTCCGCTTGGGGGGAGCCTCAATCCAATAACGGCTAACCCATCTCGGAACGAAGCTCCAACAGAGTAATCTCTGGAGAAATTCCCACCCTGCCCGGATAGCCGATATAGCCGAAGCCTCGGTTGACGTACAGGTGCTGTCTTCCTTCTTCGTAGAGTCCGGCCCAACGCGGGTATTTGAACTTTACAGGGCTCCATTGAAAGCCTCCGATCTCCACCCCAAACTGCATACCATGGGTGTGTCCACTCAGTGTGAGGTCGACCTTACTCTTTTTTAATACCTGAGCATCCCAATGAGAAGGGTCATGCGACATCAGGACTTGAAAAGGAATATCTTGAATGCCTGACAAGGCCTTTTTCAAATCACCGTGTTGTGGAAATGGAGGCAATCCCCAGTTTTCAACCCCAGCAATGCCAATCTTGTCACCGTTTCGCTCCAACACAACACTTTCGTTCAACAGCAATTGAAAACCCATATCGCGGTTGGCTTGCTTCACCCGATCGAGGTTGTTGATCTTGCTCTGAACATCGCTCCAAGCTACATAGTCGCCATAATCGTGATTCCCCAAAACTGAAAACTTACCTACGGAAGCTTTCAAACCCTTGAACACATCTACCCAAGGCTCGGCTTCCTGTGCATAATTGTTGACCAAATCACCGGTAAAAAGAATGACATCCGGCTCCAGATCGTTGATCATTTTAATGGCTGGTTGCACCGCATCGCGATTCTCGAAAAAGCTTCCCAGGTGCATGTCCGAGAGCTGAACCACTTTCAATCCGTCAAAGGCAGCCGGCAGGTTTTGATAGGCCAATGTTTTTCGGATTACCCGAAAGTTGAACCGGCCTTTTACCATACCATAGATAAAAGCACTAAATGGCAAAACGGCCAACACAGCACCAATCTTGGTTAGGAAATCAATCCGAGTGATGGGCGAACCTCCATTAGGAACAGCTTCTGAGCTTCGTTCGGCCACCCAACGTACCAGGTGAACGATATCTTCCACCAAATGAAAAAGACCGAAAAGCAACTTGGGTACAACAACGGTAAGCGTGATGCCAAAAAGGAAGAAAAACATGCGGTAGTCAACCTTCTCCATCGGAGCAGAGCGATAGGTCACAAAAGAGTAGGCCATCCAAACAATCAGGCCAATGGAAATCGTCCAGTATCCCGTATGTATGACATTTCTCCATAAAGAAGCTGCCATCCCGGAAGTCAACACCCGGATACCTTTATACACATACAAATCCAATAGGAGCAATATCCCGCTCGTGATCAGAACCCTGACCAAAATTTCTGTTCTCATGTGCTTTAAAGGAAGATTTTTAGCTAAGTGATGTTCAACTAACAGGCACCGCCTGCATTTGTTGTTTGTCTCATAGTCGCAACAGAGCGGGCTTTATTTTACCAATAAGGGAAAGAAAGATAGTACTCAGCTTTTCACCTTTCGCTCGCGTACCTTTTTGTAAAAACGAACTCCGATGAAAAAGACGCCAGCCAGCATGACCAATCCAAACAACCCCCAGAGCCAACTGTCGAGGTTTTTATACTCCACAACAAAAACTACCGCCACCAAAAAAAGGGTGGCTACTTCATTCCACAACCGCAACTGTAACGAGGTGTATTTGATTATGCCCCGTCGGAGTTGGCGGTATAGCCTCCCGCACAGCAAGTGATAAAAGAACAAACCCGCCACCAGGCCGAATTTGAGCAACATCCAAGGTTGTAGCCAATAATTAAAAATGTATACCAGCCAAAAACCAAAAACTGAGGTTAGCACAGCACTGGGCCAGGTAATACCATACCATAGCCGTTTCTCCATGACCTTAAATTGCGCTTCTAAAATTTCTCGCTCGGGAGAAGGTTTATCGGCAGCCTCCACATGATAAATGAACAGCCGGACGATGTAAAAAAGGCCGGCAAACCAGGTAACGACAAATATGATGTGTAGGGTCCGAATCAGGATTGGATCCATACCTTCAAAAGTACAACAAATGGGCCGCCTACACTGATGAATCGGCGATCAATCCCTACCTTTGCAGCCAATTTCAGCCCCCATTAAAGGGGCAAAAAACCCAGAAAATGCCTAAAAAAGCCAAAACTGCTAAAGAATCTCACGCCATTGCCACTCACTTGGTGCTACCCAACGACACCAACACCCTTGGTAACCTGATGGGAGGCCAATTGCTCAATTGGATGGACATCATTTCGGCCATCTCAGCCCACAGGCATTGCAACCGGATTGTAGTCACTGCAAGCGTCAACAACGTAGCCTTTAACTATCCCATTAAATTGGGCGATATGGTCACATTGGAAGCAAAGGTTTCCCGAGCGTTCACTTCTTCGATGGAAGTGTTCATCGACGTATGGGTAGAAGACCACCGAAGCGGTAGAAAGACCAAATGCAATGAAGCGATCTACACGTTTGTAGCGGTTGACCAAATAGGTGCTCCGATTGACGTTCCGGAACTAATTCCGGAAACGGAAGGAGAAAAGAAACGCTACGATAGTGCCCTTCGCCGGAAACAACTCAGCCTCATTTTAAGCGGTAAGATGAAGCCGGATGACGCAACCGAGTTGAAGGCCCTTTTTGAGGACAATTGATCGGTCAAACACCGAAACTTTCCTAAAAATCTTGTCTCCATTTGTGCCTGTAAAGCAGGCACATCCAGTTTGCTTTCCGTTCAATGGGCTGAATTGTGCTAAGTTTGCGGCCGTGATCCTAACCGATACGCATAGCCACCTCTACGCTGAACAATTCGACGAAGATCGAGACGAAGCGATACAAAGAGCATTAGACGGTGAGATAAGCCGCATCTTTTTGCCCAACATCGACCGATCCTCTATTGCTGCCATGCACGAACTGGCCAATGGTCACCCCGATCATTTTTTTCCGATGATGGGGATTCATCCAGGGTCCATTCAGACTGACTTTGAAGAAGAATTGGCAGAAGCTGAGAAGTGGTTGTTTGAACACCCGGAGCGCTATTGCGCGGTGGGCGAGATTGGAATCGACCTCTATTGGGACAAAACCTATTTTCGACAACAACAAATTGCTTTTCGCAGGCAGATTGAATGGGCGAAGCAATTGCAAAAGCCCATCGTTATCCATGCCAGAGATTCGTTCGATGAGATCTTTGAGATTTTAGATGAAGTCAACGATAATTCCCTAACCGGTGTTTTTCACTGCTTTACTGGTTCGATAGAGCAAGCCATGCGCATCATTGCCTACGGTGGATTTTATGTAGGCTTGGGCGGAGTGTCTACCTATAAAAAAGCGGGAATGAATGCGGTGATTCCTTCCATCCCAATGGAGAAAGTCGTCTTAGAAACGGACAGTCCCTACTTATCGCCAACGCCAAAGCGCGGAAAACGCAACGAAAGTGCCTACCTCAGGTACATCGCTCAACATGTGGCGGACCTGTACCAAACATCGATGGAACAACTCGCTGAAGTGACCACCGCAAACAGCTATAAGCTTTTTGGCCGATGATGCATGCTGCTTCGCCAAGGGTTTTAATCATCTACACTGGTGGTACCATCGGCATGGTAGAAAATCCGGTGACCAAATCCCTGCACCCGTTCGATTTTTCTGCACTGTCGGCACAGGTGCCTGAATTGGCTCAGTTGGATGTGCACCTGGATACTTATTCGGTAAGCGAACCCATCGATTCCTCCAACATGAATCCCGATTTATGGGGACAGTTGGCGCAACTGATTTTCGACCGCTACGAAAACTACGATGGCTTTGTGGTGCTGCATGGGTCAGATACAATGGCCTATACGGCTTCTGCCCTCACCTTCATGTTCGAAAACCTCAACAAGCCGGTGATTCTTACGGGTTCGCAATTACCCATCGGCATGATTCGCACCGACGGGAAAGAAAACCTAATTTCCGCCATCGAAATTGCATCGGCCCGACAGATGGGTTCTCCAATAGTAGCCGAGGTAGCAGTATATTTTGAAAATCAACTGTATCGCGGTAACCGTACCCACAAACACAACGCTGAGCAGTTCGAAGCCTTTCAATCGCCTAATTATCCAATTTTAGCAGAGGCAGGCATCCGCATCATTTACAACACCAATGCTTTGCGCCCCTGCAATCAGCTGGAGCTCAAAGTGCACACCCAATTCGATACCCAGGTTGGGGTCATTACCGTTTTCCCCGGAATCACCGAAGCATGGTTTAGCCATTTGTTATCAGCACCCGGTATCAAAGCATTCGTATTGCGCACTTTCGGTAGCGGCAATACTCCCTCACAACCATGGTTCCTTCAATTGCTTCAATCGGCAATTGAACGCGGCATTATTATTTTAAATGTAACCCAATGTGCCGTTGGTCAGGTAGAACAAGGGCGCTATGAAACGTCCGTGGGCCTGCGGGATATTGGAATTGTGGGCGGTGGCGACCTCACATTGGAAGCTGCAGTCACCAAATTGATGTTCCTCTTAGCACAAAACCTTTCTTTCGAAGAATGCCATGCACAACTTCAACGATCCCTTAGGGGCGAGTTGACAGAATCCAAAAATGATTAATTTGCTTCCGAAATCCTTCAGCAATGGCCAGGAAGAGCAAGGCAAATTTTCGTAAAAAAGCTCCGAAAGGAACTCCCAAAGGGAAAGCAGCAGCGCCAATTAAACAAGCAAACGCAGACGTAGAAAAAGAAGCCTCGGCTATGTGGTCGAGCAGTCTTCCCACTTTGCCTTTGGATTTCGACCGCTGGAAGTGGCTCTTTCTCATTTTGGGGTTTGCCCTCTATGCCAACACCATTGGTTTTCAATATGCCCTCGACGACAAATTGTACGTGACGGGCAACAACTGGGTTAAAGATGGATTCGATGGAATTCCCGACCTGGTCAGTCACGACCTGTTGATCGGTTTTTATGGTGAGGATAAAAACTTACTGGAAGGGGGGCGATACCGGCCGCTTCCGTTGATTACTCATGCCATTGAATGGGAACTGTTTGGCGAGAGCCCTCAAATCAGCCATTTTCTGAACGCTTTGCTGTATGGCCTCACCGGGTTCTTGCTCTTTATCGTGCTTACCCGGTTGCTACCACCCGATCCTAAAACCAAGATTTACGCATCGCTTCCCTTTCTCGCTACTTTGCTTTGGACCGTTCATCCATTGCACACTGAGGTTACCGCCAACATCAAAAGCCGGGATGAATTGATGGCTGTACTGTTTAGCCTGATTGCGCTCAATCTATTTTTCAAATACGTTCATTCGAAGCAAATTGGACACCTTTTATCGGCAGTTGGCATTTTCTTTTTGGCCTTAATGTCGCGGGAATCGGTGGCCACCTGGGCAGCGGGTATTCCATTGGCCTTGTATTTCTTTTCTCACCATTACCAGCCACAAAAGGGAGCCCACCATTTTGTCAACAACCTGCGCGCTTTCCTTACGAACCGTGAAAACCTTCTGATGCTGGCCAGCATTGCGGTTACCACCCTATCCTACCTGCTCATTCGCAGCACTGCGCTGCCCAAGAGCGATGGAGAGGTGTTCCCCGAGTTGATGAACCAACCTTTTATGTTGGTGCAAAGCGAAGGAGAGCGCTACGCCACCATTTTTTACACCATGTGGATGTACCTGAAACTATTGGTCGTACCGCATCCTTTAACCCATGATTACTACCCTTTTGCCATCGAATACACCAACTGGAGCAACCCGCTGGTGATCTTTAGTGTACTGAGCTACCTCAGCATTGCAACCATGGCAGTTTTAGGCCTCCTAAAGCGGACGGTAGTTGGATTTGGAGCAATGTTTTTCTTGCTCAACTTCTTGTTGGTATCCAACCTGTTTTTCGATGTAGGTTCGTTCATGAACGAACGTTGGATGTACGTGCCCTCCATTGGTGCCTGCTTGATCTTCGCATGGCTTTTGCAAGCAGCGCTCAAATCCCCCAACCTTCGGATAGCAGTGGTGGGCGGGATCGCCTTGCTCTTTTCCGTTCTTACCTTCAACCGCAACTGGGCCTGGGAAAACGATGAGACCCTGGCCATGACCGATGTCTACACTTCTACCGGAAGTGCAAAAGCCCACATGGCCGTTGGGTCAGCATTCGTCACCATGGCTGAGAACCAAGCCGACAGTCTTACAAAAAACACCTATGCTGATTCGGCCATCGTTCACCTTACCCGAGCTTTGGAGATCTATCCCAATTGGTACCAACCCATGGACATCCTGGGCTCGGCCTACTTTCAAAAAGGAAACATCGCCACATCAGTAGCTTATTATAAGGCGGTATTGCAGATCAAACAAGGTTACAACATCGCCATTAACAACCTCACCATTCTCGGCAACCGCTTAATTGAAGCCAATAAATTCGATCAGGCCATCGATGCCTACGAGTATCTGGTACAGCGCGGGCACGTCAATGCCGATATCTATTCGGGGCTGGGCAAAGCCTATGGTAAGTCGGGTAAGAACTTTCAAAAAGCCATTCAATTCCTCAATCAGGCACTTGAACTCCAACCCAATGACGCTACGATTTTGGAGAACTTGGGCATTTGTTACGCTTCACTCGGCCAATTTGCTCAAGGGATTCAGTATTTCGAATCAGCTTTACAAGCCAATCCGCAGAACAGGCAGTTGATGCAGAACATGTCCATTGTTTATGGCCAGATGGGAAACATCGAAAAAGCCAATGAGTTGAGGGCCCGTGCCGCAGCATCGGGACAGTGATAACCTGGTTATCGTGTAGTGTTAACACACTTCAATTTTTCTTTATTTATCAAGCCTTAGGGGCGTTTTCTGCTTAACAATTTATTTACATTCGGGGCAAATTCTTCTGTTTGTCGTAAATGGATTTATTTGTATTTTCGGCTCGTTATTTGCAGGGTGTATGACCCTGCATTTTAAATTTTGGAGAGGTGGCCGAGTGGTTGAAGGCGCACGCCTGGAAAGTGTGTATACCCCTCAAGGGTATCGAGGGTTCGAATCCCTCTCTCTCCGCCAAGCTGAATCAAACAAACAACTACTCCTACTTGCTAAGAAAATCAACAATCATCATGAAAAAGCTTTTTGCATTCTTAACTCTGGCTGGTCTGCTGACCTTTGGTGCCGCGTCTTCTTTCGGTCAAGAAACGACTGATTCTCCAGACAGCGCTAACATGGCGGATGCTGCTGCCGATTCTGGCGCAATGGATTCTGGTTCCATGGCTGACGACAAACCTGCAATGGAAGAGGAAGCCAAAGAAGATATGGCTGCTGAAGAACCAGCATCCACAGAACCAGCAGAGTCTGGTGGCTACCACCAGGTAATCAAAGACAAATTCATCGAAGGCGGTCCTGCTTTCATGTCTTTGGTACTCATTTGTTTGATCCTCGGATTGGCCTTCTGCATTGAGCGGATTCTCTATTTGAACCTGGCTACCACCAACACTACCAAATTGTTGGCCAGTGTAGAAGACGCACTGCAGTCTGGCGGTGTAGATGCTGCTAAAGAAGTATGCCGCAACACCCGCGGTCCTGTAGCCTCCATTTTCTACCAAGGCCTTGAGCGGGCTGGCGAAGGTGCAGAAGCCGTTGAAAAAGCGGTTATCTCCTACGGTAGCGTTCAAATGGGATTGATGGAAAAAGGCATCTCCTGGATTTCACTCTTTATTGCTCTGGCTCCGATGCTTGGATTCTTCGGTACTGTAATCGGTATGATCCAGGCCTTTGATGCGATCGCTGCTCAGAACAACATTTCACCCGGTATTGTAGCCGGTGGTATTGGTGTAGCGTTGATCACCACCGTTTCTGGTTTGAGTGTAGCGATGATCCTCCAAGTATTCTACAACTACATTATGGCCAAAGTAGATTCCATCGTAAACGACATGGAAAACGCTTCGATCTCATTGGTTGACCTTGTGATCCGTCACAACGCTCGCAACTAATTATTCATAAAAACACTGAATGTTATGAATAATACATTAAACCTCGGTGTGGTCATTTTCACCAGAGCGCTTATGATAGTAGGAGCGATCCTGTGCGTTCTGGTAATGGTTACTTCTGATGAAACAACCTTTTCCTATCCTTGGGTAGGGTCGTTTATCACTTATGCGCTTGTCCTTTTGGCAGTTGCCTCCTTCTCTTGGATTGCGACTTTCATTACGGCAATTATCTCCAACCCAGCCAAAATTAAAAGCATCCTCATTTGGATCGTTGGACTGGGCTTGGTTTTCGGAATTGGCTACGCTTTGTCTACCGGTGATGATTACCAGCGGTACATCAATAAAACCACAGAAGAATTGTTGGTTGACGAAGTAACTGCCCATCTCTCGGGTACCGGAATCATCATGTTCTACGTCCTTTTAGGTGGAGCAGTATTATCCATTGTATTCTCCTCTGTAACCCGATTCATTCGATAACATCATTGAATTATGGCGAGAGGTAAAAGAGAAACACAAGAGATCAATGCGGGATCGATGGCCGACATCGCCTTCCTGTTGCTGGTGTTCTTCCTGGTAACGACTACCATGGATTCACCACTGGGACTGGCCCGTCGTTTGCCACCTCCCCTTGATCCAAACCAACCACCGCCACCTCCAATCCGCGATCGCAACGTTTTTGTGGTACTTGTGAACCGCAACAACCAGTTGTTGGTTGAAGGTGAGCCTACTGATATCTCGCAACTCCGTGAGAAGGCCAAAGAGTTCATCTCCAATCCTGATAAGAAAGAAGATTTACCAGAATTTAAGATGGTTGATGTTCCATTCTTTGGGGAAACTCCCGTATCGAAGCAGGTAATCTCTCTGCAAAATGATAACGGGACCAACTATGAAACTTACATCAGCGTTCAAAACGAATTGGCGGCTGCTTATCGTGAATTACGTGATGAGGTTTCTATGCGGAAATTTGGTATTTCCTATACCGATCTCGTTGAAAGGAAGGATAAGACCATGATTGAACGTGCGAAGGCAGTCAAAAAGATTTATCCAAACCGGGTTTCGGAAGCTGAACCCAAAAACGTTGGAGGATAATTTATGTCTAAGTTTAGAAAAGACGGCAAAAAGGACACACCAGCAGTTTCTACTGCTTCCTTGCCTGACATTGTCTTTATGCTCTTGTTCTTCTTCATGGTAACTACTGTAATGCGGGAGGTGGATTTGAAAATCCAGCTCACCCAGCCAGAGGCTACAGAAGTTGCCAAATTGAAAAACAAAGCGTTGGTCGATTACATCTACATTGGTTCGCCCATTGATAAAGCTAAATTTGGTTCAGAACCACGGATTCAGCTCAACGATGTTTTTGCAACTACCAATGACATCGGACCCTACATCGAAAGTCGCAGATCCGAAAGGGAAGAGGCTGAAATACCTCGTCTCACTACCTCGTTGAAGGTAGACAGCGAAACGAAAATGGGCATCGTTACCAAAGTAAAACAAGAGTTGCGCAAAGTTCAAGCGCTCAAAATCAGCTACTCTACTCGTGAGGGTGCTGACATCACTCAGTGATACTTCTCAACCGTTTGATTTAGGCTACTTAGCAATATAGAGTATTGAAAACCACTCCTCTCCGGAGTGGTTTTTTTATGCCCACAAACTTCAAATACAAAATAGAACCGTAGCTCATTGATTGCAGTAACATGATTATAGAAAGAAAACAAAAAAGCGCCTTCGACTATAATAAGAATAACCCTTTGTGCGTCCAGGCGATGTAACCGTACAAGGCTTCCAGATAGCAGCTTATCGCGTACAATTACGTTCCCAACCACAACAACAATTGTGGAATAAAACAGCTACAAAAAAAGCCCTGGGACACATTGCCCAGGGCTTCATCAATATCAAAAGAAGAGCGGCTTATTCCTTATTCAAGGAAACCGACCAATATAGAAACACACCCACTGTTCTTCACATCATGGGTACTGGTTTGGGGCACCGTAACCTCCACCATCAACTGTTGGGTAGAGGCGACATTAAAGTCCCAAACGTCTGAATCTTTGTCTTTGTTGGTGTATAGCAAATTGCCATCCTCATCTTTGATCTCAAAATAGGTTCCTTTCAGAATGTCTTGAGAGCAAACGATAAGGCGGTAGTCCTGTCCTGAATAAAAGGTCATCATGACGGAAGCCGTCTCACCTTCAAACAAGGTAGCACCGTTGTACTGACCGTTGTTGATGTAAGGGGCCATTTGCGGAATGCACTTACGCTTAGTAAAGTTCTTACACTGCGCACCGGCATCAGAAAAAGAGGCGATCGAGACCACCAAAACTAAAAATAACTGTGCTAAGGCTTTCATAAGAGAGATGGATGCAGGGGTTCTCAACCGGTTTTATTCAACGTATTTACCACGGATTGCTCCGACTTTCTCGGAGATCGCAGCCAACTGTTCGGGGGAAATGGAAAGTTCCCGTTTAGCTCCGATGGTCGTTACACCCGTTTCTTCATTCACGGAAGCGGTAGCAGGTCCATCGGCTTTTGCTTCATCAAGATTATCAAACAACGCTTTGAGCTCTTTCAAGTCTTGATGCGTTTCTTTAAGGATGTCACCGTCCTCATACATTTCCATCAACTGAAGGAGGTTTTCGAGGGCAAATTTTTGCTCGGCAATGCGCTTTATAATTTGCTCATTAGGATTTTCCATGTCCACCATCTTGCTGGCAATGTACAACCCTTCTACCCAACCTCCTGATAGGATAAGGGCGGCAATGTTGCTGCTCTCGGTAGCTTTAAGGCTGGAATTGGCTGACCAAAACACTTCGGAAATGAGGTTCATCACGGTATCCCGATCCGAAATATTGGACTCAAAGCGCTCCATCACCTCCGGGTTAAAAGCATTGGCAATGCCCAACTCTGCGGCAAGCATTCGAGCACTCTTGATGTACTCCAAACACTGCTGGGTTTGCTCAAAAATGCTGCTATAACTTAGATCTGCTCCATAAACACCCAGGTTGAGTGCTTTTTTGCTGATGGTTTGGTAGTTGGAAACATTGGTATGGCCGTTCAACACCTCTTGATCGTAAGTAGCTCCCGCTTTTTTAAGTAGCGAGGCCGTTTCAATTGGAGAAGGTAGCGCAAAGAATAACTTCTTTGCCTGACTCAAGCGTTCTTCGTCTTCATCGGTACGATCATCGGCCGGGGTTTCTGCGGCAGGGTCATTTGCCGGCTCCTCTTTGCCTTTCGGTTGCTCCGCACAGGCAGCAACCAACCAAAGGGCGGCAAAGATTAGCGACCATTTGCTGATGGCAACCACTTTCAAAATCTTCATAATGGCTTTTTTACAAATCTTACTGGTACTGAACAAATATAGCAGAAACGACCTATCTGCCTTGGTTTTACGGTAAAAATTGGCATTAGTGTGCTTCTAACCAGTTGTTGCCTACTCCCGCTTCTACTACAATTGGTATAGAGAGGGGCAATGCATTTTGCATTAAATCGATCACCAAGGGCTTTAAATCATCTACTTCGTCCTTGTGTGCATCAAATACCAATTCATCATGTACTTGCAAAAGCATTCGGGAACGAAAGCCTTCCTTCTCCATCCGTCGATGCACCATTATCATGGCTTGCTTGATCATATCGGCGGCAGTTCCCTGGATCGGGCTGTTGACCGCCAACCTCTCGGCTCCTGAACGAACGGTATGATTGCCGGAGTTGATGTCGCGCAAAAAGCGTTTGCGGCCCATGAGCGTAATGGAATATCCGGTTTTCCGGGCTTTTTCTACCGCCGTTTCCATAAACTGTTTGATGCTCGAAAATTGATCGAAATAACTGTCGATGATTTCCTTGGCCTCTTTTCGGGGAATGCCCAAGGTTTGGGACAGGCCAAATACGCCTTGCCCATAAGCCAATCCGAAGTTCACCGCCTTGGCCTTGCTGCGCATCTCGCGGTCTACCTCTTCCAAACCAACGCCATATACCTTGGCCGCAGTGGCCGAATGAATATCCACGCCCTCGGCAAAAGCAGTTTTCATGCCTTCATCACCACTCAACTCGGCAATGATCCGCAATTCGATTTGCGAGTAATCCGCCGAAAGCAACACGTGATTGTCATCCCTTGGTACAAATGCTTTCCGGATTTCGCGGCCGCGTTTGGTTCGAATGGGTATGTTTTGCAAATTGGGATGGTCAGAACTCAAGCGACCAGTAGCCGCCACCACCTGATTGTAAGTAGTATGAATACGGCCAGTTGCCGGATTGATGAGTTTAGGCAGCACATCTACGTAAGTATTCTTTAGCTTGGTCACCTCCCGAAACTCCAGGATCTTGCCAACAATAGGATGGTTGTTGCGCAACTGACTGAGCACATCTTCACTGGTAGAATACTGCCCCGTTTTGGTTTTTTTGGGCTTGTCCGTCACCTTAAGGTGATCGAAAAGTACTTCCCCCACCTGTTTGGGTGAAGCAATATTGAATTCGGTACCTGCTTCTTCGTAAATGTTTTTTTGAATGTCGGCCAACTCACCCTGAAGCTCCTCCGAAAAAGACGACATGGTTTCTTTGTTCAGCCGGATGCCTTCTCCTTCCATGGCCGTCAACACAGGAATCAGAGGCGTTTCCAGATCATTGAAGAGTTTTCGAGTTTCCGTTTCATCGAGTTTCGGGTCGAACTTTTCCTTTAGCTGAAGCGTAATGTCCGCATCCTCACAAGCATAACTCACCACTTCCTCCACGGGCACGTCACGCATGCTCTTTTGATTTTTTCCCTTCTTCCCAATCAACTTTTCAATCGACACTGGCTCGTAGTGGAGATAGGTTTTGGCCAGTAAATCCATGTTTCGCCGGTTCATATCTGGTTGAATCAGGTAATGGGCCAACATCGTGTCAAACAAAGGACCACTCACTTGAATACCGTAGCGTTCCAACACCGTGATATCGTACTTCAGGTTTTGGCCGATCTTCTCCTTATTCGAGTCTTCCAGCACCCCTTTGAACTCCTGGGCGATGGCCGTTGCAGCGGCCTGATCTGCTGGAACGGGAACATACCAACCAGTACCGGTTTTCCAGGAAAAAGCAATGCCCACCAACTCCGCGGTTCGTGGGTCGAGTCCCGTGGTTTCGGTATCAAAACAATACGACGACTCTGACTGCAACTGCTGCAATAGCGCTACCCGTTTTTCGGGCGTATCGGCCAAATGGTATTCGTGCTTGCTGGTTTCCAAATTGGCCATTGGTGATTCGTCAACCGGTGCTTGTCCAGCAGCCCCAGCACTAAAAAGATCCATTTGATCACCCGCAGCAGGCGCAGGTGCAACAGCATCCTCACCGAGTACTTTGCGCGCCAGGTTACGAAACTCCAATTCTGCAAAAAGCTCTTTCAGTGCATCTTCATTGGGCTTTTCGATGAGCATGGACTGCTCGTCGAACTCAATCGGGACATCGGTAACAATGGTAGCCAAACGCTTCGAGAGCAGGGCCTGCTCTTTGTTGGCTTCTACCCGCTCTTTGAGTTTTCCCTTTAGTTCGTGGGTGTTCTCCAACAAGTTTTCAATGCTCCCATACTGCCCGATCAACTTTTTAGCCGTTTTTTCTCCTACTCCCGGTACACCGGGAATGTTGTCTACCGCATCGCCCCACAGGCCTAAAATGTCAATCACCTGCTCGGGCTGCTCAATTTCGAACTTCGCACAAACCTCTGGCGCACCCCAAACTTCGGCACCATTGCCCATCCGCGCGGGTTTAAACATGTACACATTATCCCCCACCAACTGGCCGTAGTCCTTGTCAGGAGTCATCATGTAAGTTTCAAAACCTGCATTTCGGGCCTTGTGTGCCAGGGTGCCGATCACATCGTCGGCTTCGAAGCCCATCACCATTAAACCCGGAATGTTGAACCCTTCAATAAGGCGCTGGATGTAGGGAATGGATTGCCGCAAGTCTTCGGGCATGGCTTCCCGCTGGGCTTTGTATTCCGCATACTCTTCGTGACGAAAGGTCTTTTCCTGAGGCGGATCAAACACCACCGCTATGTGGGTAGGCTGTTGCTTGTTGATCACCTCTAATAAGGTATTGGTAAAACCAAACACCGCCGAGGTGTTGAGGCCCTTAGAATTGATTCTTGGATTTTTGATGAAGGCAAAATAGGCCCGGTAGATCAAGGCATAAGCATCCAGCAAAAAGAGTTTTTTGGAAGGTTCCGGCATGAAGAATAAAGGCTTTTAGGTTGCCTTGCAAGATAAGGAAAGTGCCCTTATTTCTCCCGGTAAATGACCTCTAAAAGGGTTTGCCCAACCGCCTTCAAAGTCGGTTTGTAAATCACCTCCATGTTATCGTCGTGGGTGTGGTGGTACTTCCCAAAAGAGCGGGTTTGCGGATTGAACTCGATGATGTCTATGGAAGGAATACGCGCTACTTCATTGACGTAATAGTGGTCGTCCATCACCTGGAAACCGACCTGCCTGGCAAGAAACAACTTTTGATGGCCCAATTTAGCCGCGCGCTTCCAAACTTTTTGGGCTACATGCTTGGCATAGGTCATCGAGTATTCTTCATAAACAAACAAGCCATCTGCTGCACCTACCATATCCAGCAAAATGCCATAGCGAGGACGAAAATTGGGAATTGGCGGATTGTTGGCCCAATACTGAGAACCCAAACAATAGGTGCTGGAACTGCTGGCGGTATAGCTGCCTTCGGGTTCGCCCCAATCTTCTACATCGAAAAAGATCACATCGAGGCCAATATTGGGCAATTTTTCAGCAATTCCAAGGGTTCTGGCAATTTCCAGGATGACGCCTACACCACTGCCTCCATCGTTGGCGCCATCAATGGGTTCGTTTTTGCGGGAGTTGTCCTTATCGGCAAAGGGGCGCGTATCCCAATGCGCAAACAACAAAATACGGCTGGTCAGCTCAGGTTTCCACCGACCAATAATATTTTTCATCGGTACTGGTGTACCGTCATAAATCTTGACTTCGGCTTCCTGTACTGTGACTTCAAAGGCAGCGCTTTCGAGTTGCTTCACCAAATAGTCGGCACATTCCCGCCAAGGATCAGTTCCTGGCACTCTGGGCCCGAAAGCCACTTGTTGCTCTATAAAAGCATAAGCCGAGTCTTCATTGAAAGACGGAACATCAACTTGAATCTCGGGCTCAACTTCTTTCTTGATACTGGGCCGTTTTTTGGAACTGTCGTCACATTGGGTAAACAAAAACACCAATACCAACAGGCTTAAGGTCTTCACCAAGGATGGTAAACAAAAACGATAGCAGATTTTGAGGGAGTACTTCATCGCCTTAGGATTTACGTTCCCATTCCGCACCTTCTTTGCCGTCTTTCACCACGATGTTTAGGGCATTTAACGAATCGCGAATTTTATCGGCAGTAGTCCAGTCTTTGTTGCTTTTGGCCTGTTGCCTAAGGTCGAGAATAGTAGACATTAAACCTTCCACCAAATCGTCATCTGCCTCAGCAGCGGCTTCTACTTTCAGGCCCAACACATCCATCAACATGCCTTGGTAAAGTTGCTTCAACTGCGCTAAGTCACCCGAGGTAATGCTGGCTTTTCCATCCTTTACCGAATTGATAAACTTAACCCCATCAAAAAGGTGAGCGATCATTACCGGTGTATTCAGGTCGTCGTTGAGGGCCGCGTAGCATTTTTCCTTCAGGTCGGCCACGTCAAAAGTGCTCTCCTTAGAAGGATTGAGCTTTTCTAAAGTGGCCTGGCTTTCCATCAAGCGATGGAATCCCTTTTCAGCGGAGAGCAAGGCTTCGTTGCTAAAATCCAGAGTGCTCCGATAATGGGCTTGCATCATAAAAAAGCGCACCACCATGGGCGAAAAGCCTTTGGAAAGCAAAGCGTTGTTGCCCGAAAAGAGGTCGAGCGGCAACACAAAATTTCCTTTGGATTTGGCCATTCGCGTGCCATTCATCGTCAGCATGTTGCCATGCATCCAATACCGCACCGGGTCTACACCAGAAGACGCTACATTTTGTGCCACTTCACACTCGTGGTGTGGAAACTGCAAATCCATGCCACCGCCATGTATATCGAACTGCTCGCCCAGGTACTTGGTACTCATCACCGAGCACTCCAGGTGCCACCCCGGGAAACCGATTCCCCAGGGAGAATCCCAACGCATAATGTGGGTTGGAGAAGCCTTTTTCCAAAGGGCAAAATCTGCTGAATTTCTTTTTTCTCCCTGTCCATCCAACTCCCGGCTTTCGTCATCGCGCTGATCGCTGGAAATCAAATCGTCCAACACCCGACCGGAGAGTTTTCCATAATGGTTGGTTTCGCTGTATTTGGCTACATCGAAATACACCGAGCCGTTTACCTCATAGGCCAGATCGGCTTCGAGAATGGTTTTCACCATTTGGATTTGCTCCACGATGTGACCGGTAGCAGTAGGTTCAATACTGGGTGGAAAAGCATTGAAAAGCGCCATCACTTCACGAAAATTGGTAGCGTAACGCTGCACAATCTCCATTGGCTCCACCTCTTCGAGACGTGCCTTTTTGGATATCTTATCTTCTCCAACATCCGCATCATTTTCCAAATGCCCCGCATCGGTAATGTTGCGCACGTACCGCACCTTGTAGCCCAAATGGGTCAGGTAACGATACACCAAATCGAAAGAAATGAACGTACGGCAGTTGCCCAGATGAACGTAATTGTATACCGTTGGGCCACAAACGTACATTCCAACCCGTGGCGGTGCCAGTGCTTCGAAAACTTCTTTGCTTCGGGTAAGGGTATTATATAGGTGAAGTTGGCTTGCCATGGGCGAATAATGGAAAGCCAAAGATAGAAAAGTAACGCTAAGCGGAAGGGAGAAAACAGGGCCTTTCAGACCTTAACGGTCATCTTCTTCGATAACTCCGTTGCCCACATATTTTCCACCCTTATAAATCTCAATGGCTTCAAGGATTCCGTCACTGTTGTAACGGTACCATTTGCCATCCATCAAACGACCTTTTTTGAAAAAGCCTTTTTGGGAGATTTGTTTGTTGCGGTTGTAGAGGGTGTGGAAACCTTCTCCATTGAAATACCCAATGTTTTTCTTCTCCGAAGAAGCTACTTGAGGAGCCTCTTTGGGAGGCTCTTCCTCTTCGAGCGGTTTTTCAACGATGGGTTGTTGAGGCTCAAAGTTTTGCGTTTTGGCCTCATCCATCGAACCTTCGTTGAAGTATTTGATGGAACGCAATTCGCCATTGGCGTAATACTCTTTCAATTCTCCCGACTCTTTTCCGGAGGTCCAATCTCCTTCAATCATCAACTGCCCATTTTCGTGAAAGTAACGTTGGGTTCCTTCTCGCTTGCCGGTTTCGTTGAAATTGAACTCCTGGTGCTTTTCACCGTTTTCATAAAAACGCTTGAAAGTTCCAATGTTCCGATTGTTCTTCCAAAAGCCTTCCTCCATCAACTGACCGTTCTCATAATATACTTTATAAGGTCCGGTCGGACGGTTGTTTGTAAAAGTGATTTCGGTTTCAACTTGGGTGTTGGGAAAGTACTTGATCCACCGGCCTGATTTGCGGTTATCTTTATAAGGTCCTTCCTCCACCTTCTGATCAGGAGCGTAACCGGGTAGGGTTTTCATGCTTCCGATGTAAATCCAGTAACCCTGCTTCAGGTTGTTGGCATCCACCTGATTAATGGTATCACTTTCAAGTAAGGATGAAGTTTGCACAGCCAACGCAGGCGCAGGGAGAAAGACCGCAAGCAAGAGGCCAAACAACAAAATGGAAAAAAACTGCTTCATTCCGGGAATATGGTTGTAAATCTTAACAAAACCGCAGCCCCAATTGGGCGTGAATTTTACAGTATGTCACTCTACGCAAATTATCACCAAAAAGTTTCTCCTTCACTGTAGGTAAGTGTCCAAAAATATTACTGTTTTTTCAAATTTAGGAGCATGTCTGCCGTCATCTTAGCCAAATCATACGATTCCTGCCAACCCCAATCGGCTCTTGCATCTTGGTCTACGATGCTCTGAGGCCAGCTATCGGCAATAGCCTGCCGGTGATCAGGTGCATAATCGAGTTGAAAGCCAGGCACATGTTGGCCAATTTCTGCTCCAATTTCTGCCGGCGTAAAACTCATACTGGCAATGTTGTAGCTCGACCGAATTTTTACGGAGGCCGCTTCTGCATCCATGATGCCAATGGTGGCCTTAATGGCATCGGGCATGTACATCATCGGCAAGCGGGTATCTGGTCCCAGAAAGGAGGTATAGCTACCTTGCTGTAAAGCAGCATGAAAGATATCCACCGCATAATCGGTAGTGCCGCCACCAGGGAGTGATTTGTAGCCAATTAGCCCAGGGTAGCGGATACTCCGGACGTCTACTCCAAAGCGAGCATGGTAATAGTCGCACCACCGTTCACCGGCCAACTTGCTGATGCCGTACACCGTATTGGGATCCATTACCGTAGTTTGGGGGGTGTCCACTCTTGGGGTGGAAGGTCCAAAAACAGCAATGGAACTCGGCCAAAAGATTTTATCGATGTGCCCTTCCACCGCCAGGTCGAGTACGTTGAACAACCCTTGCATGTTGAGCCGCCAGCCGCCTTTGATTTTTTGTTCGGCCGTGGCCGATAAAAGTGCAGCCAGGTGATATATGTACCGGATGTTGTATTTGCGAACGATCGCCAATAATCGCTCGGTATCCAGTACGTCAACTGCCTCAAACAATTCAGGAGGGTTTTCGGGTAGACGTATGTCAGAGCCAATCACTCGTTCTGTGCCGTACCTGAGCCGTAATGTCTCTACCAGTTCCTGTCCTACCTGGCCGAGGGCTCCTATAACGAGAATGCGATCTTTTTGATCCATAAAGTATCTTGTGAATGCGGCAAATTTATCAAAAAAAAGCAGTTGGGTTTACTGGATCAAAATTAGCCCCAATTGCCTGAAAGGCACGTTTTTAGGCAAAAGTTGTATCTTTGCAAACTATCGAATCCGACATGGCGCTACACAACATTTACGACCGCGATACCCTTCGCCAAAAATTGGCAGAGGAAAAATTCGAACGACACACTGTCTCCTTTTACAGGTATGCTCATTTAACCGAGCTAACTACACTTCGGGATACGATGTATGCTCAATTACAGGAGTGGTCGGTTTTAGGCCGCATCTACCTGGCTTCTGAAGGCATCAATGCACAAGTAAATGTGCCTGCTCCTCATTGGGAAGCCTTTGCTGCCTATTGGGAATCCATGTCCGCCTTTGAAAACATGACCTATCGCTTTGCCCGCGAAGACCGCAAGGATTCGTTTCTGAAATTAAAAATTAAGGTGCGCGAAAAGTTAGTAGCCGACGGATTAGACGATGCTTCTTTTGATGTGACCAACACAGGAAATCATTTGGATGCCTCTGCTTTTAACCAAGCCATGAACCAGCCGGATACGGTTGTAGTAGATATGCGCAACCACTACGAGAGCGAAGTAGGACATTTTGAAGGGGCCTTGCTACCTGATGTGGACACTTTCCGCGAAGAGTTGCCCAAAGTGCTCAACATGTTGGAGGGCAAAAAGGAAAACAAGGTATTGCTCTATTGCACTGGAGGTATCCGTTGCGAAAAAGCCAGTGCTTTTTTAAAACACCAGGGCTTTAAAGATGTGAACCAGCTGAGAGGTGGCATCATCGACTACGCGAAGCAAGTAGAAGAAAAAGGGCTCGAATCCAAATTCATTGGAAAAAACTTTGTGTTCGACGACCGTTTGGGCGAACGCATCACAGATGATGTGATCAGTACCTGTCACCAATGTGATGAAAAGAGCGACCACCATACCAACTGTGCCAACAACGACTGCCACCAGCTTTTTATTCAGTGCCCTGCTTGTGCAAAAAAATACGAAGGGTGCTGTTCGAATGAATGTCGGGACTACAATCGGCTTCCTGAAGCCGAAAAGATTCCCTTTCGGCAATTTTTTTCCGAGGTGTTCAAAGGCCGCCCTTATCGCAAAGGAAGACTGAACGAAGTGAGTCATAAGCGGAATGAAATTGCTTAATTTCGTTGCTTAACCAGGAAAAAAGGCCAGGATATGCCACACTATCATCAATTGGGCAAGGTGCCACACAAACGGCACACCACTTTTCGGAAGCCCGATGGGAGCCACCATTACGAGCAGCTTTTTGGAACCGAAGGCTTTGATGGAATGTCGTCGTTGCTTTACCACTTGCACCGTCCTACCCAGGTGAAGCACATTGGAGAGTCGGTGAGTGTAGCTCCGGAAGTTGCGATTGAAAAAAACATCAAGCCCTACCGCTTCAAAGGTTTTCGAGTTCCTGCCAAGGACGATTATCTGGAAAGCCGTATTCCGATGTTAGTGAACAATGATGTGCACTTATCGCTGGCCGCACCTCGTCACTCGATGACGGATTATTTCTACAAGAATGCCGATGCTGATGAATTGATTTTCGTTCACCGCGGAACCGGCACCTTGCGCACCATGTTGGGCAACCTTAAATTCAGCTACGGTGATTACCTGATCATTCCACGCGGAATGATTTATCAAATGGAGTTTGATTCGGAGGACAACCGCTTGTTGATCCTGGATTCTTTCAGCCCCATCTATACGCCCAAGCGCTACCGCAATCATTTCGGGCAGTTGTTGGAGCACTCTCCTTTTTGCGAAAGAGATTTTCGCCGGCCAGCGGACCTGGAAACCCACGATGAAACCGGCGACTTTTTATTGAAGATCAAGAAAGAAAACCAGTTGCATCCTTTTACCTACGCTACCCATCCTTTCGATGTGGTGGGCTGGGATGGATACAACTATCCTTACGCTTTTTCGATTCACGATTTTGAACCCATCACCGGGCGGGTACACCAGCCACCACCGGTACACCAAACCTTTGCCGCAAGAAATTATGTGGTGTGCTCTTTTTGCCCACGCCTCTACGACTACCACCCCGAATCCATTCCGGCACCCTACAACCACAGCAACATCGACTCCGATGAAGTGCTTTATTATGTAGATGGGGATTTCATGAGCCGAAACGACATTGAAGCCGGTCAGATCACCCTCCATCCGGGCGGAATTCCACATGGACCGCATCCCGGTGCCATGGAGCGCAGCTTGGGCAAGGTGAAAACCGACGAATTAGCCGTGATGGTGGATACCTTTAAGCCACTGAAAGTAACCAGGCAAGCCTTGGAAATTGATGGCGGTGGCTATCACCTTTCTTGGTTGGAGCACTAAAGGTTGCTCCAACAATTTTTTTACTTTTAATTGACGATAGCAACGATTCATCCCAAAGTAGCAAGAGTATGGAGACTAAAGACATTGGATCTACCTTAGAAAAGATCATTCCTGAAGCAGAAGATTTTCTCCCATTGAACGGCACCGACTACGTAGAGCTCTACGTGGGCAATGCCAAGCAATCCGCTCACTACTACAAAACCGCATTCGGCTTTCAATCGCAAGCCTACGCTGGTTTAGAAACCGGCATGAAAGACCGGGTTTCGTACGTGTTGATGCAAGATAAAATTCGCTTGGTGCTCACTACTCCACTTACGAAGGACGACCCGATCAACGAACATTTGCAAAACCACGGTGACGGCGTTAAAGTAGTAGCACTTTGGGTAGACGATGCCACCAAATCGTTTGAAGAAACGGTAAAACGGGGCGCCAAACCCTTTATGGAGCCTACCCGTGAAGAGGATGAAAACGGCTTCGTTATCCGCTCGGGCATTCATACCTATGGGGAAACAGTGCACATTTTTGTGGAACGCAAAAATTACAACGGACCCTTTCTTCCAGGTTTTAAAAAGTGGGAAAGTCACTACAACCCCAGTCCGGTTGGCCTGCGCTATGTAGATCACATGGTGGGCAATGTAGGCTGGGGAGAAATGAACACCTGGGTAGACTTTTACGCCCGGGTGATGGGCTTCGCGCAATTGATCTCGTTTGACGACAAGGACATTTCCACCGAATTCACCGCTTTGATGAGCAAGGTGATGAGCAATGGCAATGGCCGGATCAAATTTCCGATCAACGAGCCGGCAGAAGGCCGTAAGAAGTCCCAAATTGAAGAATACATCGACTTCTACGGTGGTGCCGGAGTGCAACACATGGCCATTGCTACCGACAATATCATTGAAACGGTGACGGCCCTCCAAGCCCGTGGAGTAGAATTTTTGTACGTTCCCGACGAATATTACAGTGATGTGCTCGACCGGGTAGGAGAAATTGACGAAGACCTGGCTCCGTTGCAAAAACTCGGTATCCTCATCGACCGGGATGAAGAAGGATACCTGTTGCAGATTTTTACCAAACCAGTAGTGGATCGGCCTACGATGTTTTTTGAAATCATTCAGCGCAAAGGCGCTCAGTCCTTCGGAAAAGGAAATTTCAAAGCCTTGTTTGAAGCCATCGAGCGGGAGCAGGAAAGCCGGGGAACACTCTAAACAGCAGCATTTTTTTCGATCAGCTCACCCGGTAACCGTTGGGTGCTTTGCGCTCTGGCTGAAGTAAAATTACTTCACCGGGTTCGGTTGCTATGCCCAAAATCAGGCACTCTGACATGAAGGGTCCAATTTGCTTTTCGGGCAGGTTGATGACGCCCAATACCTGTTGACCTACCAACTCGTCTAAGGCGTACAATCGGGTGATTTGTGCACTCGACTTTAGGATTCCATGGGAACCAAAATCAACTTTCAGTTTGTAGGAAGGGTTGTGGGCTTCTGGAAATTCAAGGACCTCTAATACGGTACCTACCCGAATTTCCACCTTGATGAAATCATTCCATTTGATCATGGCCAGGGCGATTTGGGAACAAAAAGATACGGATTGCCACCCGCTTATCCGCGGGGCTCCTGATAAAAGTCGCGCAACAACTGGCGATAGGCCGAAAAAAGCTTCGATTTAGAAACAAAACCCAGGTATTGACTGCCCTCCAACACAGGTAAATTCCAGGCGCCACTGTTCTCGAATTTTTTCATCACTGAATCCATGTTTTCGTTGGATTGAATGAATTCGGGGGCATCTTTCATCAGCTCGTGCACCTGAACCTGATCATACTGGTCGCGGTCGAACATAATCTCCCGAATGTCATTGAGCTGCACCACTCCTAAAAAGTTGTTTTGCTCATCCAACACCGGAAACAAATTACGGTCGGAACGGGCTACAATCGCCACTAAATCGCCCAAAGAATCGTAAGGCCCGATGGGCAAGAAGTTGGTCTCAATCTCATTTTTGAGTTTCATGAGCGTTAGCACCGCGGTGTCTTTATCGTGCGTTATTAAAGCTCCCCGCCGGGCCAGCTGCAGGGTGTAAATGGAGTGCGGCACCGTATACCTCACGGTGATGTAGGCAATCGAGGCGGTGATCATCAAAGGAATGAACAGTTCATATCCTCCCGTAATTTCAGCAATGAGAAAGATGGCCGTTAAAGGAGCATGCAAGATGCCGGCCATCACACCACCCATGCCCACCAAAGTAAAGTTGCTCACCGATAGCTTGGCGATACCGAAATAGCGGAACAGGGAGGCAAAGAAAAACCCGAGGGTACTGCCCATGAAAAGGGCCGGAGCAAAAATGCCCCCTACCCCACCCGCCCGGATGGTAAGGATGGTGGCCACCCCTTTCAGCAGCACCAACCCCAACAAAAACAGCAAGATGACGGCAAAAGAATCTTGATAATCAGCAAACAAACTATTCTCCAACAACACCCCTGATTGGTTGGAGATCAACAGGTTAATGGTAGCGTAACCCTCGCCGTACAAAGGAGGCAACAAAAAAATCAAACCGCCGAGCAGGAGCCCGGCTACCATGGTTCTGCCCAGCTGGTGTTGCAATTTTTCAAACCAGGAGAGAAAGCGAAAAAAAGCTTTGGTAAAAAAGGTGGAGAGCAATCCACAACAAATGCCCAAACCGGCAAAGAAAGGCAAGTCGCTGTACAGAAAATCTTCCCGCACCGGAAAATGCAGCAACAGGGCATCCCCCAGCAAAAATTGTGAGGTAAGGGCCGCTGCAGCCGAGGCCATCAACAAAGGAATCATGGAAGCGGTGGTCAAATCAATCATGATCACCTCCACCGCAAAAACAATGGCCGCAATCGGAGCTTTGAAAAGTGATGCCAAAGCACCTGAAGCCGCACAGCCAATGAGCAACATGCGGGTTTGATAGGTCAAGCGAAAGCGGCTACCAAAATAAGACCCAACCGCCGAAGTGGTGCCAACCGTAGGCCCTTCCAACCCTACTGAACCACCAAACCCTACCGTAAAGGCCGAAGTTAGAATAGAGGAATAGAGGTTGTGCCGCCGGATGCGCCCGTTGCGTTTCGACAAGGCAAACAAAACGTTTGGAATGCCCGGAGCAACCTCATAGCGCACCACCCGTTTGATGAGCCATAGCGTGATGAGAATGCCCAACAGGGGATAGGCGAAATAGAGGTAATTGTGGTAGTCGTCTACCACCGTTTTGTCGATGAATGCGAGCAGCAGCTCTACCAGTGAAACCACCTTTTTGAGTACGGCCGCTACCACGCCCGATAGAAAACCGATGACCACGGCCAGCAGGTAGATGAATTGCTGATCGCGCAGATTTTTTTGCTGCCAACGCATAAAGCGCTTGAACAACAAGCGGTGGGTTCTCGGCTTGAGCAAAAGCCGGATCAGCTCCCAAAGTTGGGTACTGAATCGCCTGAAGGAGGATGGCTGCCGATTCGGGGGAATCCCGTTCCGCATGGGTTGGAGCTTGGAATGATCGGCCTAAAGCTAACCAAAATCCAATGATTGTAGTCGGCTTAGCTTTCAGGAACTTCCCGAAGGTCGAGCGACAGTTCTTCCAATTGCGCCTCGGCTATGGGCGATGGCGCCTCAATCATGGTATCGCGGCCCGCATTGTTTTTGGGGAAGGCAATGTAATCCCGGATGGATTCAGAGCCGCCCAACAGGGCGACCAATCGGTCGAAGCCAAAGGCTAAACCACCGTGTGGCGGTGCTCCATATTCAAAGGCATTCAACAAGAAGCCAAATTGCGATTGCGCTTCTTCCTCACTGAAACCCAAAAGAGTAAACATACGGTTTTGTAACTCCCGGTCGTGGATCCGGATGGAGCCTCCACCCAGCTCTACCCCATTGATCACCATATCGTAGGCATTGGCGCGTACCTTTCCAGGATCGGTATCCATCAGATGAAGGTCTTCTTGCTTGGGCGAGGTGAAGGGGTGGTGCATGGCGTGAAAACGCTCGTGCTCTTCGTCCCACTCCAACAGCGGAAAGTCCACCACCCACAAGGGAGCAAACTGATCGGGGTTGCGCAACCCGAGTTCGGTGCCCATGTGGAGCCGGAGCTCGTTAATGGCTTTGCGGGTGTGGTTCGGTTCGCCCGGCAGTACAAGCAGCAGGTCACACGCCTTGGCGTTGCAGTCCTTGG
>CALCCE010000149.1 GCA_937899835.1 uncultured Flavobacteriales bacterium | reverse complement strand
CAACCAGGAGAAACGCAATCAAAAAGTCAGCGGCTAAAGCAAAAGCCGGAAAACTGTTGCGTCCGAAAACGCCACGCAACACTTTTTTATAAAGCAATCAGGAGAAACGCAATCAAAAAGCCACCGGCTAAAGCAAAAGCCGGAAAACTGTTGCGCGCAAAAATGCTACGCAACACTTTTTTCTGAAAAATTCACCCCCTTGTGCAACTCCCCGTTCTCGGCCCTGTCTTGTATGGGTAAGTATCTGAATCGATGCTTTTGCACAATCAACCTAAACCAACTTACCTCACATCCCGATCGTGAACACCTTGAAAGCTTGCTGGCTCACGCTACTGCTGGGCCTGCTATTCATACCATTGGCGGCACAAAACAACACCAAGGTCGTCAACACCAAACACACCATTAGTGGCTACATCCGCGATGCCTCATCTGGCGAAGAACTCATTGGCGCCTCCGTTTTGGTGAAAGAACTGGGCACTGGCACAGTGGCCAACCTCTATGGTTTCTACTCCCTTACCCTTCCTCCGGGCACTTACCATTTGGTGTATTCCTACGTGGGTTTCCAACCGCTCACCCGCGAAGTGGTGCTGGACGACCACCGCAAGATCGATGTAGAAATGGCTACGAATGCCGAAACCATTCAGGAGGTAGTCATCACCGGTGAAAAGGAAAATGCCAACGTGGAAAACGTAGAGATGAGCGTGGTGAAGATGAACATGGAAACCATCGAGAAAATTCCTGCTTTGATGGGAGAAGTGGACGTCATCAAAGCCATCCAACTCATGCCTGGGGTGCAAACCATCGGCGAGGGCACATCTGGTTTTTACGTTCGCGGAGGCGGTGTGGATCAAAACATGATCTTGCTGGACGAAGCTCCGGTATACAATGCTTCTCACCTGCTGGGCTTTTTCTCGGTATTCAACTCCGATGCTATTCGTGAGGTGCAGCTCTTTAAAGGGGGCATTCCATCAGAATACGGAGGTCGCCTTTCATCGGTGCTCGACATCCGCATGAAAAACGGCAACAACAAAAAATACAACCTCACCGGAGGCATTGGCACCATCAGCAGCCGCCTCACGGTGGAAGGGCCTTTGGTAAAAAACAAGGGTTCGTTTCTGGTTGCGGGCCGCCGAACGTATGCTGACTTGTTTCTCAAACTGTCGCCCAATGCCGATATCCGTGAAAACCAACTGTTTTTCTACGACCTCAACACCAAGGCAAACTACAAGATCAACGACCGCAACCGCATCTTTCTTTCGGGCTATTTTGGCCGCGATACCTTCAAAGCGGGAAGCGACTTTAAAATCAGCTGGGGCAATGCCACTGGAACCATTCGTTGGAATCACTTATTTAGCGACAAACTGTTTAGCAACCTTACCTTGCTCTACAGCGACTTCGATTATTCGCTCGGCACCCCAGAGGGCACCGAGGCCTTTGAGTGGGAATCGAAAATTCGAGACTACTCGGCCAAGTTGGATTTCAACTATTTCCTCTCTCCTGCCATCACTCTGAAATACGGTATCAACAGCACTTACCATCGCTTTTCGCCAGGGGTAGCGCGTGGCATCGGAGACGAAACCATTTTTACCGAAATCGGACAAGACGATTACAATGCCCTGGAGCATGCGATCTACATCAGCAACGAGCATAAAATCACCGCCCGTTTGTCGGCCACCTATGGCATCCGGTATTCTATGTTTCAAAACATCGGTTCGGGAACCATCTACAATTTCGACGACAACTTCGAAAAGATCGACTCTACAGTTTACTCCCGAGGCGATATTTTCAACACCTACCACGGACCGGAGCCAAGAGTGGGTTTGCGCTACAGCCTGGATGAATTCAGCTCGTTGAAGGCCAGCTACAACCGCACCCGGCAATACGTTCACCTGGCTTCCAACTCTACCTCTTCTTCTCCGCTGGACGTGTGGATTCCGAGTACGCCCAACGTGAAACCACAGTTGGCCGATCAGGTGGCAGTGGGCTACTTCCGCAACTTTCGCCAAAACATGTTCGAAGCTTCGGCCGAAGTGTACTACAAAGACATGCAAAACGTGGTGGATTTTAAAGACCACGCACAGCTGTTGCTCAATCCGCGCCTGGAAGGCGAACTGCGCACCGGACGCGCCTGGGCTTACGGTTTGGAAATGTTGGTCCGCAAAAACAAAGGCGATTTCACCGGTTGGGTCAGCTACACCTTATCCCGGGCCCGCCGTAAGATCGACGGCATCAACGAAGGCCGGGCCTACTTTGCCAAGTACGACAAAACCCACGATGTGTCGGTGGTGGGCAGCTATCAGCTGAACGAGCGCTGGAACTTTGCCGCCAACTGGGTGTTTTCCACCGGATCGGCGGTGACCTTGCCAACCGGACGCTTCGAGTACGGCGGCATCATTGCTCCGGTGTATTCCGACCGGAACGGTTCCCGACTGCCGTCCTATCACCGGCTCGACCTTGCGGTTACTTTGAAAAGCAAGCCCAAAGAAAACCGCCGTTGGAACGGAGAGTGGGTCTTCTCGGTGTACAATGCCTATTTCCGCAAAAATGTGTTTGCCATCAACTTTCGGCAAGATGAAGACAACCCCACCCAAACCTACGCCGAAAAGCTCTACCTCTTCCCCATCATTCCAGCCGTTACCTACAACTTCAACTTCTGACCATGAAAACCAGAATCACTATAGCCATTGCCACCTTGTTGGCCTTTGTACAGTGTACCGAGCGCATCGACCTCGACCTGAACAAAAATGAAAATCAACGCCTGGTGGTGGACGGTTGGATCACTTCCATCGCACGCCCTCAAACGGTGCGTTTGACCTTAACCACCGACTACTTTCAAAACGAAGCGGCTCCAAAAGCTACCGGAGCCACGGTGAGCATTACCGACGGCAGCATAACTTTTCCCCTCACGGAAAACGAACCAGGGCTTTACCAAACGGCGGCCAATGTAGCCGGCGAACCCGGCAAAACCTACACACTGGAGATCGAATACGATGGCGCAACCTACACCGCCAGCTCTTTTATGCGCCCGGCTCCACCCATTGACTCGATTAACTATGCCATTGATGAGGATGAACTGGACAATCCGGATGAAGACAACGATGGCAAGTTGTGGCACGAATTGTTTTTCTATGCTCAGGAGCCCGCAGGAGAAGGCGACCATTACTACTTCAAAACCTACTTGAATGGAGACAGCAAATCCGATACCCTGCGCAACAATGGCTTTGTAAGCGATGATGGCGTAGATGGTAGCTACATTGGGGGCATTAGCTACGATTATGTGGAGGTGGCCGATGGCGACTCAGTAGCCGCTGAAATGCTCACCATCTCCAAAGAGGCTTACGAATATTTTAACGCAGTAATGTTGGAAACCGACTGGCGGGGCGGCATTTTCGATTCGCCACCGGCCAACATTCCGACCAACATTTCCAATGGGGCACTGGGCTTTTTCAGTGCATCCGCCATTTCTCAAAGTCATGTGATTATCTCCCTTTAAGGAGAAACGACTAGCTGAAGTCCGGCCCGGTGAGGGTTGGCGTATACAGGAGGCTGCCAAATTTCCGAAACGTATGGCCCGTGCCAAATCGGGGTTCTCGAGAACCGGTTGGCCGGGCTTTGGCTATAGAGAGCGATCCACCGCTTTGCCTTTCAACTTGGGACGGTAGAAATAATAGAGCAATACCGGCAGGAGCAACAGGTCAGCCACCACGGCAAAGACCAAAGTGAGGCAGATCAACAAGCCCACGTAGTAGGTGCTGCTAAACGACGACATCAGCAAGGTGATGAAACCGGAACACAAAATGAGGGTGGTCACCGTAATGGCCTTGCCGGTAGAAATCGAGGTACGCTTCATGGCATACAACAGGGATTTGCCCTTGTTGAGTTCCAGCCGTAGCTTACTCATGTAATGGATCGTATCGTCTACCGCTATACCAAAAGCAATGGTGAAAATGATGGAGGTAGATACCTGCAAGTCGATGCCCGCAAAGCCCATATAACTGCCGATGAGCAGGAGCGGTAGGATGTTGGGAATCAAACTGATGAGGATGATGACCACCGACCGGTACAACAAACCCATGATGAGGGCAATCACGCCAAAAGCGATCAATAAACCGTTCATCATGTTACCACTGAGGGTGATGTTGCTCTTGTCTACCAACAGTGCCATGCCGGTTCTTCGGTAATCCACCAGATCTTGATTGAGAATGGCGGCCAATTGAGTATCCATCTCCGCGTTCATCTTGTTGATCTCGTGGCTACCCAGGTCGGTAATTTTTCCGCTGATTCTTCCCCGGCGTTGGTCTTCCGTAAAGTAGGCCCGAAAGTTTTGGTTTTTCTTCAGTTGCTGTATGACCCGTTTGATCTTCTTGTATTCCTTTTCCGATTCCGGGAATCGGTAGAATTCGGCTTTACCACCGTGCATGGCCTGGTTGGCCGATTTTACCAAACTGATGGGCGACACAATGAATCCCAACCCGTAGTCACTTTGCAGGTAGGTTTCGATTTTGTGCATCTCTTGCAGCACGTCAAAATCCAGAATGCTGGCTGAGGTGTCCTGCACTTCTACCGCCATCTCAAAAGGACGGACTCCCGAAAACTGGTGCTCGAAAAAGAGAAAATCTTGTTTGTGCGGGTCTTTGTCCTGCAAATCACCGAGCAAGTAGTTGTCGATTTTCACCATGGAAATGCCCCACAGGGAAATGCAAACCGCCACCATACCGCCCGCCAACACCGCCTTGCGGTTGCGCAACGACCATGCGAAAATGTTTTGCATGCGCTGGTGCCAAAACAAACCGTCGTTGGTTTTTCGAGCGATCTTGGGCTTTTTGAAAAACAGCAAGAGCGAAGGCAGTAGGGTAAAAGCAAGAATAAAAGCCAGAAAGACCCCTACTCCGGTATACAAACCAAACTCGCGAATGGGCCGAATGGAACTGGTGAGCATTGTGAAGAAACCAATGGCAGTGGTGACTGAGGTGAGAAAGGTGGCCATCCCTACTTCCCGAAAAGAAACCTTGATGGCTTCTAACTTGGCCTTTCCGTTGCGCAGTTCTTCGAGGTAGCGCGACAAAATGTGCACCACATCCGACATGCCGACTACAAACAGAATGGTAGGCAACAAGGTCACCATCGCATCCACTGGTTTTCCGGTAAGTGCCATAAAGCCCAAGAGCCAAATCGCTGACAGTGCTACCACTAAAATCGGCACCCAAATGCCCCAAAAAGAACGGAAAGCCACAAAAAGGAAAATGGTGAGCAACACCACGCCGGCAGCCATGAAGACCGCCAGTTCCCATTTGATCTTTTCGATGAAGTATTGTTGCCCTTCCACTTTGCCGGTTACCCGGATGCGTTCAAAAGTGTATTGAGACAAAATGTCTTTCATCCCATATACCAGAACATCACTTTTCTCCTTGCTGAGCCGTGGCGTAGTTTGCAACACGATACACACCGACCGCTGATCTTCTGAAAAAAGGGTGTTACGAAGCCATTCCGTTTCGTACACCCGCATGGAATCTTTGGCGTAGCGTTCGGGCTGATTCAAATGGATGAAGGGCACCTCTATTGGTCCTAACGGGCCTACCACCAGGTTGACGGCATTGGTAGGCGAAGTCGTAGACTCGATGTACTGCAGCGTGTCCAGTTGCTGGGTAAGGGTATCTATTTGGTGCAGAAACTCTTCGTTGAAAACGCCGGTAGCCGAAGTAATGGCAATGAGTACAAAATCGTTGTC
>CALCCE010000148.1 GCA_937899835.1 uncultured Flavobacteriales bacterium | reverse complement strand
GTGTAGGGGATAGGCGCATTAATGGCCACACCGTCTACATAGATCACCAGCTCGGCCGGTGCGCAAGACACATTATCACCTGAGACAGTGATTTCCCCATCGCCATAGTTGGTAGATGTAATATCGGTAAATAGCTGACGAGAACCCAAACGCTTGGCTCCATAGATAAGTTGGTCTTCCAGTAAGACTTCGGTAGGCGAGTCCCCAGTCGTAGCATAGGTAGAAAGATGGTTTCCTTGTGCATCACGCAAGTACCAGGAGTGCTCCCAAGCATTAGGGTTCAGCAAGTTACCAGCAGCATCTTTTCCTTTGACGGTTTTACCGATGCGGTTACCGAGAGGATCATAGATAAACTCCAGGTCGGGTTTGGTACTGGTAGCGGTCCGGATCACTTGGCTGACCTTTCCGGTGACGGTCCAAATGATCTGCTCGATCTCTTCGGCTTTGTCTTTAATGAGGTTGCCGGAGGCATCGTAAGCGTAATTCCAGGTGGTAGTATCTGTAGCAGTGTAGGCACCCTGATCTTCGAGGTCATCCCAGGTAGGATCATTGGCGCCAAAATCATTGACATGGCGCAGGCGGTTGTCCGTGAAGTTGGGATTGTAGCGGTATTTAAAATCATCCGCCAGGAAAGGAGCCGCCGACCCACTTCCGGCAGAAAAGCGGTTCAGTTCAGTAATGTTGCCGTTAAAATCGTATTTGTAGGCGGTTTGGTAGGCACCATTATCGGTAGCCGCAGCAAAGTTGTGGTTGGCCGCCACGCCGTCGGTATTGGGCGTATTGTCCTTCCAAAAGCGGGCAGACTTGATGCGGTTGAGTTGGTCATAGCGGTAGTTGGCTCCTTGTACGGGTAATGCCTCCTGGTTGTGATCGGAAAGAGCGGTGACCATTTGAGCAATATTGCCATTAAACAGGTCTACGCTTGCACTTAGGAAAGCTGACCCGGTGGTAGCAGCCAGGTGCGAAGGAGCCGCACCAATGTGGTCGTAATCGCCCTCAAAGTAGTGCAGGCTAAAGCCAAAAGCATCGGTGCCAAAGTGCTGGTTGAGGTTGTTGGCCGTTTGGTTGCCGTCCTTGCCCGGATCGCGGTTAGGGGTAAGGGTATTGGCATTGGCACTTTTGAGCCAGCCCTGCAAGGTATAGGCATGGTCAGTGGCCTGCACCTGTCGGTCGCCCAGTTCAGTACGGGCCAGGGGGCCGTGGGGGTAGTAGAAGTACTTCACCTCACGTTCCCAGATGATGCCATCGGAAGAAGTCCAGGCTTGGGTGATGCGGTTGTCGGCATCGTAGCGGTAGCGGTGGAAGAACTGATCGCGCTCTGCGGCTTGTACGGCCACCTCCTGCACATTACCACTGATGAGGTCATAGGAGTATTCGATTTTCTTAAAAGCCTGTCCGAGGGAAGCCAGTTCACGGTTTTCCTGCAAGAGGGTGTTCACATTGCCATGAATGTCGTAGTTGTAGTGAGAAGCCTGATCGTAGAGGGTAGGATCCGGATCATAGACCTGCTCAAAGGTCACCGCAGCAATGCGGTTACGGGCGTAGCGCTGTCCACCCACCATCAACACCGCAGTAGCATCTGGCGAACGGTCGTAAAACGACCGGGTCACCTCCCGGCGGTTGACCGAGAGGTTGTTGGGCCAGTTGGCATTGTTGAGTGTCAGTTCCAAAGAATCAGGCGTTAAAGAATCCAGCTCCACCAAGGTCACCAGCTCACCGGATTCGATGACCCTACCCAGGGCATCATAGGCACTATAAGAATACACCTCATCTCCTGTCATTGCCCGTTGTCGGGCACTTTGGGAAGCCACCAACTGACCGATGCGGTTGTACCAAAACCGGGTAATGCCTCCATCGGGAGTGGATTGTTCGACCACCTGGTTAAGACCATTGTAACGGTACCGGGTGACGGCCTTGTGGGCCGGAGGGCCGAGCGGGCCGTTGTCCGCATTGCGGTTGGCATTGACCCCATCCGAAGCGGCCATGGTCAGGGTCGGATCCACCTCACGCGGGGCTACGGTTTTGATCAGGTTACCAGCCTGATCGTAATAATAAAGGGTGTAGTAATACTCATCCAACAAGTAACTGGCATTGAGCGCCTCCTGAGCCGAAGATCGGCAATGGTCCAGGTAACGGTTGTACTGCTGGTCGGCCAGGTTGTTGAGCCTGCGCATAAAGGTGCGGTAGCGGTTCACACTGTCAATGCGCTGCAACTCCTCGCGGCACAGCTGCAAGGCCAGGGCAGTAATGTCCAATACCGGAGCCGGTTCGTTGGAACAATCCAAGGTATCGGGAAAATTGCCAAAAGCCACCTCGTTGGGATTGGTGGCGATACACTCGTTGGTCCAGGATAGGACCTGAGCTGGGGTATAAGCCGTACCAAAGACCGCATTGAGTTCATCGGCAATGGTATCGCACTGGGCCAAGGTAGGAGCCGAAGGGGTAAAGGTCAGTCCGTTGCCTTGGATAAAATCAGTCAAGGCACCACACTTACAATCCACACACTCCAACTCGTTGGGATAGTTGTTGTCGATCACCCCGGTACCATTTTTACAGTAGTTCAGCCATTCGCTGACCTCAGTAGCGGTGTAAGTCACCGAGTTCCAGGTTTGACCATTCAGGTTGGTTACAATCGAATTTAGTTCGGCTGCCGTAGGGTCAAAGGGATTGTTACCCGCCACATACTGTCCGGTAAAGTCGGCCAAAGGCCCGCAGTGACAGGCCTCGGGCTCCGAAGAAGGAGCCGGGTGAATCACCACCACCGGGCACGTGCCCAGGTAATGGTCGATCACCTGATCGAAGTGATAAAGGGTGTCCGTTCCACGGATCAAATAATCCACCCCATTGCCGGCGGAAGAGCCTTGGAACTGGTTAGAGGCATCGCAGCCGATGGTACAGAGGTAGACCAAATCGGCCCGCAAGGCGGCCCGAGTAGCCGAGTCCAGGCTCAAGGAATCCATACAAGCTTGCAGGTCCGCCAACCAATCAGCGGCAAAGGCGGCACAGGATTGGGAGCACATGGCCGTTTGTACGTTCTGACCAAAAGAAGCGGTGTCGATCGGAAAATTATCGTAAACCGGATCCGGCGGGAAGAGCAGTTGAAAGCCCAACACATCGTGTCGGCCATCGTAGTTGGCATCCACCGCATAAGCGTTGCCCCCACAAGCATGGTTGTTGGCATATTGGTAGAGGCGCATGTCCCTAAAAAAGAGGTAAGCCGAGCGGAAGAACTGAAAGCGGGACAGTTGTCCAGGGCCCGTGCCAATGAGGCCCGGGTTGGAACCATAGCCATGCAGTTGGCGGAAGAAGGCCACAATGGACAAGGGCAAGTTGGATGGTGCCGTACCGGCAATATCGTCCGGGTCATCGATCACGTACCACAGGCTAAAAGTATCGGGATTACCCAACGAATCAATAAAAGTCAGGTAGTGGCTCAGGTCCGAAGCCAAAGGCGCCAGTTCAGGGAAACAACCCATCTGGGCCAAAGGATCGATGGCAAAGCCCACCGTATCGGCAAAGCAGTACAGGGCCGGGTCCACCGTCAGGCTGGTATCCAAAGGTTGCAAGGTAGGGTTGAAGAAATTATAACCGTAAGGATTAGCAGCAGCATAGCTGTCCACATCCTCTTCAAAGAGATAAGTCACAAAATCATTGATCGAGGCGATGGGATTGATGATCGAATCCCCATGAGTACAAATCAGGTTGCCTTCACAAAGGGCCTGGTAGCGGCAGTATTCGGGGTGAAAGGAGGTGAGGACATCAATTAAATCACCGTCAAAGTTGTTGCGCACATCATCCCAATCGGTAAAAGGGCCCAAGCCAACACCTGCATTGGATAGTGCAGTATTGAAGGTCGCGATGGGCAGGTTGACATCCAGCCACCCGTTTTGGGCATAAGCCGGATCCACCACCGGATCGCCGTTGGTATCCAGGGTAATCAGACCATTGAGGTCGAGTAAAAACTTAGCAGGCAAGTTGTCAAAATACTGTCCTCCCGGTTGCATGTCCGCTTTAAGGCCCAAAAGGCGCACCGCACACAAATTGTTCTCAAAGCCTTGAGGGGCCTCACAACGGGCCATGCAGGCACTGATGGCCGCTAAGTGTTCGGGCGAAGAAGCCGTATAAGCATTGCCGAGGGAATCGGCCGAAAGCAAGTTCGAATCCAAATAGGTAAAGGTGCCATCCCCATTGTCGATGATGTAGGCCTGATCGCATAGCTCGGTGCAAGTCAAGTTACAATCAATCGAATCCACCGAATCGATGGGAAAACAGGTAAAGCTACTGGGTGAGAGCAAATACTGATTGATAATATCCTGCTTGTAAGCCAAAGCCGCAGCAGAAGAAGGGCGCATGGTTTTGGTGAGCTGGTAGACGCCCACTTCAGGAAAACCACTCAAAGTATCGTTGGGGATCGAGCCATCGGTCACGTTGAGCTGCCATCCCGAATCGTAAAAGTTGGTATCGGCATCGGGATGGCGCACGGTAATGCGAAAATCGTAGCGGCAGGTATCACAGCGGCTCATGCAATCCAAGCACAAGGTATCCCCAATGAGGGAATAGCTAAACTCATACTCAAAATTGGTGGTGTTGATCACATCGATAAAGCTGGTAGCCACCAACTCACCATCCAGGTTGGCCGTGTCGTTGGTTCCCGCCAGTAAATCTTCGGTTACCGGCACGGCTGGTGGTCTTCCATCCAGGTCCAGCAAGTTAGCAGTAGTATTGCCACTCAAAGCCGTAGCGATGGTACGCCCGGCAAAATCCGTGTAGGCCACACTCACCTGTCCGTTAGGGTCTTTGGTGTAGGTCTTGTGGTAGAAGCGGGCATGGCCGGCTTCCGAACCAAAAAGGCGGTTGAGTTGGTACTGGGTCGGCTTGCTGTAGAAAAACTGCGTAGTATGATCGCCCCCATTTTTAAAGGTAGCCCCAAGTCCAGCCTGACTGCGCAGCCTCCCCGTACCATCGTTGGTGGGCACCGATTGGGTATAGGCATATCCATCGGCTTCGGGCAGTAGATCGCGCAGCTCAAAACTCAAAGGGTTGTTGCCCGAATAATAGGTAGCTGCGGTAGAAGCCGGCGGCAAAGGCAAGGAACCGGTGTGACCACTAACGGTGGGATCGGTGCGCAGGTCGGTATCAAAATAAGTACGGTCAAAGCCACCGTTGACGTTGGCATAGTAACCCAGTCCCAGGCTTTGCACCGGCACGGGCAGGATGTTGACCGTAGCCCTGCCTTGATAATCGTAGGCCGTCTCCGAGACCAGAGCATGCTGTTCGGTATTGATCAAAGTAAGCTGCTGGCGGCTGCGCTGAGAGCCATCAAAAAAAGCGATGACCTCCTTGCGCTTGCCCTCTTCGGCAAAGCCGGCGGTGTACTGCCAGTTCAGGTTGGGCAGCAGCCCCACGGCAATGTGGCGGGCAATGTCAAAATCCGTGGGATCATTGTCCGCAAAAGCCTGATCGGTGGTCAGCACGGTAGGTTGATAGGACCAGTTGCCTTCGATCCGCTTGGAATCATTCCCATCCCACTGTCCAATGCCGCGCACGCGGTAGAGCAGGGCGCCTTGAGGAAAAGCAAAGTTGAGCAGGTAGTGGTTTTGGGACAAAGAGATGCGGGTAGCATCCTTCCAAGAGTAGGGAATGTCCACCAAAGTAGGATCAATGTCGCCGGTCTCCACAAAAAGGTATTCGAGTTCATAGTATTCTGCTCCGGGCAGAAAGTTCCACCGCAGGGCCATCTGGTTGGTGAGCAGCTGGCCATTAAAATCATTGGTGAGCAGTTCGGTCTTCAGCTTTGGAGCGGTTTGGTCAAACTCGTGGTAGCGCACCGCATGGTACTCCAAATCCAGGTACACATCCTCGGGCATGGTCTTGGAGATAGTCGTGCCGTTCAAATCTTTAAACACCAGACCGGTGACCGTCACCTCGGCATACACGGCATCCACAAAGCGGTGCAGGGCTTTGTCGGTGTACACCCCCGTGGGCGCATAGTCGATGATGAGGGTTTGGTTGGTAGCAGACTTGAGAACTGAAAGGCTGTCAAAGGTACGGTAGGAGATGTCGTAGGTCAGCTCCAGGGTCCAGGCCGAGGCATGAAACTCGGAAGAAGTCTCATCCAGGTGCAGGTGCAGGCGGGCTTCAGACTCCGAG
>CALCCE010000147.1 GCA_937899835.1 uncultured Flavobacteriales bacterium | reverse complement strand
AGCTTTGATCAGCTATTTATAAGGTTTCCACAGTCGAAGTGTTAAAAATATCCGGTGGCTCTCTTACACGAAGCTGGAGCCTCCCCTATTTTTGTAATTGATATGTTCAAGCAATATTGGGATCGGGTACCTTCTTGGTTGAAAAACCGCTATAGCCTCACTACCATCGGTTTTCTGATCTGGATGTTGGCCATCGATCAAAACGATTTCATATCCCAATGGAAGCTCAGTCGCCAACTACGTGACCTCGAAGAACGTAGGACCTATTACGAGCAAGCCATTGAAGAAACCAACGACCGTTTACAGGAACTGCTCGGCGATGATGCCAAACTGGAAAAGTTTGCCCGGGAAAAATACTTGATGAAAAAAGACGATGAAGTCATTTTCGTCATTGTAGAAGAACCTGAGTCTTAACGCTTCCCGCACCTCCTCTTGCCTTAGTTTTCCTACTTTAGTAGCCTCACACGCTACTTCATGTCTGGTACATCCCAATCGCTTTTTTCTGATTTTTCGGCCGTTTCTGACGAAGAATGGCAAGCCCGGATTCTCAAAGACCTCAAAGGCAAAGACTTTGACGCTACCCTTCTGTGGAATACTGAAGATGGGTTGGAAGTTCCACCCTTTCTTCGAAATCATCCAGCGGAAGCAACTGCTGGAAATCCTGGGCAGGCTCCCTACCGTAGAGGTGGAAAAACAGACAACAACCACTGGGAAATTCGGGAAGTCATTGCTGATGACGCACCTGAAAAAGCCAACAAAGCTTCTTTAGAAGCCCTTAATTCCGGTGCTACCTGTGTGGCCTTCACCACCCCAATGGCCGGAGCTGCCGTAGCTCGGCTGTGCAAAGACATTTTACCCGAATACGCTCCGGTAGACTTTCGAACCGATGCCCGGGCCTTGGAGGTTTTCCAAGCATGGTCAACGCTGTGGAAAGAGAAAGCTTCGAAAATTCGCGGTTGCCTGGGCTATGATCCCTTGGCAAAATTGGCATCAACGGGCAATTGGTGGATTTCTGAAAACGATGATTTTGAATTGTTGCACCAATTGGTGCAGCGGTCAAAATCCAGTGAAAGTCCCTTTCGGGTATTGGAAGTAGACACGCTTGTAGTACACAGTGCGGGTGCCAACCGCATCCAGGAATTGGGTTGGGCCTTAGCACATGGCAACGCTTACCTCTCCTACCTCACTGCAAAGGGACACACGGCTGCTGAGGCCGCCAATCAAATGCGTTTCAGTTTTGGAACCGGCAGTTCCTACTTTCCCGAATTGGCCAAGTTTCGTGCTTTCCGCCAACTCTGGAATCGGGTGGTAGATGCTTATCAACCTCAACCTGCCCTTGTGGCACCCGAGCTGCGGGCCACTACTTCTCCCTGGAATCAAACGGCCTACGATGCCAACACCAATTTGCTTCGAGCCACCACCGAAACCATGTCGGCAGCACTTGGTGGGGTAAATTACATTACGGTTTTGCCTTACACCACACCGGTGGAATTGCCCGATGGGTTTGCGTTGCGCATCGCGCGCAACCTCCAACTGATGTTGAAAGAAGAGAGTTACCTGGATCGCATTGTAGACCCGGCGGCTGGCTCTTATTACCTGGAATACCTCACCGATCAACTGGCCGAAAAGGCTTGGGGCTTTTTTCAAAGCATTGAGGCACAAGGCGGTATTCTACCAGCATTACAATCAGGATGGCTCCAAGGGGAAATCGCACAAGTGGCAGCACAAAAAAAAGCAGCTATTGCCTCCGGAGAAACCACGCTATTGGGCGTCAACAAGCACCCCAATCAAGCGGAGCGCCTGAGCGAACAACTTACTGCACTACCGACCGAAGAGGCGGCTCCTTCCGGAGCTATTGTTCCTTTGCCTTCGTTTCGTGGAGCCGAAGCGCTTGAACAGGAACGTTTTGCCAAAGAATAAGCGCGCAGGTGCGGTTTTTCTATGTCATATTTTTTCTGGTGGTGCTTGGGTTTACCGGGGTGTACCTCGACACCAACCTGAGCCCCAACACAACTTCGAGGGTATTGCCCATTGTGGCCTGGTTTGAGCAAGGCACCTTTTGTATCGATGCCTACCACGAACAAACGATGGACAAGAGCGTGGTGGAGGGACACTACTATTCGGACAAGGCCCCGCTTCCCAGCATGCTTGTTTTACCCATTTATGGAACGCTAAAATCCTTGGGGCTCGCTGGCAACTATCAACCTTTGCTTCACCGCCCTATTTACCTGTTGGGTTCATTTTTTTGCGCCAGCCTACCGTTTGCGCTCCTTGCGCTGTTGCTGTTGCGTGGGCTTCAGCAACAAGGGCGCGAAAAACTCCTGATCTGGTGGGCTACGCTCCCTCTTTTCGGCAGTTTCTTATTCATCTTTGCCGGCACCTTCTACAACCACGTGCTTTCGGCGTGTTTCGTGCTTTCCGCCTACCTGTTGATGCGCTATCGAAAACAGTTTTGGGCAGGCGGTTTGCTCGCAGGCATGGCTTTCCTCACCGAATTTCCAATGGGATTGCTGCTGCCGGTTTGGTTGGTCGTACTTTGGGTAAATCGAGGAGGTTGGAAGTCGATGCTTCAATTTTTGGGCGGTTTTGCACCAGCCTTGCTATTCATTGCCTTCTACAATGCCCATTTCACAGGTTCCCCCTTCACCTTTCTATACCAGATGGTGGCTCACGAAGATTTCGCACGCCTGAGCGATACGATTGGATTTCAGTACCCCCACCCGAGTGCTTTGTGGGGCCTCATTATGGGCCAATACCGTGGCCTGCTCTTTTTCGTTCCCGCATTGCTACCCGTTTTGTGGGTAGTGGTTCGGCACAAAACCTGGCAGGCGTGGCAACGTTCCGATTGGTATTTGTGGGGATTTTTAGCCTGTCATTTTCTGCTCATTTCTACACACGCCATTTGGTGGGGAGGTTGGAGCTACGGCCCGCGACACATGGCTGCACCAGCAGTGTTGTTACTTTATGAAGGCTTGCGGCTGCTTCAAAGGCAAAAAACACCGGCCATTGTGCTATTGGGCGCAGCCGGTTTTGGCTTGATTTGCGCACTCCTGGCAAAGGCTACCGTGCTCTACGCCATCCCAAGCGAAGAAATGTTTCCCGTATTTGGCTACCTGGCTACCAAATGGAGCCAAGGCATATTCAACGATCAAAACCTGCTAAGTCAGCTCTTTGGGCTGGCCCCAAAAATTGCCATATTTGTTTGGACCGCCCTGTTTATAGGGGTAATGTTCGTGCTTCAAGCCTGGTACCAAAAGCTGCAACCACCGCCCAAAGCACCTTCAATCGAAAACGCACATGTCTCCTGATTTTACCAAGATCGATTTTCGAAAAAGCGCACCTGCTTCTGATACTTCTTTTGCCGACTGGGCAGAAGCCCATGGGATGGAAACCGACTGGGTGACTCCAGAAAAAATCGCCCTCAAAGCGGCTTATGGTCCTTCCGATCTCAAAGGTTTGGAGCATTTGCAATTTGCTTCAGGTCTTCCACCTTTTTTGCGTGGTCCCTATTCCACCATGTATGCCATCCGGCCCTGGACCATTCGGCAATACGCAGGTTTTAGCACGGCCGAAGAATCCAACGCCTTTTACCGGAGAAACCTGGCCGCAGGCCAAAAAGGATTGTCGGTAGCTTTTGATTTGGCCACCCACCGGGGCTACGATTCCGATCACCCTCGTGTAGTGGGAGATGTGGGCAAAGCCGGTGTGGCCATCGACTCGATTCTCGACATGAAAATCCTGTTCGATCAAATTCCGCTGGATAAAATGTCGGTATCGATGACCATGAACGGAGCCGTGATTCCCATCATGGCCTTTTACATCGTAGCGGCCGAAGAACAAGGCGTGAAACCCGAGCAACTATCTGGCACCATTCAAAACGACATTCTCAAAGAATTCATGGTGCGGAATACTTACATCTATCCGCCTCAACCGTCCATGCGCATTATTGCCGACATTTTTGAGTACACTTCTCAAAAGATGCCTCGGTTCAACTCCATCAGCATTTCGGGCTACCACATGCAGGAGGCCGGAGCTACCGCAGACATCGAATTGGCCTACACGCTGGCCGATGGTTTGGAGTATGTGCGCACCGGATTAAAAGCCGGCTTGAAGATCGACGATTTTGCTCCCCGGCTTTCATTTTTCTGGGCCATCGGGATGAACCATTTCATGGAGATTGCCAAAATGCGCGCAGCCCGCATGTTGTGGGCCAAACTCATCAAGCAATTCCATCCGGAAAATCCAAAGTCGATGGCGCTCCGTACCCACTGCCAAACCTCGGGTTGGAGCCTCACGGAGCAAGACCCGTTCAACAACGTGGCCCGTACTTGCGTGGAAGCGATGGCGGCCGCATTGGGCGGTACCCAGAGTTTGCATACCAATGCCCTCGATGAAGCCATTGCACTGCCGACCGACTTTTCAGCACGCATTGCCCGAAATACACAGATTTACCTTCAGGAGGAAACCGATATTACCAAAGCAGTAGACCCGTGGGCAGGTTCGTATTACGTAGAACGCCTCACCCATGAGTTGGCCCATCGGGCTTGGGAACTGATTCAGGAAGTGGAAGAATTGGGCGGCATGGCCAAAGCCATTGAAACCGGTTTGCCCAAATTGCGCATTGAAGAAGCTGCGGCTCGTAAACAAGCCCGAATCGATTCCGGAAAAGATGTGATTGTTGGGGTGAACCGCTATCAGGTAGAGGAAGAAAGCGAAATTGACATTCTGGAAGTAGACAATGCCAAAGTGCGCGAAGCGCAACTCGAGCGCCTGAAGCAACTGAAAGAAAACCGCGACAATGCCGCGGTGGAAGCAGCATTAAAGGCCATTTCAGATGCGGCCCGCTCTGGCGAAGGGAACCTACTGGCCTTGGCCGTGGATGCCGCTCGCAAGCGCGCCTCGCTGGGCGAGATCTCCATGGCCATGGAACAAGAGTTTGGCCGCTATCAAGCGGTCATCAATTCTGTTTCGGGCGTTTATTCCGCAGAAGCCATGCAAGACGACAACTTTATCAAAGCCCGGGAATTGGCCGACCGCTACGCTGAATTGGAGGGCCGCCGGCCCCGCATCATGGTGGCCAAAATGGGTCAGGACGGCCACGACCGTGGTGCTAAAGTGATTGCTACCAGCTTTGCCGACATCGGCTTTGATGTAGACATTGGTCCACTTTTTCAAACTCCGGAAGAAACGGCCCAGCAGGCCGTGGAAAACGATGTGCATATCCTCGGCGTTTCTTCCCTGGCCGCTGGTCATAAAACCTTAGTACCTCAGGTAATTGGAGAGTTGAAGAAGCAAGGTCGGGAAGACATGCTGGTGATTGTGGGTGGTGTGATACCCGCGCAAGACTACGACTACCTGTTCGATGCCGGTGCAGTCGGCGTTTTTGGCCCTGGTACCATCATTAGCGAAGCAGCCATCGAAATTCTCAAAATACTTCTCAGCGCACATGAAGAATAGTGTTTTCGGGCGGAAAAGCATTTTAGCAGGCCTCTTCGCACTCTTACTTTCACCCACAGTTTTCGGCCAGGCACTCACCTACCTGCATTGCGGCAAAGTGATTGACGGTAGCAGCGAAAAGGTGCAAACCGAAATGACCATTATTGTACAAGATGGTCGCATCACTTCCATCCAAAAAGGCTATTTGGAGGTTCCTCAAGGCGCAACTTTGATCGATCACAAGAACCGTACGGTGCTTCCCGGTCTCATGGACATGCACGTGCACATGGACCACGAAACCAGCCCCGATGGATACAGTAAATCTTTTCGTTGGAACGATGCTGATTACGCTTTTGAGTCAGTAAACTATGCGAAAACTACCTTAATGGCCGGTTTCACTACCGTGCGCGACTTGGGTGGCACTGGGGTTAACATTGCTTTGCGCAATGCCATCAACCGAGGTACGGTGATCGGACCACGCATTTTCACCGCCGGAAAAGCCATTGCCATCACCGGCGGCCATGCCGATCCCACCAACGGATGGAATCAAACTTTGATGGGCGATCCCGGTCCACAGGAAGGGGTGGTCAACGGCACTGATGATTGCAGGAAAGCAGTGCGACAACGCTACAAAAATGGAACTGACCTCATTAAAATCACGGCCACCGGAGGCGTGTTAAGTGTGGCAAAAGACGGTACCGGTCCTCACTTCACCGAAATTGAAATGGGTGCCATTGTAGAAACCGCCAACGATCTCGGCATGCGAATCGCGGCCCATTGCCACGGTGCGGAGGGCATGAAACGAGCCGTTCGGGCAGGCGTTACCTCCATTGAGCACGGCACCTACATGGATGAGGAAACCATGAAACTGATGATTGAGCGGGGTACCTGGTATGTGCCTACCATCACCGCGGGTCGTGCTGTAGCCGATTCAGCGAAGATCATGGGGTATTACCCAAAGGTAGTAGTTCCTAAAGCGCTAAAGGTTGGTCCACAAATCCAAAATACTTTTGGCGTGGCTTACAAACGAGGCGTAAAAATTGCCTTTGGCACCGATGCGGGCGTATTCAAACACGGACTGAATGCCCTCGAATTTCAATACATGGTGGAGGCCGGCATGCCTGCCATGGAAACCATTCGTTGCGCCACCTTGTACAGTGCGCAACTGTTGGGCATCGAAGCCGATTATGGCACACTTGAAACCGGAAAAGTGGCCGACATCATCGCCGTGGATGGCGATCCCTTACAAGATGTATCGGTGCTGATGAATGTGGCCTTCGTGATGAAGGATGGAGTGGTCTACAAAGGTTAAGGACTTCCATCAACCAACTTTCCTTTTTCTATTGATACTTGAAGTAGGTGCGGGAAGCCTTACGCATAATCAGGTGTACTTTCCTGTCACGAATCGATTTGGGAAAAATTGTTGCGTGATAAAAACGGACGCAACGTTGCGCGCAACGGAAGCGCGCAACAAAATGATAAACCGATATGGTCCCAAACGATTTAGTCTAACCTGCTCACGACCCATCAGACAAAAAGTGTTGCGCGGTAAAATCCAACGCAACGTTGCGCGCAACGGAAGCACGCAACAAAATGATAAACCGCTATGGCCCCGTGTGATGTGGCCTAACCTGCTCATGACCCATCCTATAAAAAGTGTTGCGCGGTAAAATCCAACGCAACGTTGCGCGCAACGGAAGCACGCAACAAAATAAATTCTGGACTTGGTGGCGCGAAGATTCCTAATAGCTCAGGACCATTGATCCCTGTTTCACTCCCCCAACGAATCCTCAATTATTTCAAACGAATAATAGTTCTTCATCCAACGTACTTTTTGACTACCCTACATTTGACTTTATGTTGCGTTACGGATTTGCGATGTTTTTCTATTGGATGGTGATGCTCCCTGCCTTGGGGCAGGATAGCTACATCACCAAAGACAATGCTTCTTGCCTTTATGGTCTGCTGGACGAGGAGGGCAACTGGAAAGTTTCTCCCCGCTACGAGTCGATGGAAGAAGTTTGGAACGGTTACATAGTGGTGGAGGCCGGTCTTTTTGGTGTGATTGATCGGAATGGACGGGAGTTAATTCCAGCCGTTCACTTTCGCCTGGATGCACTTACCGGAAAATACTACCAACTGCAATCGGAACGAGGGCGTTGTGGCGTGATCGATACCAACAGTCAGGTAATTCTTCCGTTGGAATACGACCAAATCAGCATGGTTGCCCAAAGTCAACGGGCCATGCGCTTGCACCAAGATGGAAAATATGGGCTGTTTATTCCTGGTAAAACCTTGCTTTCACCCCAATACGAAGGCATCATCAACATTTGGGGACAGTTGGTGGAAATTTCTACCGCTTCTGCTGAGGGCATCTATCATCGTGGATTGATCCATTACAACGGAGATACCATTGTACCTCCTACCGCCAACGCCAATTTTGGCGTGGATCACAACGATCTTATTGCCGTAGAATGGCCGGAAACCCAACTCGAAGGCATGGTGGACACTACCGGAAAAATCATTGTTCCATACAAATACGAGCGCATTCAAGCGCTATATTATAATCGTCCCGGGCCTTATATTCTTCCCCAAAAGGGCAAAGTCTTTTTAATAGATGTAAACGGAAAACGCATCGGAAAGCAAAAATTTAACCGCGTTTACTCCACCTATGCGGGCATAACTGCTATCGCTAAAAAAGGAAAACAATTTGGCTTAATCAACTCCGTCGGAGCCTGGGTATGCCCACCGCAGTTTGACGCGATCACTCCGTTTAAACGAGGTTCCCCTGATCGGTATATCTATCGGAGCGCGAAACAGGGCGGGTACTGGGGAATCATTGATGCAGACGGGAGTTGGCGCACCCTACCCCGTTTTGATGCTATTGTCTGGAGAAACGAATACCGCAGAGAACTGGCTTTTGGAATGCGAAACGATACCGTGTTCGTCATCAACCCGGTGCAGCAAAAAGTAATCAATCCGAAGGTGGGCTACGAATGGAAAAAGCACTTTTCATTTGAGCGGAGTACCGCCATTTTTGGAGACCGAATGAAAGGCATTGTATCCGATGAAGGCACATTAGGTCTCCCACCTTCCGCCCAAGACATCCAGCGCTCCGATAAAGGCTACTTTATGGTAAAAGAACCAGGTTCTGAAAAACAGGGCCTGTTGTCTCCTACACTAAAGTGGAGCATCCCTTCCGAAAAGTTTACCGCCTTCGGCCTACCGGTTCACCCGGAGATCGACAGCTATGCTGAGATTTATTTTCCTTCGGCCAGTTGGGTGCGGGGAAGCAACCAAAAAGCTGGCATCTGGGACCTCAACGGCGGATTGCTGGTGGATACACTTTTTGGAGGGGTACTCAATTATCCGGCTTTTTTCGATTCGCTTTTTCAACCGTGCTATTGGGTGGGCGGGTTTCAGGAAAACACCTGGGGGGTGTGGTCTCCCGAAAATGGCTTGATCATAGACACTGCCTTTGCTCAGCCCAGCGATTGGCTCCTGTTGCCTTCTGGTGATGAGGCTTCCATCAATACCACCGATGGTTTTTCGGGGCTTATTGCCAGCAAAGGAGATACCTTAGTGCCATTCATCTATGAATACCTCGACTGGTGGACCGATGAAGAAAACCTGGATGAATACGAATCTCCTTATCTGTTGGCAAAAAACAGCCAGGGAACGGGCTTGTTGAACGTTCGTGGAAAAGAAGTAATCCCGTTGCAATTCGAGAATTTGATCGCCATTCAGCATCAACTTGTACTGGGAAAAACCAGTGATAGTTTGCACCTTTTTTTCCTGGATCAACCCAATCAAAACAAAGCCTACCCTTTGCCCTTGTACCAGGCGATGCAAGCAGATTTACTTCCCACTTTCGTGGATAATGATTTCAAACTACTTTCCATCGCAGAAGGACAGTTGGATGAAGAAAAGTCTATTTCCTGGCCCAAATCCTGGCCCGATTGGAGAAAGCGCCCCATCAATCACTACCTCTTGCAACAGTGGATAGAGGCGATTGCTGAAACAGCTTCTTCCACGGAAAGCATTCTGCACTCCGATCGATTATCGGAATGGCGGGATTGGGAGGCTCAGGTTTATTTTGTGAATCGGGAGGTAGATGAAAACCTACGCATCAGCTGGATGTACGATCATAATTACTACTACTCCGAAGAATACCGTAGTGCTCAAATCCAAAGCTTTACGGCCACTACTGTTTCATTTTTCAACTACAAGGAAACCACCTGGAGGCGCTACCACGATGTGAGCGAGACCTATGAAACCTTCACCTTCGAACAGAATAATATGCGCCAGGTGCAGCTTTCCGAGCTTTTTATGGAGGGTTTTGTTTCCCAATTCAGCCGCTGGTGCGTGGAAAATCTCGGGCGGCTAAATGATACCCTGCATTCGGAAGAACGTTATGAAATCGATTGCAGTCAACCCGATGCCTTGATTGAGAGCGCATCGGTAGAATGGTACCTTTCGGAAAAAGGAATATGGTTTAGCATTGTGGATAGTCGACAATCGGGCGATACCTGGTACCCCAATGTGGAGATTTTGCTTCCCTGGAAACAGGTGGCCCAATGGATTGACCCCCAAAGTCCGATTGCTGGTTATCGATAAGCGATGACATGGCTTCCAACGCCTGCCTTTTCCCTACTTTTGCTCCACTAAAAACACGAACTATGTTTGGAGACATGATGGGCAAGCTTCAGCAAATGAAGCAGGAAATGGACAACATCAAACAACGCCTCGACACCATCACCGTAGACGGTGAAGCTCCCGGTGGTAAAGTAAAAGTGACCGTTACCGGCAACCGGAAGGTTACCGATATTCAAGTAGCGGAAGAGCTGTTGCAAGAAGACAAGGAACAGCTGGAAGACTTTTTGGTAATGGCTGTGAACAGTGCCCTGGCAAAAGCAGACCAGGTAAACGAAGCCGAAATGCAAGGAGCCGCCAAAGGAATGATGCCAGGTTTGATGTAAAACCCAACCGGCACAATGTTTGTTAGTTTGGAGGCCAGCCAATGATACGAGCACTTCTTTTCATCCTACTGCTTAGTTGCTTCCAGGCTCCTACACAGGCATCTACTTCACTGGATGCCACCATCGTTACGTTTTACCAGTTATTGAGTGGCCCTGCCGGGCCGCGCGATTGGGAAAAACTCCGTGGCTATTGTGCCGCAGACGCCCAATTCAATGCCGTAACCTACGCTGAAGACGGAAGCCCGAGCCCATTGATCGGTACGATCGACAATTACATCAACAATGCCGGGCCCTTCTTCGAGAAAAATGGTTTCGAGATTCGGGAAATCAAACGGAAGACACAGATCTACGGCAACATTGCCCAAATCTTCAGCACCTACCAAGCCAGCTACACCTTAGCCGGCAATGCCGAAAAATTCGAAGAACGTGGCGTTTACAGCTTTCAGCTGATCCGCACCAGTAGTGGTTGGCAATTCTTACACGTGTTCTGGAATGTGGAATCGCCTTTCGATCCCCTGCCAGAAGAACACCTCCCACCAAAATCGAATAGTGCTCCTGCTGTTGTTCCCAAAACCAAAGCGTCTACTCCTCCTACTCAACCGACCCAAAAAGCAGCTCCCGGAGCTTACCTCTACAAACCAGGCGAAATCGATCTGCCTCCGCGCTATCCCGGTGGAGAAGCCGCCCTCAAAAACGATTTAAAAAAACACCTCAAGCCTTCGGGCGAATCTTACTTTCGCCGGCCCGACGGTTCCACCTGGATCAATGTTCAATTCATTGTGAACCAAGAAGGCAAAGTAGAGCAATTTCAAGTGGTTGGTGCTACTGAGCCCCTTTCTTTGGCCCAGCTCAAAGCCCTTTCTACGCTGCCCGATTGGCAACCGGGCCGACTCAATGGACAACCGGTAAGGGTGATGTTCAACCTTTCCATACCCTTTAATCCTTGAGCCATGAAAATTAGAATGCTTTCTTTCTTTTTCGTGTTGGTTGCGCTGCAACTTTCGGCTCAAACCAACCATGCACAACTAAAAGCAGCCGCTCCAGATACCGCCGATGTCAATTCCATCGATGGCATTATCTCTGCCTACTATCAAGTGCTGCAAGGGGAAGCCGGAGCGCGCGATTGGACCCGCTTTCGGTCGCTATTCCTGCCCAGTGCGCGCATAGATGCCGTCAACTATTCCAAGGAAGGACGTGCCATTTCACGCATGGGTTCCTTAGAAGATTACATCCGAAATTCCGATGCTTTTTTCCGTAGGTCCGATTATTATCCTCGCGAGGTCACCAATCAGGTACAGTACTACGGACACATGGCCCAGGTTTTTAGCTCCTATTACGCTACCACCTATTTCCAGAACCGCAGCCAACCCAACCGTACCAACGGGGTAGCTTGTTTTCAACTCTTATATTTTGAAGGCCGTTGGTGGATCGCCAACCTGCTTTGGAATTCTGAAAAAGCCAACAGTCCGGTGCCTACCCACCTGGATTAAAAATTGGTTTGGCGCGGTGGCTATCACGTGCATAAAAATATGATAAGGGATTCGAGGAAATACTTGGAACAGTAAAGTGCCCTCAGGAACCTTTCTTTTTCTCCACCTATTTCTTTTCTTGGAAAGCAGACAATTATCCTTCGGGTTAGCACAAGTCCTTTTCCAGCTAATTAAAAGCGCTTAGAACAAAAGTATCTGCGAAGCGTGAGCCGATTGGTACGCTTAAAAGTCCACAACTATTGGCCTCAAGAAAATAAGTGGAAAATGCTACCGCAATCAGAAATGTAGGTTAAGTCCCATACGGGCACTAACCGTGGTAGCCGATTTTTGGAGGATAGACTTCTCAGGAACGTAGACTCCGTGCCGTAGCATGGGCTCAAACCGGAAGCTTAGGTTTTGCTGCCAGAGCGGAATTTCTACCCCGGCAGAAAGCAAAAGGTTCAATTGGTGCAACTCTGCACCGCCATAAACCCGGTTTTCCATTTGACGAGAAATCTCGTTGGTAGAATAGGTAGCATTTGATTGTAGCTTCCACAACAAAGAAGCAGTAACACCAGTACCGACATAATAACGCACCCGCCGATCCCAAACATTGTACTGTAGGGTTAAAGGAACTTCGAGCCATTGTGCGTGATACTTGATTTGCGTGGTATCGTAGCTGTAGGAATAACTCGTATCGTTGAAATACTGATAAATCCCGCCGAAGCCACCACCGGAACCTCCGATAATACTGGCCTCAATGCGAATGCTGTCGCGTACTACCGTTTCCGATTCTTTCTCCGTAACGGTTTGTGCCCAACCATCCCAATACTCCGTTCCAAAACCGGTGCCCACCACCCAACGGCGGTTGAGTCGGTAGCGTAGTTCGGCACCATAGCCATTAACAGTATGGGGAGAAGCACTACTTCCCGTTTCACTTACGTTAGAAATACGGTAGTTGGAGTTGTAATAATGATCAAACGGCCCGGTCGCAAAACCATCCAAACAAGCGTTGGTAGACCCTATATCATAATAACCTCCAACCGTCCAACGTGGAGCATTTTTCCAGGCAGACCTGCGCTGAATTTTTAAGGCAATCAATCCAAGTTCATCGTCGATAGCTTGCTCATATTCTAAAATAGCCTGTTCGCGCTTCACCGGAGTCTCTAAGTTTTTATCAGATCCCCATACCGACTTGGCAGGCAGGTTGGCACTGCGTAAAGTCAAATTGGGAGAGGTGGTGGCAGAAGTTTTGCTGTTCAACTCAGGATCAACCGCATCAACACTTTCAGAAGAAGCGGCCATTGAAACGTTTTCAGATGAGGTAGAAGACCCCATCAAACCGGCCAAGGAAGCAATAGAGCGCGAATTTCCAGATTCGGTATTCAAACCATCAGGAGTAGTAGCATGCACCGCCATCGCTTCACTTTCCATTTCAGGAAATGCTTTTTTAGAAGCGGCAGCCGTACCAATTGCCGAAGTCGAAGGAGTAGGTGGTGGCGCAGAGAGTACTACTGTATTTTGATTGGGCACTACTGATGCCAAAGACGCTTCGGCACTGGCTGCCGTTCCCATAGGTGGATAAACGGAAGGCTGCGTAGCAACCCAAGGAGCACCAGAAACCGAGTTGTCAACTGTAGTATTAGGAGTAGCTGGTACAGTTATCACTACGGTTTGAGTATCTCCCAAAAAGGTACTTCCTACCCAAACACCGCCAGCACCAAAGGCAAAAAGCAGCAATGCCGCGGCCGACCACCGCCACCACAACATGCGTTTGCGTTGCTTTTGGGCAGCAAGCGTTCCGGAAATGTTCGACCACATGGCCTCTGAAGGCGCTACACGTGGTGAATTTAATCCATCCCGGAATAATTCATCAATTGGGTTATCCTGCACTTTGTTCCCCTTTCACTTTTCCATGAAAATACCGGTAGCGGTTTACCATCCGGGTCAGTTGCTGACGCGCACGGGCCACTTGGGATTTGCTGGTTCCTTCAGAGATGCCCAGCTTGGCCGCTATTTCCTTATGTGAAAAACCTTCGATGGCATACAGGTTGAAAACCGTTTGGTAACCATCCGGAAGGCTTCTTACCATTTTTATCAAGTCTTCGTAATCAAAATCGATCTCACTGGTCGGCACACTAATCTTCTCTTCCACATCGTTGATGCTCATCAACTGGTTGTGACGGTTCCGGTTTTGGCAATGCCGGATGGCCACATTCACAATCACTCGCCTGATCCACCCTTCGAGCGAACCCTCTCCTTTAAATGTGTTGATTTTATTGAATACGCGCACAAAACCGTCTTGCAACATGTCTTGCGCTTCCATTTCGTCCCGCGCATAGCGCATACAAACCATATACATCTTGTCCACATAGCGCTCATAGAGCTGACGCTGACATTCGGCGTTTCCGGCCTTACAGCCTTTCACCAGGTCTTTGGTCTCTTTGCGGTAGATTAGTTTCACGGTTTAGTTTGCTTCTCGCGGTGTTGGAGGGTAGATACCGAATTTCCATCCAAGGTTGTCTCTCCCAAAAAGAAATTTACAAAAAACTCAACATCAGAGTGTTTCGTCCCTCCATTGGCCTTCCTTTAAGAACGTAATCAAACCTCGATAGGTATGGGGGCAAAATCGCTATTTTCGATCCGATGGAATTTGTTGTAGTTGCTTTGGCAGCAGGATTTGCTTCGCTACTCACCTTTTTTTCAGGCTTTGGACTGGGTACCATTCTCACCCCGGTGTTCTGGATTTTTTTTCCAGGTGAGACGGCCATTACCCTCACCGCTATCGTTCATTTGCTCAACAACCTTTTCAAATTAGGGTTGATTGGTCGGAGCATTGTTTGGAAAGTAGTTTTGGTTTTTGGGCTACCAGGAGTGGCAGGAGCAGCCCTTGGAGCATGGACTTTAGAAGGTCTATCAACGGATACGGTTTGGCTAACCTATAACCTCTTCGGTTCTGCCTTTCGGGTAACCGCCCTCAATGGCGTGTTGGCCTTGCTTATCATTTTGTTTTCCATCTACGACCTCATTCCAAGGTTGGCCAACTTCAAATTCAATTCCCAATGGTTGATTCCGGGAGGCTTTATCAGCGGTTTTTTCGGGGGCCTGTCAGGACACCAAGGGGCGCTGCGTACAGCGTTTTTGGTTCGTTACGGACTTTCAAAAAATGCTTTCATTGCCTGTGGCGTATCCATTGCCTGTTTCATCGATGTAACTCGGATTTCCATTTATTTCCGAAATGCGGAATTGCAAAACATGGTAAAAGAATGGCCCATTTTAGCTATGGCTACAGGAGCCGCTTTTTTAGGTGCCTATTTGGGGCGCCAACTCCTCAAAAAAGTTACCCTCGAATGGTTGCACCGGGTGGTTGCCATCTTTCTCATTTTGTTGGCCTTAGCACTTGGTTCAGGAATTTTGGACTGGCAAGCCAACAATCTGCCATAAAAACTGTTATCTTACACTGTCATGACCAGTAATTTGGGTGGAGGAGAAATCGCCATTCTTCTCTTTGTATTAGCGTTTTTTGCCCTTGGAGGGTTTGTGGTCTTCACATTCCTCAAAAAATCAAGAGCTGACCGAAAGAGAATGGAAGCCCAAAAGAAAATCAATAACAGCCAAGAAAGTTGACAATCATGTCAACTATACACCGATCGATTTGTATTTTTAGCGAATTAAATCTTGATACATGCTTTTTGATTCAGTGAACCTACAGGATGAGTTAGATAAGGAGAAGCGCGCAAAGACTGAAGCTTCGTTGATGGACACTGTGAATACGATCTTAGCCGAATCAGCGGATAAGGATCAACAACTGGTCGATCGTCTCTACCAAAAAAATTCAGGGGCAAGCCCCAAATTAGAAAAGAAAGTACCCAACTCGGATCGGGTGTATACCGAAGAAATGATTCAATCGGTGTGTACCAACTTCCGACTGCGCTTTCTTGAAATTCCGCTCTTCAAGGGAGAAATCCCCTATGAAGCACTTCAGCAAGTGAAGAATTTCGAAGCGGAATATGGCTTTGAAGCGGAAACGTTTAAGATCATGGCCCCGGCCAGTCGTTTTCGATTGAAAGATGCTACGAGTGACCCTTTGTTGTTTGCAGCATTGGGCAATGGCCAATACTATTTGTTGCACCAATGGGGAGACGACCTCGCATGGTATCGCAAATTAGCCTACTTCCCTTATCGAAGTATTTTTACTTTGGCCATGACTGCTACTCTATTGGGTCTGATAGTAGCCCTAATGGTGCCAGGAGAAGCGTTCCTAAGTGAATCTTTGGGCGCTATTTCTACTGCTCGGGTTGTTTATTTTAAGTTTTTTGCCACATTCATTATGTCAGGGATGTTTTTTGTTACCGGTTTGATCATCGGAATACTAACCATCCGCGATTTTAGTTCCAACGTTTGGAACAGCAAATTCTTCAATTGAACCACACAACATACATGAATCGAATTTTACGACCAGCGTTTTTTGCGCTGGTCTTCTTTTTTGCAGCCTGCCAAGGTGGGTCAAAAACCGGCGGTCCGTGCGACTACAAGCAAACTCCCTTTCAGGCGACAGTGAGTGAAATCGCCACCGGTGACGACGGAAAAATTGCCGTAAAGTTGGAATTCAATGTCAGCACGCTGGCCATGGAAACACAAGACCTTTCCGACTTCATCACCGAAGAAGTGACCCAGGAAATGATCGACAAAAGGCGCATTAAAGTGGGCAATGTCTACCTGGGTACGGTGAGCGAAATCAATTCCGGTTCCTGCCAACCGGTGGTGGTGTCTTTCGACAGTGATTTTTCGGTTCAATAAAACACCTTGAGTCCTTCTGCTAAAAAATTTCTGACGGGCTTTCTACGCAACTTTTTGGTGCTATTTTTTGCCTACATCGCCTACACGGCATGGTCTCAGCAACGGACCATCACAGCCCTAATAGCCGCCCTACCAGTAGTCGCTATCATCATTTGGCAGGTAAAAACCATGCGCAACAGAAATGCTGACAATGGCGCCTAAGTCGGGCCTCAACGGCAAGGGGCACTTACTCATTTTGTTTTTTCTTCCCACCCTTGCCCTCACCTTTTTCGTATGGAAAAATTTATGGGTTGGCTTCATCGAATTGACGGTTTTAGCTGCAGCAGTGGTTTACCTCTATCGTAAGAAAAGTACCTAAGCGGAAATCCTTATTTTGCATTCATGAGTCCCCGATCGGTTCGCCCACTGCAATTGCGCAAATCTCCTCTGCATTCCCCGGCGGTTTATGTAGAAGGTATTTTAGCGGGCAACCGAACCTTACTCAGTCAAGCCATTACCCTGGTCGAAAGCACACGCCCCAATCATCGAAAATTAGCCGAGCGCATCATCGACCAATGTCTGCCGCACAGTGGTAACGCCATCCGCATTGGCATCACTGGTGTACCGGGAGTAGGCAAAAGCACCTTTATAGAAGCCATGGGAAAATGGCTCACCAACCAAGGTCATCGGCTGGCCGTGTTGGCCGTAGACCCAACCAGCCAACGCAGCCGCGGAAGCATTCTTGGAGACAAAACCCGCATGGAGCATTTGGCCTCCGATCCCAATGCTTACATCCGCCCCTCCCCTTCAGGAGGTTCGCTTGGAGGGGTTGCCCGGGCTACCCGCGAAACCACCCTACTTTGTGAAGCCGCTGGCTTCGATACCATTTTCATTGAAACCGTTGGTGTAGGGCAATCAGAAACTGCCGTGCACGGTATGGTCGATTTTTTCCTTTTATTGATGTTGGCAGGTGCCGGCGATGAGCTTCAAGGCATTAAGCGCGGCATCATGGAAATGGCGGACACCTTGGTCATCAACAAAGCCGATGGTGATAATTTAACACCAGCCAAACGTGCCCGGGCACAATACAAAAGCGCCTTGCACCTTTTTCCTCCCAATGCCAGCGGATGGAGCCCGCAAGTGTTGACCTGTTCGGCCATGCAAAAATCGGGGATGGATCAAATTTGGGAAACCGTTCACTCCTACCTGGATACTACGCGCTCTAACGGCTTTTTTCAGCGCAAGCGCGAAGAACAGTCCATCTATTGGATGCGTGAAGAAATCGGCAACCGCCTCAACGATTCGTTCTACCAAAAAGCAGAAGTAGCTGAAGCCTTGAAAGCCCTGGAAAAAGAAGTGCGCGAAGGCAAACTGAGTAGCTTTTCAGCTGCCAGTCAGCTGTTTCAAGTTTACCGGAAAAGTTAGAAGCTTTGGCCTACCTCTTTTTTGAGGTAATCGATGGCGACCTGGGTTGGCACCCGGTCGAGGTGCGAGGTCATGGTAACCACCACCTTGCTCAATTCGATCCCCGAATCATTTTCCTGCACTTTAGTAGCGGCCACATTGATGAGTTGAATCACTTCTTCTTTGGCTGCTTTTACCAACTCCCAACCTGCCTTGGAAACATAAATCTGCTGCGACAAGTTGTGTTCAAACTCCGTACGGATGGTAGCCAGGAGGTCTTCCCGCAATTTTTGGGCATTCATTCCTTTGCGATACGTGCGCATCACCAGGTTGTCGGGAGTAATGCGCTCCATGTAGAGCACCAGGCGTTCGTAAGATTGCAGCCGGATGGGCGTTAGGGTAGCCGAATTTACCTTGCTCAATTCCACCATGCGCTTCTTCTCCTCATTTTCGAAAAACTTTTTCAGGATGTAGAAGGTGGTAAGAAAAACCACTCCCGAAGGCACAATAATCAAAATGAGGTTCGATAGAATTTCCATGTTCCTGGTTTTGGAGAAGGCCCAAATATCGTAATTTTTCCGCTCCTTAGGATCAATCTTCCCACCGAGCCTACAACGCTTGACTTGGGGCATTTTTCTTAGTTTTGACACCTTATTAAGGCAAAGAATGAAGCTATCCGATCGGATTCAAAACCTCAGCGAATCGCAAACCATTGCCATGTCGCAAAAAAGCCGTGAGCTTCGGGCACAAGGCATTGATGTGATCAACCTCAGCCTTGGCGAACCAGATTTCGATACGCCCGACTTTGCGAAAGCTGCGGCCAATCAGGCCATTGCCGATAATTTCACGCATTACATGCCGGTGCCGGGCTTTTTGGATTTGCGAGAAGCGATTGCACACAAGTTCAAGCGCGACAACGGCCTCGATTTCAAGGCCAGTCAGATTGTGGTGTCTACCGGAGCCAAGCAATCCATCACCAATGTGGTGTTGAGCCTGGTGAACCCTGGCGAGGAGGTGCTGTTGCCCGCTCCATTTTGGGTGAGCTACCGCGAAATCGTGAAATTGGCAGAGGGCACACCGGTGGTGGTCTCCACCAACCTGGAAAATGATTTCAAGGTTACGGCCGAGCAGTTAGATGCTGCGATTGGAGGCAACACCCGCATGATCATTTTTTCGAGTCCCTGCAACCCGACGGGCTCCGCCTATTCCGGTGAAGAGTTGGCGGCCATGGCTCAGGTACTGGAGAAGTATCCAGATGTTTATGTGATTTGCGATGAAATCTACGAGCACATTCGTTTTGAAGGAACGCACGTAAGTCTGGCCAGTTTTGAAGCCATTCGCGATCGGGTGATCACCGTAAACGGTGTTTCGAAAGCATTTGCCATGACCGGTTGGCGGATCGGTTATTTAGGAGCGGCACAATGGATTGCCGATGCCTGCACCAAAATGCAGGGCCAGGTAACTTCCGGAACTTGCAGTATTGCGCAAAAAGCGGCCAAAGCCGCGGTTGCTGCTGATCCTTCGGTGTGTGATTCGATGGTAGAAGCTTTTCGCAACCGCCGGGGACTGATCCTCGAACTGGCCAAAGCAATTCCCAGTTGGAAAGTGAACCAACCCATTGGAGCTTTTTACCTTTTCCCGGATGTTTCGGCCAACCTCAACACCCGATTTGGTGACACTGAGATACACAACGCTACCGACCTCTGCATGTATTTGCTCAACGAGGCCCACGTAGCGGTAGTTCCTGGCGAGGCATTTGGTTCGCCCGGCTACCTGCGCATTTCCTACGCGGCATCTGACGACCAAATTCGGGAAGCCATGCAACGAATTAAAAAGGCCATCGATCGCCTTGAACCGCTGGTCTGAAATTGGGCCAGCCAATTCCAAGAGTTTTGAGCCAAGAAGAGATAACCCGAGTTTTTGAAGCCTTTGGGCAACTGCGGGTCCTGATCATCGGTGACGTGATGATCGATGCTTACTACTATGGTAAGGTAAGCCGGATTTCGCCAGAAGCTCCGGTACCGATTGTTTCGGTCGTGAGCAAAGATCAACGGCTGGGTGGCGCGGCCAACGTGGCCTTGAATATAAAAGCATTGGGAGCCAAGCCCATTTTATGCGCTACCGTTGGCGATGACGACCACGGTACTACCTTCAGTAAGCTTTTGCAACAAGAAGGCATGAGTACGGCAGGGATTATCACCAACGTTAATCGACCTACTACAGTTAAAACCCGAATCATTAGCGACAGCCAACAAATGTTGCGGGTAGACGAAGAAGTGACCAATGAGCTGGATGCGGATACGTCTCAAAAGCTGGGCGATCGTATTGAGCACTTGCTGGACGCTGAAAAGGTGGACGTGGTCATTTTTGAAGACTACGATAAAGGAGTCATCAGTGCGCAGCTGATACAACGGGTGGTGCATGCTTGCCAAACACGGAAAATTCCGGTGGCAGTAGACCCCAAACGCCGAAATTTCACTGAATATGCTGGCGTCACTTTATTTAAGCCCAACCTCAAAGAACTGCGCGAAGGCTTAAAAATCGATCTGGATCAACCCAATCTGGAAAACCTCCAGCACGCCAACGCGCAACTTCGTTTGCAGTTGGCCCACGAGATGTCGCTCATTACCTTATCGGAACGGGGTGTTTTTGTTGCTGCCAATGCAGAAGCTCAAATTTTCCCAGCGCATTTGCGCTCTATCGCCGATGTTTCTGGCGCTGGTGATACAGTGATCAGTGTAGCCGCACTTGGTCTGGCTTTGAACCTCGACCCTGGTTTTTGGGCGCAATTGGCCAACCTTGCGGGTGGCCTGGTTTGCGAGGAAGTGGGCGTAGTGCCCATCGACCGGGATAAGCTTCGATCTGAGGCCTTGCTTTTGCTGGCAGAAAACAACTAAAATGTCGCTGAGGGCACTACGTGAACGTATCAACTTGCTGATTTACGACAGCAAGCCCAAGGTGCTTCGGGTCCTTCGGATCATAAGCTTTCTCATTTCTTTGTTGGCGTTGGGCACCTTGGTCTATTACTACGGTTTCCCACGATTGCAAGGCTCGGCAGATTGGTCGTTGCGCGTTATTCAAGGCTCCTTCATATTCTACGTTCTTCAATACCTCCTTCGCATTTTCTACGATTTTGCGCCCCTAAAATTTATCCGGCGGACGTGGTTTGAAGGCACATTGATGGTACTGCTCATTGTAGAGGGGCTGAGTTACAACCTTTTTGATGTGCTGTTGATCGAGTCGTTTTTCGTGGGAATCGGCATCCGGAGTTTCCCGGCTTTTTCCACACTCATCATTCAACTGATCCTACTGATCGTAGTTGGGGTTGAAATCGGGAAATCCACGAACATCATTCCCAATTTCAAAATTCACCCGGCTCGTTTGTTCATGATTTCCTTTGGCGTGCTGATCACTTTCGGCACCGGCATGCTCATGTTGCCAGAAATGACCGTAGAGCCGGGAGGTATGGGTTTTGTGGATGCGCTTTTCACGTCTACCTCTGCCAGCTGCGTTACCGGACTCATTGTGGTAGACACTGGCACCTATTTCACCTTCAAGGGGCATTTCATCATCCTGCTGTTGATGAAATTGGGTGGTCTCAACATCGTTGCTTTTGCCGCTTTGCTAGCTTTTCTCAACAAATGGGGCGTGGGGGTGCAGCACCACAGCATTCTCGAAGACCTCATTACCCGCGATTCCATCTTCGGTTCCAAGGGTTTGTTTTCGCGTATTCTCGGCTTGAGCCTCATCATCGAATTCATCGGTTGTTTGGCCGTTTATGTGGTGATTGAACCGAGCTGGGAACTTGATACGGTTGGCGACAAGGTATTTTTTGCAGTGTTCCATTCGGTTTCGGCCTTCAACAATGCGGGATTTTCCACGTTCACCAACGGCATGTACAACGAGGTGATGCAGTCGGCTTACCTGTTTCATTTCTTCGTCACCGTTTTGATGTTTGTGGGGGCGCTGGGCTTCACCACCATGTTTGATCTGGGAAGTTGGAAAAAGCTCCGCGACCGGCTAAAAAACCCTTGGAAACGTCCGATGCTCAGCACCAGGATCGCCTTGTACGTTTATATAGGTTTGGCCGTCATTGGAATGGCGGCTTTCTACCTTTTAGAATATCGAAATACCCTTGAGGGACAAAATGTGGTAGAGGGCCTCATTACTGCCGCTTTTCAGTCTATCTCAGCCCGGTCGGCCGGACTCAACACCGTAGATGTGCATGCACTGGCGGTGCCCACCATTATTCTTCTGGTATTTTTAATGTTTGTTGGGGGCAACTCCTACTCTACTGCCGGAGGAATCAAAACCTCCACATTTGCCCTTATTCTGCTTTCGGTGTGGAGCACCATTCGCGGCAAGCGCAACATCGAGCTTTTTCGACGAACTCTTCCGCAAGACGATCTGTTGAAAGCGTATTCGGTATTGCTCTTTAGCATTGGTGGTATCCTTACCGGAATTTTTGTTCTGAGCATCACCGAAGCACACATTTTGGAGATGCCCGGCCGCAACCTGGCCGATCTGATCTTCGAAGAAGTTTCGGCTTTTTCTACTTGTGGCCTGTCTACAGGCATTACGAGTGACCTTAGCACCGCGGGAAAGATCGTGTTGATCTTGTCGATGTACATCGGTCGCCTGGGCACCTTGACCATTGCATTTGCCCTCAGCAAAACCGTGAGCGCACAATACAAATATCCCGATGAACATATCCTGGTAGGCTGATGTTCAAATGGTGCATTATTTCGCAACTTTGCCCCCGATTATGGCACAGGATCCAAGCACCGTAACACCTTATCACGATAAGTCCTCCGGCAAGAAAGAGCAGGTAGCCGAAATGTTCGACAACATTGCGGGGCGCTACGACTTTCTCAACCATTTTTTATCGTTGGGCATCGACATTACCTGGAGGCGCAAAGCGATTCGCAAATTGCGCTCTATCCAACCCAAAGCAATTCTCGACATTGCTACCGGCACGGGTGATTTTGCCGTGGAGGCCAGTCGCCTAAAGCCCAACAAAATTGTGGGGGTTGACATCAGCCATGAGATGCTGGAAGTTGGGCGCAAGAAAATGGTGCGCAAAAGCCTGGAAAATCTCATTGACATGCGGTCGGGAGATTCCGAAAACCTGCAATTTGAAGACAATAGTTTTGACGCCATCACAGTAGCGTTTGGTGTGCGCAACTTCGAAAACCTCGACAAGGGCCTATCGGAAATGCACCGGGTGTTGCGCCCTGGTGGCAAAGCGGCAATCATTGAGTTTTCGCGGCCGCGCAAATTTCCCGTCAAACAACTGTACTTCTTCTATTTCCTCAAAATTCTTCCGGCTATTGGTCGGTGGTTTTCCAAAGATGCCCGCGCTTATTCTTACTTGCCCGAATCGGTGCAGGCGTTTCCCGACGGGGAAGATTTCATTGGCCGTATGCACCAGGCTGGCTTCAAGGAAATGAAGGCCTATGCCCTCACCTTTGGCATTGCCACCCTTTACATGGGAAGCAAAACCGGCAATTGAGAATTCTTCTACCTTTGCCCGAAACGCGCTCAATTTTTTGAGTTCCATTCCGTTTGATACCACGATGCAATCGTTTCGATATTTCGTTTTGGGTCTGCTGTTGTTGAATGCCGCATCGGCCTGGGCACAGAGAGACAAGGTGAAGAACCTGAACGATTTCGACAACAAGAAAATTCATTTTGGATTTACGTTGGGCATCAATACCGCCGACTTTGCCATGGAATCGGACCTGAGCCTGAGCGATTCTCTGGCCGGGATTCAAAGCGTACAACAAAGCGGATTCAACATCGGTATTATCTCCGATTTGCACCTTAGCCCCACTTTAGGATTGCGTTTTACACCCGACCTCAGTTTCGGTCAGCGCAACCTCGAATACAGCTTCTTAAGGTCGGATGGTACCGCCTCACTCCTGGTGAAAAAAGTAGAATCCACCTGGCTCAACCTTCCCTTAAGTCTAAAATACCGCTCCTTCCGGCTCAACAATTTTGCCTCTTATTTTATTGTTGGCGGCCGATACAGTTTTGATTTTGCCTCGCAAGAAAACACCGACAACCAGTTTAACGACCCTAATGAGATTGTGATCAAACTGGCGCGGAATAGTTATTCGGCGGAAGTGGGTGTGGGTTTTGACTTTTTTCTAACCTATTTCAAGTTTTCGCCGGAACTAAAATTCGTTCAGGGCATCAACAACTTGATCATCAACGACAATACTCCACTTTCCGACCCCATTTCCAGCCTGCGGTCGCGCATCTTTGTGCTCTCCTTTCACTTCGAAGGCTAAACCCTACCTTTGCCGCCATGCGCGAAGAGGTATTGTTGCTCATTAGTCCTGAAACTGCCGGCAATCCTGATCGATTGAAAAATCGGGTGGCCAGAGAACTTTCGGTCGATGCCAAAACCATTGCACACGTAGAGCCATTGCGCAGATCGATCGATGCCCGCTCGAAACGGGTAAAGATTCGCTTGAAGGTGGCCGCCTACCTCGGAGCCGCACCGCAGTTGACCGAATTCAGGGCACCTGAAGTACAATCGGTCGATCATGCGCCCCCGGTAGTTATCGTTGGAGCAGGGCCCGCCGGCTTATTCGCTTGCCTTACCCTGATCGAAAAGGGCCTGAAGCCGGTGTTGGTGGAACGGGGCAAAGACGTTCGTTCCCGTTTGAAAGATTTAGCCGCCATCAGTCGACAGCATGTGGTGGACCCCAACAGTAATTATTGTTTTGGCGAAGGCGGAGCAGGTACCTATTCTGATGGTAAACTCTATACCCGATCCACCAAAAGAGGCGATGTACGCGAGATTTTGGAAACCTTGGTGCGCTTTGGTGCCCCAAAATCAATTTTGGTCGATGCCCATCCACACATTGGCTCCAACAAGCTGCCCGGTATTATTGGCACCATGCGCAAGTACATTCAACAATGCGGTGGAGAAGTGCATTTTGGGCAACAGGTAACCGATTTTCATCGCGAAAATGGTCGACTTACCGGGGTGAGTACGGCACAGGGTAAGACTTTTTTAGGGGCAGCCGTTTTGTTGGCTACCGGGCATTCGGCCCGGGATATTTTTGAGTTGCTACACGCTAAATCCATTGCCCTGGAGGCTAAGCCTTTTGCCCTTGGGGTACGGGTAGAGCATCCCCAAAGCCTCATTGATCAAATTCAATACCACCAGCCCCAACGGGGAGAGTGGCTTCCGGCTGCCTCCTACAGCCTGGTGCATCAAGTAGATGGCCGTGGTGTGTTTTCGTTTTGCATGTGCCCGGGAGGCATCATCGCTCCGTGTGCTACTTCTCCTGGCGAGGTAGTGACCAACGGTTGGTCGCCTTCCCAGCGCAACACTCCCTACGCCAATTCGGGCATCGTAGTCTCGGTTGATCCAAAAGATTATCAAGCTACTGCAAACGATCCCCTTTCGGGATTGCGTTTTCAGCAGAACATCGAAAAGTTGGCTTGGGAAGCAGGTGGCCGCAGCCAGGTCGCCCCGGCCCAGCGATTGGTGGATTTTGTGGCCAACCGCGCTTCGCATGAACTGCCCAAAACTTCCTATTTTCCCGGGGTTGCCCCGGCTAAACTGGGTGAGGTACTTCCCCCATTTGTCAACCGCAGGTTACAACGGGCCTTCAAGGCCTTTGGCAAAAAGATGCGTGGCTACATGCACCCTGAAGCGGTTGTAGTAGGCGTAGAAAGCCGCACTTCTTCACCGGTGCGCATTCCACGCGATCCCGAAAGCTTGCAACACCCTCAAGTACCCGGTTTGTACCCTTGCGGAGAAGGAGGCGGATATGCAGGGGGAATTGTTTCTGCGGCCATGGACGGGCAACGGTGTGCCCGCAAAATGGCAGAAGCTATACTTAGATCGTAATTTGAAGCGTGGTGTAAAAGCTGCGCGCTTCTGACGGGAGAATACCCGGACCAGGATATCCGGTCGCTCGTCGGGTGAAATAGCGCTCGTCGGTCAGGTTGTTGATGCCTGCTTCCACACGGAAACGTTTCCAACGGTAGAAGCCACTCAAATCAGAAACATGGTAGGCCGGAATGATGCCTGCTACTGCTGTAGGATAGAACTCGGCGTTGGTCGCATCGGAGAATTGCTCTGCGATCCAGGAAAACTGGTAGCTAAGGCTCCAATTTTTTCGCCGGAAAGTAAGTCCACTTCGGGTGGTGTATTCCGGAACCAATTCAACTTTTCGGCCATCAAAGGCCGCTTCGTCGGAAGAGATATACCGGGCATTCACATGCGAAACATTCACAAACAATGCCAGCGAGCTCTTGGCCGAATCGCCACGCACCACCCGCCACAGGTCTAACTCTCCAAAAGCCTCTACGCCTATCGAACGCGAGTTGGCAATGTTGGTGCGCAACCGCACCACTCTTTCGATGAGGGCCGGATCGGGCACCGTGGTGAGGAAAGTACCAATACGGTCTTTGTAGGCCAGCATAAAGAAGCTCACATCAAAGTTCAAAGCCCTTTTCACGTTGCCCCGGAAACCAAGGTCTAAACTAAAACCCCGCTCATCTTTAATGTTGGGATCTACAACCTGGTTGGGGTTGATGATTCGAATATCGTTGAAGTTGATCGGCCGATAATTTTGTGAAAAATTGCCATACACTTCTACACTTTCCAAGGGCCGGTAGCTGGTACCCAAACCACCTAAGAAGAAGCTACGGGTGCGCGAATTGGTTTCTTCATTCAACACATCCAGCAGAATTTCCCCGGTAAGCGGATGGAGGTTGGTTTGCCGGTAGTAGCCATTGGCTTCGGTGTAGAGGTACTCGAAACGGAAACCTGGCGTAAGGGTCCAACGCGGGGCGAGGGTAAATAAATGCTCGGCGAAAAAAGCAATGTTGCGGCTCGGGAATTCGTAATCCGATTGCAGCCATCCATCGGGATTGATGAAGTTGAAAGATGCATTGCTCCCATTGTCGGCTTCCCCTTGCTGGCTCACCGTTTGTCCCTGAAAATAGCGCACTCCGGTGAGCAGTGCGGCATTAAGGCCTTTGATGCGGTATTGATGGATGAATCGGGTTTCGTTGCCGAAGTTGTTGAAGTCACCGTAAATCAAATCGCGGTTAGCGGTAGGATCGTCGGCACGGTCGATACGGTCCAAATTGCCCAAAGCTTCCCGTTTGGCTGAAAGGCCAAAGAAGCGGCTGTTGATCCTGGTTTTTTCGGTGAGGTTGTAATTGACGGTGGCCGAGGCAATGTTCCAATCAATTGCAAACCAATTGCGCTCCCGGTTCGATTGTTGGGCATCGCGCTCAAATTGAGCATCGGTGAGCCCGCCGGGTTGCTTGGCCAGGTAGTTGAGGTGCGTGAACTCGAACACCAGCTCCATGCGCTTATTAGCTTTATAGCGCAAAGCGCCATACCCGGAGGTAGATTCAAAATTGGAGTTGGGCCGCCAGCCGTCTCCTTGTTTGTATTGCAGGTAGCCGTAGTAATTGATTTTTCCGTGGGTTCCGCCAACACTGTTGAAGGAGTTGAAGAAACCAAAGCTACCCACGGTTTGCCGGGTAACCACTTCAATGGGCTTGTCTCGCGGCCCCTCTTTGAGCGAAAAGTTGATCATGCCCCCAAACTGAGGTCCATACTGGAGCGAAGCCGCACCACGCACCACTTCAATACGTCTCACCGCTTCAGTAGGCGGGGTGTAATAGCTTTCGGGATAGCCCAAAGGATCGGCACTAATGTCGTACCCGTTTTGGCGGGTATTGAAATTTGAGGTGCGGTTGGGACTCAAACCACGGCCTCCTACCCCCAGTTGCAGTCCACCGGGATCGCTCTCCCAAATGTTTAGGCCAGCAACACGGGCATAGACCTGACGGCCGTTATTTTGCGCCAGGTTAGCGTTGAGGTCTTCAAGTACTACCACCTCGTTTTTCTTGGAGGCATAAATGGCAGTTCCTTCAATGGCACGCAAGCGGGTAATGCCAAAAGAATTGTCTTTCTCTGCTTCTACAACCACTTCGTCCAGCGACTGCTGTAGGGGGTTCAACACCGTTTCAATCGTCTGATCTTCATTGGTCATGATCACTTCCTGCTGGTAGGCCGCAAAGCCAAAAAGATACACCTGGAGTACGTGTTTTCCTTCCGGTACACCTTTGAAAACAAAACGACCATTCTCGTCGGTAGTCGCTTTGAAAAAGGTGTTTTGCAACAGCACTTCAGCACCAAAAAGCTTTTCGCCCGTTTCGCCGTCTTTCACCACGCCAGTAAGCGAAGCGGCCAACAAAACACTGGGTAGCAGGAGCAACCCGAGTAAAAACAGGTATTTATTGAGAGTTTGCAAAAGCATTTGATTTTTCAAATGGAAGTATCCAGGTCTTGGGAGCAAAACTGTCTTTCTCCTTGACTAAATCCACTTCAGGATCGATCAGCAATCTGCTCCGATGGCCATTGAGGGTCACGTAGGCTTCTGCCCGAACTTCAGGGGATTCAATGCCCAGCTCCTGGTATTCCGCAGCAATGAAATGGGCGAACTCCAAAATCATATCTGGCTGAGTACTCATTTGCTTTTCCTGGAACTTGGTGAGGTAATCGGAAGGCCATACTTCGCCTTCCCGGCCGGTTGCAGGATCTTTCACCTTAAAGGTGACGTAGCCTGCCTTTTCAATCAACATGACACGCCAGCTGAAACGATAACCTTCTTCGGTCCAAAAAAGTTCTCCTGGATAAGCGAGGTATCGAAAAGGAAATAAAAGTTGGAAAACTAAGAATAGCCCAATTCCATAAAGGCCAAGCGTTGGCATGCGAAATCGCGTAGTGGGTTGAATGCTGGGTTCGGGTTTCCATATTGCAGGCCAAAGGCGGTTGAGCCAGCGCATGTGCCATTGAGGAGAAAAGAAAATAAGAGTGGCTCCGATCATGATGAACGGAAACATGCCAATCGGAAACAATACCCAAGTGAGCACGTGGAAAACGACTACCGCTGCATAAGCCCAGAGCCGAGTAGGGCGGTAAAGCAGAAAGAAAGGAATGGTAAGATCGTAGACCATGCCAAACCAACTGAAGAGGTAGGCTACCCAGGTTTTGGTAAAGTATGAGCCGATAAGGGGCAAATCGGAGTGGGCCGGCAACCACATCCTCAAGGGCATGGCCTCTAACATCCAATCAGGATTGATCTTGGCGATGCCTGCATAAACGTACACAATGGCCAATTGCAGCTGAAGAATACGAATGGTCCAACGGGGAACCGTGGCCTGAAAGCGTTTGGGGCTGCGCCAGGCGTCTATGGACCAGGCGCGGTTGGCCGGCAACCAGATAAGGATGAAGGCTACCAGGCTAACGAAGTAGTAATGGTTGAGATAAGTGGTTTTATCGAGCAGTTCTACGTAAGTAAAAAGCAAGAAGAAAGCCACGGTGGACAGGCGGTAAAGAAAACCCAGCATGATGCAGATTGCCGCTAAGGCCATGGCAATAAAAACCAGGTACATGCCTATTTCGCCAAAGGGCTTTACCCAAGCAAAGCCGAAGTAAGTAAAGTGAAAATCAGGTTCAATATAAACAGTGTTGATCCAACCGTAGGCTGCGAAACGCACTACGCTAACCAACATCATGAAACCAAAAAAGATTCGGAAGCCCGCTAAAGGGGCTGCCGAATCTTCCGTAGAGAGTGTTGTGAAAAGAGGGCGAATCCGATCAATCACCGTCGTTGTCCTGGTAGGTAATTTGAACTCCCATGGCAGAAGTCATGTCGGTTTTCACCAATACCACCAAACGCTGAATTTCAGTGTAAGCGGCATCTACCGTGGCAAAGTCATTGTCTACTGCATCAAAGAGGTTACCCTGAATATCGTTTAAGCGCGTATCGATCAAATCGAATTGATCCCGAATGGCATTGGACAGCAACCCATCGCCTTCTTGGGCATTGATAGCTTCTAAGTAGTTGAACAGGCCATTGGCTGTAGAACTGGTTTCTCCCAAGCCCATGAACAGCGCTTTGAGCCCTTTCATGTTTTCAACGGAGAACTCCACTGACATGCCTGAATACAAAGCTTCTACCTGATCCGGGCGGGTGACGTTGAGTGATTTTTTACCAAGTGGAATACCTACTCGGGCGTTTTTCACCAATTCAATTTCCTTGCTGAATTCGTTGACCATCAAACCGATGGAACTACCAATATCAGTACCCGTCGTTTGAACGAAGGTTTCCAGGTAATTGGTGCTGGAAGAAGCCAACCATCCATCATACGTAGTTCCGGAAACCGAAACAATGATGTCTACTACATCTACCAGGTAATCTTTCAGTGCTTGTTCTTGCGAAAACCGGTTAACGATAGCCGCCTCATCAGCAGCCGAACCGTAAAGCAAGTAATCCAACGCTGGAAAACCAGAAGCAGTGAGGTTACTAGAAGTTTGAAGGTTGTAGCCTCCGTTGGTAATGTTGTCCTCAATCTTGGTCGGATTCGTAGGCCAGGTATTGAGAACAGATTGGGTAGCGAAGGTAGCAGACGGGCCGAAATTAAAGGCAGCGCAGCGTTGCCATGCCTTATCGGCTTTGATGTATTGGGCGCGAACGGATGCCAGCCCCGATTCAGTAGGGCTTCCTACGAAAGCACTTACCTCAGTTTCCAAGGTTGCCGCTTCATTATTCAAGGTTTCGAAGGAAGGAACAATCACATTATTACCAATAGTGGTAAGCATGGCTCCTTGATCGAAATTAACTTCGGGGTCATCCCCATCATCGTCATTAACGCAGGATGCTACTGCGATTGTAAGCAGTAGCATCCATGAATAACGAGTAATGGTTCGACCGATCATTACTATCCTTTGCATTTCAACTTAAGTTAAGTAGAAATTAAAGTTGGTCTTTTACCGACTCCAAACCGAAGGTGGCAGCCATGCTATCTTTCAAAGCATTCAGGTCAGCTACGGTAATGTCGTAGAAGTCAGCACCCAATTGAGCGAGCAAAGCATCTACTTGAGAAGCGCTCAAAGTTCCGTTAGAGTTGTATTTCAGAGAGAGGATGAAAGCCCAAGCTTCACTCAATTGGTGGCAGCGCAGCGCATCATCGTTAAAATCTTCAAGACCACCATTAATGTAGTGAATAGCGGTTCCCGCTACTACTTCTTCCCACACCTTGCTTACTTCGGTACGAGCTTCCAATTTGGCGTCTTTGTCGTTGTTGCTGATGGCAGCACGACCTTTGAGAAGGGCATCCATCAAACGGCTGTTGGTACCCAAAACACCATCGCGACCGTTGCAGTAGTTACCCCAGAAACGAACGTCAGTGTTGGTTGGGAAATCTTTCTCAACTCCAAAGTATCCGAAAGCTTCATCCCAGTGGTGCTCCATATCGGTACCTTCACCAGGAACAACAGTAGTGTTGTCCACAGCGTCACCAATACGATCATCAGAGAGGTAAACAGCGGTAGCTTGGTAATAGAAAGTAGCGCCCATCAAACCTTTTTCGATCAGCTGGGTGTACTCTACTCCGTCTTCGTTCAATAAGTAAGACTTAGCACCATCGATACTGGTTACAACACCGGCGGTACCGTCAGATCCTGGAGTGGCTGATTGACTTGCAGTAGCAATGTCATCCATAAATCCCTGAAACATGGCTACATCAGGAGCAAAAGTTTTGCTTTCCAGGTTTTTGCTATACGTGGTAGAAAATTGACCATTGACGTTAGCAAACTTGTCTTTCAAAATCTGAGCATCCAAGGTGGTGCCCTGCGTGTTACCGGTTTTCATGTAGGTGGTCATTTCAGCCAACATGTCCAAACGCTCGGTTTGACCGGTATACTTTACATTTTCGAAGTTATACGTTTCTGGAACTGTATAACTGTTATCTGGTGCGGGATCATCGTCACCATCATCGTCATTGCCACAAGCACCAAGTGTTAGTACCAAGGCAGCCGCTACAGCGTAGCGTGAATACTTAAAGAAGGAAGAATAATTCATTTGTTTAGATCTTATTTAGACTAATTCTAAATTGCAGCGCAAATGTACCCGCCACCTTAAGTTTGACCAATACCTAACCTTAGGTATTTTAAGGTTGCCTTATTTTTCATAAATAGGGCTGTAGTAGCGGAATGAAGCACGAAATTCAACGCCTGCGCCTAAATTCAGCGCACATTATCGCGGCTGCAGCAGCAACATTTAGCGACTCGGCTCCACCATAAACAGGGATGGTAAGCTGATGCGACAAAAGCGGAAGTAAATTGGAATCGATTCCATGGCTTTCGCTGCCCATCACCACCACTGCGGGTGCCTTTAACTCACTTTGGTAGAGGTTTTCACCGTTCATAACTGCCCCACAAATAGGAATTTCAGGGAACTGTGCCTTAGAGGTGTGTAGCCATGACACCAAATCGGTATATATAAGGTATACCCGGGCCAATGATCCCATGGTGGCCTGTACCACCTTCGGATTGTAGGCGTCTACCGTATCGGAGGAGCAGACCAATTGTTGCACGCCAAACCAGTCGGCTATCCGAATAAGCGTTCCCAAATTTCCCGGATCGTTGATGCGGTCCAACACCAAGGTTAAGCCTCGTGGATTAATGTCGGCTTTTTGTGGTTCGGGTATGGCCAATATGGCCAATACCGGAGAGGGACTGTTCAACAAAGTGAGGCGTTCCATTTCGTTGGGTTTTACCGGAAAAACCTTCACTTCAGGCTGGTGGGCCAAGGGTAAGCTGGCATTTTCGATCCACTCGGGCAAGGCCCATACCTCTAGTACCCGAAGCTCGCTTTGCAATAGCTCGGTCACCAGTTTGTGTCCTTCTACCACAAATTGGCCCGATTCCTGCCGTACTTTCTTACGCGCCAAGGCTTTTATCCGCTTCACCTGGTTTTTAGAAAACATACTCCGAAGTGCTACCGCTATATAATGGTTAGTTTTGTGACGCAAAAAAACACTTTCCTTCTGCTGAATTCAAGGCCTTGACAAAGCGTTTTTCCACATATCCTTTTGGGCTACTGTTTTTGTGTCTGTGTTGGTTATGGGGCTGCAACCCCACCAAGCACCTGGCCGAAGATGAGCGGCTGCTCTTGCGCAATACCATCGTGGTAGACAATCCCAACGTAGATAAGGACGAACTTAGCTCTATCCTAAAACAACAACCCAACCGAAACCTGCTGGGTTTTTGGCGTCCTTACCTGCACGTTTATAATTATGGCAAGCGCAAAAAGCGCAACCGGGTCAACGATTGGTTGATGAACACGGTTGGCGAGGAACCGGTGGTGCTCAATTCGGTGCTTACCCAAAAATCGGCCAACCAGCTGACCATCTATATGCGCAACAAGGGGTATTTCAGGGCCACGGTAACCGACAGTGTTTGGGTGAGCCCCCGTAATCCGAAAAAAACCAAGGTGGTCTATACCATCAAGGCTGGGCCTGCCTATACCCTTAGCAGCATCGATTACGACCCTAAAGACTCTTCATTTATACCGCAGGTCATCAGTGCATCGAAGAAAACCCTGTTGAAATATGGCGACAACTTTGACGTGGATGCTTTTGAGGCCGACCGTACTGCTTTTACCAATCACTTAAAAAACCTTGGGTATTTCTATTTCGACAAACAGTACCTGAGCTACGAGGTAGATACTGCCCTGCCCAACGCACCTTTTAAGGTAGCAGTGAACACGATCGTAAGAAACCCTACCCGGCTGCAGACCTTGCCCAATGGAAAAGACACCCTCATTACCGAAAAACACCGGCCCTATTATATCTCCAACGTCTACATACAAACCGACTACAACCAGCAAGACCTGGCCTTACGGGCCAAAGAAAGAGATGCGTTGGCTACCAATCAGGTGATTACGACCGATACCTTAGAAGTAGAGGGCTACAGCTTTGTTTACAGCCAATCGCCGAGGTTTCGACCGGAGGTGATTTTAAAAGCGGTATTTCTGCGGGAAGGCGAACGCTACAGCCTCACCAACCACCAGCTCACCAACCGCAGGCTGGCCGAGTTACGCACCTTTAAGTTCATCAACATCCGCTACGAACGGGTGGGAGAGAATCAATTGGATTGCATCATTCGCCTCACCCCATCGCCCCGGCAGGCGGTAACGCTGGAGGCAGAGGGCACCAACCAGCAAGGCAACCTCGGTATTGCCGGTAGTGCCATCTATTTAAATAAGAATTCTTTCAAAGGTGCAGAAGCCTTAGAGTTTCGCCTCAAGGGCGGTTTGGAGGCACAGCAAATTGCCAACGACGACGAGCCTTTGCCCGAAGACGATGCCAATACCGACGAAGGCACCGTAGAACGCACGGTAGAAGAATTTACTCCTTTCAACACCATTGAAATTGGTAGTGAGATAAAGCTGGCGATTCCCGACCTCTTTCTGGCCAAGAGATACCTCACTAAGCTGGCCTACACGCAACCGCGCACCGAGATCAACGTGGTTTACAACTTTCAAAACCGGCCCACTTTTTCGCGCACCATTGCGGAGATCAACTATGGTTGGAAACTGAATTACAAAGACTTTCACAGCTTTTCGATCTATCCGGTAGACATCAGCTTGATCCAAATCAGTGCCGACGATGATTTCAGGGCTTTGCTCGATGCCTTGAACAACAGCCAGCTTTCGGCGAGCTACAACGACCACTTTATCCCGGCGGGTCGTTTTCAGTATACCTATAATAACTACAATCCCAACAAGCCGCGCAGCAACACCTGGTACCTGAGGCCAAGGCTTGAGTTGGCTGGTTTTTCGCTCTACCAGGCCTTCCGATTAGCCGGAGCCGAAACCGAAGACGGCAGCTACCGGATCGACAACATTCGTTTTGCCAATTACTTTAAGGTAGACCTGGAGGTGAAACGCAAGGTGAGTTTTACCCGAACTACCGAATTTGTATACCGCACCTTCACGGGCCTTGGCAATCCGGTGGACAACCTGGATGTGTTACCTTTTGAGAAGAGTTACTTTGGTGGGGGTGCAAACTTTATGCGTGCCTGGAGGGCCAGATCATTGGGGCCTGGTGCGCTCCCGGATACCTTGCGCACTGGAATCGACAAAATCGGCGAAGTACAATTGGAGGGCAACATCGAGTACCGTTTCGACATTATTGAACTACTCGAAGGAGCGGCTTTTGTAGACATCGGCAACATTTGGAATTTGAACGAAAATCCCGATTTGCCCGGAGCCGAAATTCGTTCGGACCGGTTTTACAACGAGTTGGCCATTGGCACCGGCCTGGGCGTACGTTTCGATTTTAGCTTTTTCATTCTCCGCATCGATGGAGCGATACAAATGAAAGATCCCAGTTTTCCCAGAGGAGAACGCTGGGTGTTTCAATCGAAAGACCAATTGAATGCTATGCGCAACGAAAGGGGGTTCGCCCCTTATCAGTTTCCACAGGGCTCTATCAATTTAGGAATTGGCTATCCTTTCTGAGTGGGGCACTACAGCATTTTTGAAGTAGCCTATTCACCCAATGACATAAATAATTAGTTTTGTCGCTTCACCCGGGATCAAATTAACTTTAATCCTTCGACAGCACTATGACCACCGCAAGCGTGAGCAAGACCGAAGACATTCTGCAAGATCAGGCGTCTTACCTTCTGGAGCATCAATGCAATACCATTGACCAGAGCAATATCCACCTTCCGGGCTCTGACTTCGTGTCCCGCATTTTCGAAAGCACCAACCGCAGCCCACAGGTGTTGCGCAGCCTGGCTTCGCTCTACAACCATGGGCGATTGGGCAAGAGTGGTTACCTTTCTATTTTGCCGGTTGACCAAGGCATCGAGCACTCTGCCGGAGCTTCCTTTTCGCCCAATCCGATTTATTTCGACCCAGAAAACATTATTAAACTGGCCTTGGAAGCAGACTGCAATGCAGTAGCCTCCACCTTCGGGGTATTGGCCAGTTGTTCGCGCAAGTATGCGCACAAGATTCCATTCGTGGTAAAAATTAACCACAACGAATTTTTGAGCCATCCTTCTACTTACGATCAAATTGAATTTGGCAGTGTAGACGAGGCCTGGAACCTGGGCGCGGCAGCAATTGGTGCCACCATTTATTTTGGTTCTGAAGGCAGCAACCATCAAATTGTACAAATTGCACAAGCTTTTGAGCGTGCGCACGAATTGGGCATGGCTACTATCTTGTGGTGCTACACCCGCAACTCGGCTTTTAAAACCAATGGTGTTGACTACCACACCTCGGCCGACCTTACCGGGCAAGCCAACCACCTTGGGGTTACCATTCAGGCCGATATCATCAAGCAAAAATTGCCGACCAACAACGGTGGCTACAATGCGGTGAACTTTGGCAAAACCCACCCGAAAGTGTATTCGGAGCTTTCTTCGGACCACCCGATTGATTTGTGCCGCTACCAGGTAGCCAACTGCTACATGGGCCGCATCGGTTTGATCAACTCTGGCGGGGCTTCTTCTGGCGCTTCCGACATGGCAGAAGCGGTAACTACAGCAGTGATCAACAAACGGGCTGGAGGCCAGGGGTTGATCCTTGGTCGCAAAGCGTTCCAACGCCCGATGAAAGAGGGTGTAGAAATTCTCAATGCAGTTCAAAACGTTTATCTCGACGATTCGGTGACCATTGCATAACCGAACCGCTGAGGTACAACCCTAAATCTTATACCTATGGGTTGGTTCAAACGGATCAAAGAAAACATTAAGACGCCTACCCGTGAAAAACGGGAAACCCCTGAAGGCCTTTGGTACAAATGTCCAAAGTGCAAGCACGTGATGTCTTCTGAAGACCACAGCGCTAACCTTTGGGTGTGCGAAAATTGTGGCTATCACGAGCGCATCGGGTCTTATGAATATTTCTCCTTTTTATTCGACAACCGGGAATACGTTGAGTTGGCTTCGGATCTGATTTCAGGTGATCCTCTGAAATTTCGGGACACGAAAAACTACGTAGACCGCCTGGAAGCTTCGCGCAAGAAAACCGGATTGAAAGACGCAGTGCGCATTGCTACCGGCTTGCTCAACGAGCAAGAGGTGGTGATCGGTGCCATGGACTTTTCTTTCATTGGTGGCTCGATGGGCTCGGTAGTAGGTGAGAAATTGGCACGAGGAATCGACCACTCGTTGAAACACAATGTGCCTTTCATCAGCATCAGTAAATCCGGGGGAGCCCGAATGATGGAAGCCGCGTTCTCGCTCATGCAGATGGCCAAAACATCGGCCAAGCTCTCGATGTTGGCCAAAGCCAAAATTCCTTATATCTCTATATTGACAGATCCGACCACCGGTGGCATCACTGCTTCCTTCGCCATGTTGGGCGACCTGAACATTGCCGAGCCGGGAGCACTCATTGGTTTTGCCGGTCCTCGGGTAGTGAAAGAAACCATTGGCAAAGACTTGCCAGAAGGCTTTCAAACTTCAGAGTTTTTGTTGGAGCACGGTTTCCTCGATTACATTGTGGCCCGTAAAGAACTCAAATCGAAGCTGGCCCTTTCGCTAAAACTCTTTAAACATTAGGGTTTTTCACAAGATTGCAGGTAAGAAAAAAAATCTATATTTGCACCTTGATTTAAGAAGAGACTATAACATTTCGAACGAAGAAGCATGTACTTAACGCCTGAAACCAAGAAGGAAATCTTCCGGAAGCACTCTAAAACGGAGAGCGATACCGGTACGGCTGAAGGACAAATTGCGTTGTTTACCCACCGCATCAACCACCTGACCAACCACCTTAAGCAAAATCGCAAAGATTTCGTTACCCAGAAATCGCTCGTTGCGATGGTAGGTAAAAGACGAGGTTTATTAGACTACCTCAAGCGCAAAGACATTGCGCGTTACCGCGCAATCATTAAAGAACTGAATCTTCGGAAATAAGCTTATACCAAAAAGGGCAACATTGATTGCCCTTTTTTAGTATGTAAGCTTTTTTCAGGACACACCATTTTACCAAACACATGAACATTGGAATTCAAGAGACCATCACAATGGCGGATGGTCAAGAAATTATAATTGAAACCGGTAAGTTGGCCAAGCAAGCACACGGCTCCGTTGTTGTAAAACAAGGAAAAACCATGCTCTTGGCCACTGTTGTATCTAATGAGGAAGCCAAAGAAGGCATCGATTTCCTCCCGCTTACCGTTGAATACCGCGAAAAATATGCCTCCACCGGTAAATTCCCTGGTGGTTTTATCAAGCGCGAAGCGCGCCCAGCCGACTCAGAAATTCTTACTGCCCGTTTAATTGACCGGGCCTTACGCCCACTTTTCCCGTCAGACTACCACAGCGATACTCAAGTGATGATCAGCCTGGTTTCGTCTGATAAAGACACTCAACCAGATTCTTTGGCCTGTTTGGCAGCCTCCGCTGCCATCGCAGTTTCCGACCTTCCATTTGCCGGACCGGTTTCTGAAGTACGGGTAGCCCGTATCAACGGAGAATGGCGCGTTAATCCAAAACTCTCGGAAATGGCCGATGCCGACATCGACATTATGTTGGCCGCCACCCTGCACAACATTATGATGTTGGAAGGCGAAATGAAAGAAGTTTCTGAAGCGGACATGGTGGAAGCCATTCAAATTGGGCACGAAGCCATTAAAAATCAAGTAGGCGTACAAATGACCCTCGCTTCCCGTGTGAAAGGTGCTGGCGTAAAACGCGAATACAGCCACGAAGAACACGATGAAGAGCTTTACGAGCAGGTGAAAGCAGCTACTTTCGACAAATCTTACGAAGTAGCCAAGCAACAAATTGCCAACAAAAAAGGCCGCAAAGAAGCTTTTAAAGCGGTATTGGAAGAATATACTTCTACCTTGAGCGAAGAAGTATTGGAAGAAAAAGGCCACCTGATCAAAACTTATTTTTACAAAGTAGAGAAAGCGGCCGTGCGCAAAATGATGATCGAAGACAAAATGCGTCTCGATGGTCGTAAGCTCAACGAAATTCGTCCGATCTGGGGCGAAGTCGGTTACCTGCCCGGCCCTCACGGTTCTTCTATCTTTACCCGTGGTGAAACCCAATCGCTCACTACCGTGACCTTGGGTAACAAAATGAACGAGCAGAGTATTGACGGTGCTTTCCACGAAGGCAGCGAAAAATTCTTATTGCACTATAACTTCCCGCCTTTCTCTACCGGTGAAGCCCGTCCTATTCGGAGCACCAGCCGTCGTGAGATCGGACACGGAAACCTCGCACTGCGCGCCCTCAAGCAAGTGGTACCCTCCGACGAGTCGAACCCTTATACTGTACGGGTAGTATCCGACATTCTGGAGTCGAACGGATCGTCTTCGATGGCTACCGTTTGTGCCGGTTCGATGGCGATGATGGACGCTGGTGTGAAAATCAAAAAACCTGTTTCGGGAATCGCTATGGGATTGGCCATGGATCCTGAAACAAAAAACTACTCGGTACTTTCCGACATCCTGGGTGATGAAGATCACCTCGGTGATATGGACTTTAAAGTAACCGGTACCGCAGATGGTATTACCGCATGCCAGATGGACATCAAAGTAGACGGCCTTTCGGCAGATATTTTGAAAGAAGCACTGGAACAAGCACGCGAGGGTCGTCTCCACATTCTCGAAGAGATGAACAAAGTGATCTCTGAGCCACGTGAAGACTACAAAGACCACGCACCACGCATCGTACAAATCTTTATTCCAAAAGATATGATTGGTGCAGTGATTGGACCCGGTGGTAAAATCATTCAGGAAATTCAAAAGGAAACCAACACGACCATCTCTATCGACGAGGACGACCGCAATGGTATCGTAGACATTATGTCTGACGACAAGGCCTCCATCGACGGAGCTTTGGCGCGCATCCGTGCCATCACCGCCGTTCCTGAAGCGGGTGAGGTATATAAAGGCAAAGTGAAAAATATTATGCCTTTCGGTGCGTTTATCGAGATACTGCCCGGCCGGGACGGACTGCTCCACATATCGGAAATCGATTGGAGACGACTGGAATCGGTAGAGGAAGTGCTCAAAGAAGGTGACGAAGTTGAGGTAAAACTCATCGAAATCGATGAAAAATCCGGTAAACTACGTCTCTCTCGCAAAGCGTTGCTTCCACGACCTGAGCGCAAGCCACAAGGAGACCGCGATCGCAGACCTCACGGGAATCGCCCCCCAAGAGAACCGCGGAATTCTGACGGCGAGCAGAACAGTTGATCCAAACCGACACTTCGGTGTGAAATCTTTTTTCTGAACTCTTGTTCGGGAACTAGGAAATATGGAGTAACTTTTAACTCCATCCGGCCATTGGCTGTAACCTACAATGATATAGCTCCGTTTATATCCTTGTAGCTAACCCCTAGACCCGCCATGAGACAGCTAAAAATCACCAAGCAGATCACCAACCGCGAGACCGCCTCGCTGGACAAGTATCTGCAAGAGATCGGCAAGGTCGATCTCATCACCGCCGAAGAAGAAGTATTACTGGCCCAAAAGATTCGAGATGGCGATCAACTCGCCCTTGAGAAACTGACGAAGGCCAACCTTCGCTTCGTTGTTTCCGTATCCAAGCAATACCAAAACCAAGGTTTAAGCTTGCCTGACTTGATTAATGAAGGCAACCTGGGACTCATCAAAGCCGCCCAACGTTTTGATGAAACCCGTGGGTTTAAATTCATTTCTTATGCCGTTTGGTGGATTCGCCAATCCATCTTGCAGGCACTGGCCGAACAATCGCGCATTGTTCGTTTGCCGCTCAACAAGATTGGCTCGATCAACAAGATCAACAAAGCCTTTTCGAAGTTGGAGCAGGAATATGAACGCGAGCCTTCGATGGACGAGATTGCCGCAGTGCTCGATCTGCCCATGAACGATGTGCGGGAGTCGATGAAAAATTCGGCCCGTCATGTCTCTATGGATGCGCCCATTGTGAGCGGGGAAAACGAAAGCCGGAACATGTACGACACCATGACCGGCGAAGACAGCCCTAATCCTGAAGAAGGATTGCTGCACGAATCGCTGCGCAGAGAAATTGAGCGTTCGCTGTCTACCCTCACTGCGCGTGAGGCAGATGTAGTGAAACTCTACTTTGGGCTGGCCGGTCAGCACGCCATGACTTTGGAAGAAATAGGCGAAAAATTTGACCTTACCCGGGAACGGGTGCGGCAAATCAAAGAAAAAGCTATCCGACGGCTGAAGCACACCAGCCGAAGTAAAATTTTGAAATCGTATTTGGGCTAAGCTCTCTAATCCTTTTCACCTCTTTAAAAGGCCGCCTCATCGGGCGGTCTTTTTTTGTGCCAAGCTGTTCCCCTGCTTCCCCTTTTGGGCCAAAGATTTCATTTACTTTTGCCCAAAATTCCGTTGCTCATGCCTGCACTTATTGCTCCCTCCATTCTTGCCGCTGATTTTGCCAACCTCCAACGCGACTGTGAGATGGTCAACCAAAGTGAAGCCGATTGGTTTCACCTCGATGTGATGGATGGTGTGTTTGTGCCCAACATCAGCTTTGGCATGCCGGTAATCCAGGCCATTTCCAAGCACGCCAAAAAAACCATTGATGTACACCTGATGATTGTGCAGCCCGAACGCTACCTGGAAACCTTCAAAGAAGTGGGTGCCGACGTGCTGACGGTGCATTACGAAGCCAGTACGCACCTGCACCGCAGTTTGCAATCCATACGAGGCTTGGGCATGCAAGCCGGCGTGGCCCTCAACCCACACACATCGGTGAGCCTGCTGGCCGATACCTTGGAAGACATTGACCTGGTTTGCCTTATGTCGGTAAATCCGGGCTTTGGTGGGCAGTCGTTTATTGAAGGCACCTACCGCAAGGTGGAGCAACTGCGCAAGATGATTGACGAACGGGGCTGCAACACCAAAATTGAAATTGATGGTGGTGTAAAAGCCAACAATGCCCGCCAACTCATCGATGCGGGAGCCGATGTACTGGTAGCAGGGAGCTTCGTATTTCGCTCGGAAGATCCGGTGGCTACCATTGCGGAGTTGAAGCGGGTGTAACAGTTGGGGAACCCTCCCCTGCTCCTGGTACACCTTTCCCTAACGAATACAGTCTGTCACTTCGGTTGATTCCGTCCACGATTGAATGGCATCGCGTCAAGAGCAGATCGAAGCCGCACACCACCTTGTTAGGTAGAAAAATCCAATACGACAGTTTGCCCAACCACCAAGCGGAAGCCTTCCCGCCAACACCAACGTGTTGCGCAAGAAAATCCCGCGCAACATAAATTCAAAAAGGCGGTTGGTGTTGCGTGCAAAAATTCAACGCAACAAAATCCGTAGCTCAACAAAATGTTGCGCGTAGAAATGGCACGCAACAAACAATTCGAACAGGAAGTTCATGTTGCGCAAAGCAATGCCACGCAACACTCGTCATCTCAAAAATGGAAAAGGTGTTGGCCTACTTTCCGTCTACGTAGTTCTGTAAATAGGCGTAGTGCTCGGTAAGCGCTCCATTGGCAGCAATGGTCGCCCGACCGATGATGTCGTCGGGATCGTTGCCTATGAGAGCCGGTAAAATGTGTTGCATGAACTCGTTTCCAAAATCTTCGGAGGCATCTTTGGGCAACTCGCAAGGCAGGTTGTCTACAGCCATTACCGTGATACCTGCTTCGTTACCAAACGCAGTTTCTTGCTCCGATTGTGGGTCGTAGCCATAGAGCGAGTCTTCGATGGTGGAAGGCCTCAAGGTGCTGGCCACCGGCCCGTCGATGTCGCAACTGATGTCGGCTACCACTTTTATGCGAAATTCGGGTTGGCGAATGTCTTGGCGGGTGAAGAGGTAGGGCGATCCACTTTCCCAATAATGGCCGGCAATGTAGAGGTCGGTAGTTTTGGCAAATCGAAAGAAATCGGAATCGAAACGCTCGGGATGCTCAAAAAACTCTTGCATATTGGTGTCGCTGCCATCCTTCTTGCGGTTGTAGTCGGTCACCGCCAACTGCACAAATACGGGCTCCTCAAATTCCTGGTTCAGGTATTCCGTCACACTCACTTCGCGAATCTGCAAGGCTTCTAAAATTTCTTTGGCGCCTTTGGCTACTCTACCTCCGCCAGTGAGGGCAATCTTAATGTTGGGCAGCACTACCTTCTTTAATTCTGCCTCCAACTCTACCCGGTCTTCGCATTGGTGAGCGGGCTTGAGTTGATAGTCTCCGCTGCGCGCTCCGTAGGCTAAAAATCCGTTGTAGGCGCCCACGATACCCGCATAGCGACCAAACCCAATGAGCCGCCGGCCTGAGGCGGCCGTCAAGGTTTCGTAATCAATCAAGCGGATGTTGCGTTGCAGAACAGTGCGCAACAACTCGGCGTTGTAGGGCTGCTCTTTGATGGTGTGCGAAAAAAAGAAGTAAGTTTTGTTGGGCAGCAACATGTCCAGCGGTACTTCCTTCACGCCTATCAACACCTCACAGTCGTTCACCTCGTCTACCGGATCAAACCCTTCGGCGGCATAGCGATCGTCTACAAAAGCCCGTATTGGACTTTTCTGCACGGCAATGTGCAAATTAGGATAGGTGGCCGAAAGGCTTTTGCATTGCTTGGGCGTAAGCGGAACCCGCTTATCGGGTGGCGTTTTGCCTTCCCGAATGATGCCGAGACGTAAGGTGCTCATGGTGTGCTGATTGAATTCGCGCAAAGGTAGAAATTGCGCCTTAATGCGCACCGGAACTCAGGGTGCCAATTGCAATTGTTGCAAGAGCCGCCGGGCGACTACCTCATGGCCATATTCGTTCCAATGCAAATCGAGTTCGGTGTTGAAGGGCTGCTGATTTTTCGCAAAATCTTCCTTCATGGTGTCGGCCAAATCGATGAACTCGGCTCCGGTGGCGGTCACCAGCTCCCGGGCGAGTTGGTTGTAGCGGTATTGCCAATCTTTTTCCATCTTCCCGGCATACACCGAAGGCCGCGGACAATCCATCACAAAGATCAACCGTTGGTCAGCAAATACCTCGCGCAACCCTTCGATGGAATAGGTGGCCGCCCTATGGATGCGTTCCTCCTCCTGGTCCATCAGTTTCATGTAAGCCAAACTATCGTGGACCAAAGCTTCGCGGTCAAACAGCATTCGGAATTGCGTTTCGAACTTCAGGTTGTAATGCAGGTAGCGAAACACCGCGCTGTTTTTAAGCACCTGCTTCATCCACGGCAAGTGGTAGGGAACGGGATCTACCTCATCAATGTTTTCGCCCACGTCCAAGGTTTTGAAAATGCCCCGGTAGGGGTTGTACTCCGCCAGGCTCTGCACAAAATCGTTGTGCACCAAGTTCACCACCACAATATCAGGCTGGTAGGTATCCTTCACATAGCGGCCCACGTGCAGGTAGTGCGAAAGCGGGCTGCCCGACCACCCAAAAGAATAGCACTCGTAGCCGTCTCCCAATTGCTGCGCCATCAAATGGTGGAAGCTCTTGTCCACATCCACCTGAAACGATTCTACAAACGAATCGCCGATGATGGCAATGCGGGTTTTGTTGCTTTTCCCAAGTTGGTAATGGCGCAGGTTATTCCACCCCCGGTTGTTGATGTGCCAACGGCCTTGTTGCCCGGCAAAAGGCCCAATGGTGTAGGTCCCCTCCCCTGCCGTTGAATCAAACTTCACCAACAGGTGGTCCGCATCAAAATCGCCATCGGGCCGCTCGCTGGCCGAGATGCCCCACCGGAAAAACAATTCCAACAGCAACCACAGCACTACCAGGGTGGGCAGGCTTACTTTCAGAAAGTTGCTGAGAAATTGACGTAGTTTTTTCAACGGTTGGCAGACTGATAGGGCCACAAATGTAAAAAATCCGTCTTGTTGGCACAGGCCATTCCCTTCTCGCCACCAGAAAGGCCAAGGTCTTCCTGCAATTGTCCCAAACAAAAAAGCAGGCCCGACCCCTCGGAACCTGCTTCTTGGTGCGCCAGCAAGGCACACTGGGCTTAACCCACTACCCCAATTTAATAGATCAATAGGTGATGCGGATTCATATATACGGCGGTAGATACGCAGGATCCGTAGGGCCCAAAAATGGCGGGATACACCCCACAACCCGGATCGCCCACAATGAAAGGTGGCAATACCATAGCAACCACTTCATTGAACCCAAAGGCTGGCACCCACAAATGAGGCGGTGGGCTGGGCACTACAATCGTGGTACCGGCCGGAACGATGTATACTGGCCCGGCTCCGTTAACATGGCAAACCCCATGCGGAAGCGTATTCACTTTTACCTTGTAGTCGCAATTGGTTTTGTTTTCTAAAACGATTTGTGCTTCCGTCGAAAGGCTCACGAGCAATCCGACGAACAATACCATTACTGGAAGTAAGCTGAGTTTCTTTATCATTTGAAAATATTTTGGTGAATAATTGATGGCAAGTTGGCCGGAATCAGGCACTAATTTTTCATCCCAAAGGGTGAGTTTCGGGTGAATTCCCGAAAGATGGCATGGTTTAGTACTTCCTACTCGCCCACCCATTTTTGCTTGCTTGTGGTGCTGTGATGAAAAATAAAAACCGCTTCCTCACCAAAAGGTCCGGAAGCGGTTGATAAGTAGGGGACTGTCGGGCTAACTCACGGACGAATCAACAAATGATTTTGGTTGATGTACTCGAAAGTAGCCAGGCAAGAACCGTAAGGTCCAAATACCTGCGGGTAGGTACCGCACAAAGGGAGAGGCTCTCCCACAATGTGCCTGGACAACACCCGAGGCAAGGCTTCTTCACAGCCAAAGGCTGGTGTCCATAATCCGGAAGAGGGACCAGGCACCGTGAGGGTTACCGAGGCGGGTACATAATACGCTGGTCCCATACCGTTGACAAAGCAGTGCAACACCGGCACTGTGGGAATGGTATTGACTTTAACGATGTAATCGCAATTGGTCTTGTTTTCTAAGACGATCTGCGATTTTACATTTTGACTTAGTGAAAAGCTCACCAGCAACAGTAAGAAGGGTAGCCATTTCCAATTTTTAAACATAACAGTTTGGGTTTTGGTGGAAGAATAAATTTGTCACCGCCAAGGTGCTTCCACCATGGGGATTTCTCCTCATGCTTCTGGGTGAGTTTCGGGTGATCTTGCGCGCTTCAGTTGGGTGGGTGGATGTAACGCTGTAACCCTGTGCTCCCCTCGGTTGGGGCTACACCAATTGCAGGAATCGGGCTTTTTCTGCTGCCTGGGTGCGGTTGGCCACTGCCAGCTTCGAATAAATATTACTCAGGTGTGTTTTGGTAGTATTTTGAGAGATGTAGAGTTCCGAAGCAATGGATTTGTTGGTTTTTCCTTGAGCGATGAGTTCAAGGATTTCCAGTTCCCGGCGGGTGAGCCTCAGTGCTGAGATGGCCGAAAACCGGGTAGGCTCCAAGCCAGTCGCTGATCCCGATGCCGTAGGATTTGCCCGTTGGACCACGGTTTCGAAAATTGGATGCCTCTCCAACAGGTTTCTTTTACTCCGGTGTTGCCACTTCCCAAGCAATATCAAAAGCAATACAATGGCTCCTCCCAGTCCTACCACCCGAGCGGCTTTGGCGGTCTGGGCTTCTAACTGCGCATGTTCCGCTTCCAATTGGTCAATGCTTTGTTCTTTTTCCACCACATTGGGTTGAAACGCCACTGCATCGAAGTGTTTGGCCTTCAGGTTGGCTATCGTAGCATCTTTTATGGACAACAGCTGCCGGGCAGCGTCAAGGGATTTCCCAAGTGCTCCGGTTTGCTCGTACAGCTGCAGACACAGTTCCAGTTGGGTCTGTACCTGTTGGGGGTGCTTTAAATGCCGATTGATCGATTTACATTTTTGCAACACTACCTGGGCCATTGGATAGCGGTTTTGCTTCAGGTAAACCGCAACCAGATGATGTCCACACTCCACCTGGTTCCAGGTATTTCCGCTTTGCTCCATCCATTTAAAAGCATTTTCAAGGGTGATAGCAGCTTGGTTTAGTTGGCCCCTTTGAGCCATTACCACCGCACGATTAATGTTGAGTTGTCGCAACAGCATCTCCTGGTCCAGTAGCTCGGCCAACGCCCTGCCACTGTCAATGGCCCACAAAGCAGAATCCCATTGCTGTTGTTTGAGGTATACCGAGCTCAGGTTGAATAACAAGACTGCGCGCTTCGGATCACCGAGGTTTCGGCGAATGTGGAACGCGTGAACAAAGTGCTCCCGGGCTTCCGTATACTTTCCCTGGTCGCGCAAAATATTGCCCAGGTGTTGGTAAGCCTGAGCCACTATAGCGTTTTCCCTGGACTGCTCCCCACTTTCCAGGGCCAGCTGGTAGTAGCGTAGCGCCTCGACCAAATCGCCTACCGAAGCATACATGCTGCCCAATTGGTGGAAGAGCCAACCGACCTGGGCCTCCGCTTCTTCTTGCCGGAGTATTTCGATGGCCAACAAGTAATGCGCCCGTGATGATTCTACTGCACCACGGTTGCCGTAGGCCTTACCCAAATAGCGGTGGGCGGCTACCCGCGCTTCCGTGAGGTGATGCCGTTGGGCCAGCCGCAAGGCTTCTTCGCCGTATCGCTGGGCCGCATCCAATTGCTGCGCATGGTGTTCGCACAAGCGCAGCAACACCTGTACTCTAACGGTATCGTCTAAAGGGCGCCACAGTTGGGCCGTTAGACTATCGACTGCAGAAACAGGTTGAGATTGCACAGGAAAGATCAGCACAGTCCATAGGACCAGACAAAGAAAGGGGCGTGGAAAAAGGTGGGAGTTCATATTTTGGGTTTTGAGGGTGACAATGGAAGGGGCAATCGAACATCGTCTGGTGGTCAGTTCCTTTTGAAGTTGTCACTTTTTCCCGCTCCTGATTTTGATTTTTGGGCAACGGATGCTGGTTGTTGGCCAACTGCCGTCAGAAGCAGATCAACGGAAAATGGGTCTTTGCACGCCCCCGTTCGCCAGAAACGGTATCTTTGTAGCCTGTTCTTTGGGGTCGACTGGTTTTGACAGCGAGATGACTGGTCGTGTAAGCATGTCGAGCGTGGTACCGTAGCTCGTAAATCTCTGGTGCAAGCCTTATAACAGGCGATAATAACTACGCACTCGCAGCTTAATCCTGCCCAAGGCAGGTAAGCTTAATTCTGTTTGAAGTACAGTAGGACAGAACGAGTATCCCGCGGAAGGGTTTGTCTGACATTCTTCCGTATACGGGGTATCAAACGTTTGGACTAGTCGAAAGAAAGTTCTGGTCTTTCGGCGAAATTTAAGGAACTAAGCCCTTGCTGGGTCGCTTGTTGCCAGGCCTGGGTCGAAAACGAAGAATGAGCTAAGCATGTAGAAGGCACGGACTTTCCTTGTTTGGACGAGGGTTCGAATCCCTCCGACTCCACCACGCAGGACAATTACCGCCTGCACCATCTAACACACTCCCCGCACTCGCGGGGTTTTGTGTTTGTAAGCCCTTG
>CALCCE010000146.1 GCA_937899835.1 uncultured Flavobacteriales bacterium | reverse complement strand
ATACATTCGAAAGGTGCAGGTGAAAGCCAACCGAAATGTCTTGCGTGGTTTGCGCTACGAGTCAGAATATTTATCGGATTATGCCTCGGTTGCCATGACCAAGGGTTTGGAAATTTTGTCGCTCATCGAAAAGGATTTTTTTCAGTCGGAAAGTTCTGACCTACATCCCAAATCCGATTGGCGCATCCTCTCCTTGAAATACCGCCTGAGCCAAACCTTGATCAACTTGCGAGAGTAGTTTTTTCCCTTCTCCGCATTCAAATATATTTGCATTGAGTCGGCTTTTTGTTGGAATAAAATCCTTCAAAACAGGTCAGCAGCTTGCATTTTCATGAAAGTTTGCATTGCAGAGAAACCCAGTGTGGCCCGGGAGATTGCCCAGGTGATTGGCGCCAAGGCGCGCAAGGAAGGCTACTTTGAAGGCAACGGTTATCAAGTGACCTGGACCTTTGGGCACTTTTGCACCCTCTTTCCGCCCGAAGACTACAAGCCCCACTGGAAACGCTGGGACCTCAACTCCCTGCCCATGTTGCCCGAGCGCTTCGAAACCAAGCTCATGAACGATGGCGGGGTACAAAAGCAGTTTGGCGTGATCGAACGCTTGTGCAAGGCCGCGGAATTGGTGATCAACTGCGGGGATGCCGGCCAGGAAGGTGAATTGATTCAACGCTGGGTACTCAAACAAACCGGCTACCAAGGCGAGGTGCAACGGCTCTGGATCTCCTCGCTCACTTCAGAGGCCATTCAGGAGGGATTCAAGCAGCTGATGCCCGCCACCGATTTCGACAATTTGTATTACGCCGGCAGCTCCCGCGCCATTGGCGACTGGCTGCTGGGCATGAATGCGACCCGGCTCTATACCTTGAAATACGGCGGGTATAAGCAAGTGCTGTCCATTGGGCGGGTGCAAACCCCTACCCTGGCCATGCTGGTGGAGCGCTACCACGAGATTGCCAATTTTAAGCCTGAACCGTATTGGGAGTTGCAAACCCTTTACCGGGAAACGGTTTTTAACCACACCGAAGGGCGCTTTCACAAACAGGAAGACGGCCAGCGATTGCTCGACCAAATCACGGGCAAAGACCTTCGAATTACCGACATCGAACAGAAGGAGGGCAAAGAATACGCGCCCCGCTTGTTTGACCTCACCAGCCTGCAGGTACATTGCAACAACAAATTTGGCTTTTCGGCCGAAGTGACCCTCAAGTTGGTGCAAGGGCTGTATGAGAAAAAGGCTGTGACTTATCCACGGGTGGATACGACCTTTCTTCCTACTGACTTGTACCCCAAAATACCCGGTATTCTGCGCGGGCTGGGCAATTACTCGAAGTTCACGGCCCTGCTACTGGAAAAGACGATCCGAAAATCGAGCAAGGTATTCAACGACAAAAAGGTGACCGATCACCACGCCATCATTCCTACTGGAGAGGAAAAATCCCTGGCACCTGATGAGCAAAAAGTCTACGACAGCATTGTAAGGCGCTTTTTAGCGGTGTTTTATCCCGATTGCAAGGTGGCCAAAACCCAAGTGAAGGCCGAGGTGGAGACCGTTTCCTTTGTGGCCAAAGGAAAAGAGATTTTGGATGCCGGTTGGCGGGTGTTGTTTGACAAAGGGTCGGAAGAAAACAAAAAGGAAGACGAGGCTGAAGCCATCCTACCCAATTTTGAAAAAGACGAACGTGGTCCGCACGAACCTTCTTTTTTGGAAAAAACCACCAAACCGCCCAAGAACTACACGGAAGCTTCATTGCTTCGGGCCATGGAAACCGCAGGCAAGCAGGTGGAAGACGATGAATTGCGCGACTTGATGAAGGCCAACGGCATTGGCCGGCCCTCTACCCGGGCCAACATTATTGAAACGCTGTTCAAGCGCAACTATGCGCAAAGGCGCAAAAAACAGGTGCTGCCTACCGAAACTGGCATTCAATTGATTGCCACCATCCAAAACCAATTGCTCAAATCGGCGGAACTCACCGGACAATGGGAAAAGCAGCTGCGGGAAATTGAATCGGGCGCCTTTGGGGCCGGTACGTTCATTGCCAACATGAAACGCATGGTAGACGATTTGGTGACCGAGGTGCGCATGGAAAAGGCACCGCCTCGAAGGATTTCGGCCGCTACCGCACCACCCTCAAAAGCGAAACCAGCCAAGGCAAAACCAACTAAAGCCACCGAGGTAGCCGGACAGGGGTGTCCCAAATGCCAGCAGGGGCAACTGTTGAAAGGCAACACCAGCTATGGCTGCAGCCGATGGAAAGACAACTGTGATTTTCGTCTGCCCTTTGCCTTTATGGGCAAAAAAATATCTGAAAAGCAATTGCTTCGCCTGTTGACCAAAGGAGCGACCATCCAACTGAAAGGCTTTAAACAAGCCGATGAAAAGGTGAATGGTGTGGTAGTATTCACTGATGATTTCGGCTTGCAACTTGTAGCCGCTGAACAGAAACCACCACCGCAAGAGCCAGAAAACACCATGCCCACTTGTCCCAAGTGCAACCAAGGCCACCTGATCAAAGGCAACGCAGCTTATGGCTGCACCGAATGGCGGCAAGGCTGTGATTTCCGATTCCCATTTCAATTGATACGCGAACGGGCACAGGGCCGTGCCTTGACCCGGGATTTGGTGTTGGCCATTCTCCGTGAAGGCTGATTGCTTTTCCTCACTGGCATGACTCCGATTTTTTGGTGATCGTACCCGCATTTTGGGTAAAAGGCTTGCATAGTTCTGGTAGGGTGCTACCTTTGGGATTGCCTGCCCCGGTATAGATGCCTGCCTGTATTGGCCGCGTCCCTCATACATCATACACCCAAAAACCACCCTCATGAAATTATCTATGATTGCAGGCCCACGTCCATTGATGCTTGCCTTGTGCGCTGCCCTTTTGGGCGGTTGCGGAAACTCCAACCAACTCGATCTTTTTCCAGAATTAGAAGTAGGCCATGCCTACCGCATGGAAATTGTGAAAGCCAAAGTAGATGTAAATGGCTCCGAGCGCCCGGAAGTAGCCACGGTTACCGAGGCGGTGCTCACCCTAAACGCGGGTGGCGACCCGTCTGAAGGAACCGTTGTATACGGTAAAACCGTTTTGCGTGGCGAAAATGCCAACCAAATGCTCGGTAAAGATTGGAGCGAATCGGTAGACGTTTACCGAGACATCACCCTTCAACTCAAGTTTACGCGTGAAGGCACAACGGAACTGACCAATTTTGAGGAAGTTAAGGCCACGGTGATTCAACGCCTGATGGACTACTACAAAAAATCAGGACAAACCATGAGTCAGGAACAAATGGCCTCTATCCAAACGCAAATGGATTCTTCCTACGATACTCCCGACAAGCTGATGAGTTCCTATTTTCCCGGGGTGATGCTCTACTTCAACCCGCCGGTTCGCCAAATGCCAAAAAATCAAGAGGTAAACATCAACACGCAGGCACCCAATCCTTACGGGGGCACTCCTTTTCCTATGGCTGGTGCGTTTCAATGCACGGTGAACGACAGCATGGGCATTGTGGAAGGCAAAGAAACCATTCCCGATCATCAGGCCACCCACATCATTCGCAGTACCTACGCCGAAATGGCGGCAAAAAACGGCTCCAACCTCGACACCAATAATATTCCTCCGTATTCGCTGAATCACGACTATGTGATGCACTATGATCTGGATGCCGGCCATTTGGTGTTGTTGCGCCAAACCCGGAATTCCAATTCGGGCGGCATGGACCAATCCAACTACACCGAGGTCAAACTGTATTACTAATGGCCAGCCCCGGTTTTCCAAGTAGCGAAACACAAAAAAGGCAGTAGCCACAATTTCTTGTAAATTGGAGCATGGCTAAATTGAAAACTGCTCCTAATGCAGGTGATGTTACCGCTTTTTTGGCTGAGGTAGCCGACGATCAAAAACGCAAAGACTGCGAAACCTTGTTAACGTGGATGTCGGAAATTACCGGCTCTGAAGCGCAACTATGGGGACCTTCTATCGTGGGCTTCGGTGACTACCACTACCGCTATGCCAGTGGCCGCGAAGGCGATTGGTTTCTCACCGGATTTTCACCTCGCAAACAAAATCTTACGCTCTATCTCATGTCGGGGTTCGAGGGCTACGAAGATTTGCTGGCGAAGCTGGGCAAATACAAAACTGGAAAATCGTGTTTGTACATCAAGCGACTAGAAGATGTGAACGCGGAGGTTTTGCAAAAACTGGTGGCCGCTTCGGTGAACTACCTCAAAGCAACCTACCCATCAAAGTGAGCCAGGGCAATGGCTCAGCCTTCCAGGCGTAGGGCTCAGCCAGGTGCTTAAAAGAGGCTTTTTGCAAAGTCGAGGGCACCCTCAACAGGGCTTTTAACTTTTCAAACAGTTCGTTGTTGGTGTGGTACAAATGGGTTTGGTGCAACTCCTGAGGCAAATGCTCCGGAAAAACCAGTCGATTGGGCAACAGTGGATACACCTCACAATACAAAGCTTCCACCAGGCTAATGCCGAAAAAATCCTGTTGGGAAGTCACTGGCAAAACATCTGCCCGGTGCAACCACGCGGCATATTCTTTTCTGGATGCTACCGGGCCAAATTGTACGATGCGCCCTTTTAAACGCTCCTGTGCTTCATCGAAAATTGCTGGCCAGCGCTGGTGGCGTTCGCCCAATAGGACTACCTCAAAATCAAGCCCCTCCATTTGCAGGCGAAACAGGCATTCGAAAAAAGCCTGGGGGTTTTTATCGTGCTCCCACCGATGGTTCCACAAAATCAAAGGCACCTTGTTGGGCACCCTGGCCTTTTTCGCATCGAGTTGCTTTAAATCCAGTTGAAGCGGCACCACCCTGCTTTTGGCAGCAATGTGTGCTACATTGGCCTTTTCGCGGTGGTCGGGCAAGCGCTCTAGCATTACTTGAAGCGCTTCTAAAAACGTACGTTGGTGGTAATTTGAATTGAACAACACCTCATCAGCGGCCAGGGCCGAGGTATAGTTAATAAACCCGTAGTGATTGTCCCGTTGCGCCAGATGGTCGGTATCCTGTTCTGATTTGGGATAGGTCAACTGGTTTTCGTGGAAATAAACGCTCACCGGAATGTCCCTCACTGCTTCGCCAGCCAAGCCTAAAAAGGTAGCCAGATCCAGCATGTCGGTGGCCAACAAAAAATCGGGCCGGGTATCGAGTTCCTGAAATTTTCGTGCAAAACTGACGGCCGCACCGTGCATGCGCCATTTCCAATGCGAAGCCGGCAAACGAAGCCATTGCACATTGTCGCTGCAATGGTTTTGCAAACCACGCAGCCATGCAGCGTGAGATCCGCCAAAAAAGGGCTCTAAAACAAGGATGTTGTTTATTCCTCGTCTTCCGTTTTCAGGCGCCACTTTTCAATCTCGTGGTAGGTTTTCTGTTCGTTTTTCCACCCCAGTAACAGGATGTTGCCGTGCCCGTTGTAGTTTTCAAACCACAGCTCGATGATGTAAATCAACTCCGGGGTCAGGTCTTTGTATTCGGTGGCTTTCACCGTCCGCAAAGCGGGATCGGCCGGCACAGCGATCACTTTGTGGTCTTCCACACCCAGGTCTTTCATCTTGATCATTCCCAACGGAATAATCTCCATTACCGTACCTGATGGCACACTCTCGGAAAGCACCAATACGTCTAGCGCATCCCCATCTCCTCCCTTATCGGGATCCATAAAAGTAGAGGGCAAAAAGCCATAATTGCCAAAGTAAGGCAAGAAGTTGATCACCCGATCTTTGCCGTTCACCTGGTCTACCTCAAAGGAGTTAGACCCTGGAACATATTCTACTTTGTGGTTGGTACCAGCTGGTATTTCGATGACACATTGCAGTTTGCCCGACTCTGCATAAGTAGGCAAGGCTTTGAAATTTGGAGTGTTGACGGACGAAACTCCGCCCGAGCATCCCCATATTCCCATTGCCATCAACATCAGAAGGAAGGAACTGTAGCGCCTGTAGTTATTGTTGGTGTTCACGTCCCTTGATCTTTCCGGATTCGTACTTTTTATTATCAGTTGCTATTTTTTTCTCCATCTCATCGGTCATGCCTTTTTCGCGCAAAGGCAAAAGGTCGGGGCGCCCTGCGTTGATCCAAGCGGTGTACCACATGCTGGCCACACAATGAATAGCTGCCTTCATTCGGCGTTCCACCATTCCGTCTAAACGTTGGTGATAAGCCATTGAAAACTCACGCGAATATACGCGTGTACTGATACCTCCGCGTTGCTCGAAGCTGAATTTTAGATCACCGCTATATTCTTGCGAGAGTTCTTTTTCAAACCTTAGTACCGAATCCAAAGCCGCATGACTGGCTTCCACGGCTTCCCAAGCCTCATCAAGCGGACTTTCGTAATACTCCACCTTGCCCACAAAAAAGTCGTAGTCGTCTATCATCAACTCGGGCAAGCGCGATTCCCAAAATCCGTGAATGCCTTTTTGGTTGGTAAGCTGTCCGTTGTAGTTTTCAGTGGTGTGTAAGGGCACATGGGCATCACCAATATAATGCCCAAGATCGGAGGAATACCGCAAAATGCGGTTGAAGTCTTTTTCTTTAAAGGCTTTGGTGAGGCGAAACATCATCCGGTCGATGTGCCAGGGCACAATACCGTAGGCCTCCAAGGTATCTTGTGAATACTTGGCTACCGCCTCTTTCCACCTTCTGGGCATGTTTTCAAACGGCTTTTTCCCGTAGTGATCTATGTCGATGTAATGACGAGCAGCTTCCTGCTCTACAGCATACCTTCGCTTGTCAGGATCTACTGCATGATCGGTTATGAACTCAATGTTTGACTTGTAAAAAGCCATGAGTTCAGTAGGCAACCCCATCACCGCCATGCGGTTGATGCGCTTGTGCGCAAAGAAACCCCACGAATAGGAGGGTTGGGAATTGCCTGCAATCAAGGTGAGGATAAGCAGGACTGACAACGCTTTTTGAGCCAATGCGTTCCGGTTTTAACGGTACGCAAGATAAAATTTTATCGGGATAATTGTACGAGCGCCCCATTTTTTAGCACCGGGATGATCTCAGACCTCTCCGGGTTGAGGCTGTAGCGGATATCTTCCTTCAAATTCAACTTTTGCATCCGCTTGCGGTGCGAAGAATTTTTCAGGAAATGATACGGGTCTTCCATTGCATTGGCATACAGGTAGCGGGCAATAAGGGCCGCATCCGATACATCGGCAAACTGTTCGTGTTCGGCAAGGCGATCTACCAGCGCTCCGGCAAACATGGTATCCTCTAAGTTGAACTTCTCCTTCCAGCCGGCACACAACAACACCACATTCCGTTTGCTTTGGATCAGATGGTTGACCACTACATCGATGTTGACGAATGAACCGATGATCACCTGGTGCGAGTCTTTGGACATTTCAATGGCCCGTGTACCGTTGGTGGTGGTAATCACCGTGGTTTTCCCTTTGAGGTGATCTCCCATGTAATCGTAAGGAGAGTTGCCAAAATCGGCCCCTTCAATTTTTTCACCGTTGCGCTCTGCTCCCAGCAGATAGCCTTTTTCCCGGTAAGCCCAGGCTTCCTCTAAGGTCGCCACCGGAATCATTTTTTCTACCCCGTTTTCAAAGGCAGTACAAATGGCCGTGGTAGCCCTTAAGATATCAATCACCACCACCACACTATCGGGATGCGCATATAGCGAGTAAAGGCGAGGAGTTAAAGCAACGTCTAAAGTGAACATAGGAGAAAAAGCGACCGTCAAGATTTATAAAACGGTGGTTTGGTAACCGCAGCCGCTACAGATTTGTTTCGAATGGAAATGAATATTTCAGTACCCGGAGTAGTAAAAGCCTTGTTTAAATAGCCCAAACCAACGGCATAGCCCAAAGAGGGCGATTGGGTACCGGAAGTAACCCGGCCAATCACGTTGTTTTCGGCATCTAAAATGTTGTAGCCCTGGCGGGGAATGCCCCGGCCCACCATTTGAAAACCAGTGAGGCGTTGGGTCACCCCATCGGCTTTTTGCTGTTCGAGGAAAGGGCGGTCAATAAAATCTTTGGTGAATTTGGTGACCCAACCTAAACCCGCTTCTAATGGTGAAGTAGTATCGTCAATGTCGTTGCCATAGAGGCAAAAACCCATTTCTAAGCGCAAGGTATCCCGGGCCGCCAAACCAATGGGCTGAATACCATATTCCTGGCCAGCTTCGAAAATGGCCTCCCAAATGTCTGTAGCGTGTTCGTTGTCGAAATACACCTCAAAACCACCCGCTCCTGTGTATCCGGTAGCACTTACCAGCACATTCTCTTTGCCGGCAAAGGTTCCTTTTTGAAAGGTGTAGTACCCCATACCTTCGAGATCAATGTCAGTGAGGGATTTTAGAGCTTCCGTTGCATGAGGGCCTTGTACGGCGAGCAATGAAGTTTGGTCGGAGATGTTGAGCATCTCTACTCCTTTGTCGTTGTGTTGGCTGATCCAATCCCAATCTTTTTCGATGTTGGAAGCATTGACCACCAACATGTAAGCATTTTCTTCGATGCGGTAGATGAGCAAGTCATCTACAATGCCGCCTTTACCATTGGGCAGATAGCTGTATTGTGCCTTGCCGTCAAACAGTTTGGTAGCATCGTTAGAAGAAACCCGCTGAATGAGGTCGAGTGCATGTTCGCCCCGCAAGATGAATTCGCCCATGTGCGAAACATCGAAAACCCCTACTCCAGCACGTACACAATGGTGTTCATCGTTTACTCCGGTGTATTGCACCGGCATGTTGTATCCTGCAAAGGGAACCATTTTGGCTCCTAAATTGATGTGAGTTTGGGTTAGGGCTGTGCTCTTCATTTCTTGGGGATTTTTGGCAAAAGTAGGACTTTCCGCCTAATTCAATAGCTCTTTAAAGAACTGTACATAACGGTCGCGATGCGCGAAAACCGAGTAATGATCAATAACGGTTTGACGGGCTGCCGTTCCGAGTTGTTGGCGCATCTCCGCCGATTCGATCAAGCGGGTGATTTTATCGACCCATTCTTCGGGCCGATTGGCCAGAAAACCATTTCGGCCATCGTCAATGATTTCGGAATTGACGCCAACCGGCGACATTATGGTCGGAATTTCCAGGGCCATGTACTGCAATCCTTTTAAGCCGCATTTGCCCTTGGCCCATTCATCGTCTGGCAAGGGCATAATGCCAATGTCGATACCCGAAAGCTCTTTCAATTCGTCTTTTTTGTTCCAGGGAATGCCCTTTATGCCCAATTCCTCGTGCCGGTAATTGCCGTCTCCAATGACCTTGATGCTCACCCGATCGCCGAAACGCTTTTTGATCTGGCGCAAAAACGGCAAAGCAAACTCAAAATGCTGTATGGTGGTGATGCTCCCACTCCACCCGATGCACACCGGTTCGCGGGGCGGCAAGGCCACCCGTTTGTATTCATCAGTATCTATCGTGGTGGGCACAATTCGAATGTTGGAATTAAATTGTGCAGCGTAGGCTTTGAGGTAATCATTGCCCGCAAATACCACATCGGCCAGTGCAATGAGGTGTCCGGTTTTGCCCGGATTTTTCAACCACTTGAACCACCGGTTGGCGTTGCTCACGTTGCTCAGCCATATCGCATCGTCAAAATCGAAGACCACCTTGGCTTTACTGGCGCTGAATTGTTTTTCAAAATACATGGAGCGGGTGAGCAAGGCTTCCCGAAAAATGAACACGATGTCGTATTGGTCGATGTTTCGCAAATCAGCTTTTCTACGCTGATGCGCTTTTCGGGTAAACAAAAACTTTTTAAAGTAGTGCCCCGGCCGGTAGAGCATGCGGTCGTCTTCGGGGGTTATGATATTGCTCAGGTGGCACTCAAAACCCTTTTCGGCCAAATAATCGAGGTATTGTTCGAATCGAAACCGCTGGCCAGGCGACCGGTCGCGGTAGTGCGAAGCCACAATCAATACTTTCTTGCTCATTCCGGTTCACTTTTTCGAGTACTCACGCAATGCCAGTAGGGCTCTCCTTCCGAAAATCGAATGGCTTCCATGCCTGCCGCTTCCAGCATAGTAGCAATTTCATGGCGGCTAAAACGCTGTTCCAGCGGAGTACCGAAACGATCCAGGGCATCGTTGCGCATGATGCGAAAAGTTTTATCACAATAATACGCCAAAGGAAGTTTCTTGTAAGCTTGGGTAAACACTCGAACCAGGCGCGCTAATGTGACCAAGGGCCAGTAGACCAAGGCAGCAATGGCATCGCACACCCCTCGTTTGAGCCCACCCGGCAATGCCGAAACCACCCTGCGCACCGCAGTGCTGAGGTGAAAAAGCGTACGGTAGGCTATCCCGCGGTTGTCCAAGGCATAATATAAATAGAGCAAAAGGCGACCGCCGGGCTTCAATTTGGTAGTTGCTTTTTTCAAAGCGCCACCGGTATCGGGAATGTGGTGCAACACGCCTAAGCATACAATCAGATCAAAACTACCGTCGGCAAAAGGCAATTCGTCCACGCCACACTGGGTCCAGCGCACATTCTCCAAATCGGCATGGGTAGCTGCCGCAGACAATACAGCCGCACTTGGATCAACGGATTCGATGGATTGCACCAAAGGACTGAGGTAGCGCGTCCAACGGCCAGAGCCACAACCCAGGTCCAGGGCTTGTAAATGGCTCAGGTTCTCCCCTGCCAGCACATCGAAGTACTGATCGCCGGCCACTTTGATTTCTTCTTCGGAAAAGGTGTTGAATTTCTCCCACTCTTCACCAAAAGAAGCCACCGTTTTGGCATCTCGGTTGCTTTCCTCCAGGGCCATGAACGAAGCCACCGACTTTCCGGCGGCTTGCTTCACCGTTTCAGGAGACCGGGTGTAGGAAATCATTCTTCGAGCCAGAACGACGGTAAGTTTTCTGTGATCTCGATGTTGCTAAAGCGACTGCTTTGCCGGGAACCCGCGTTGCGCGCCCAATCGGCCATTCTTTTCAATCCTTCGGCTAGGGTGGTATCAGCGCCCGCTCCAAAAATGCGTTGCGCCTTGCTGTGGTCCGCATATGCATGCACCACCTCGTTGCGGGCGGGCAAGTAGAGCAATTCACCCGTCATGCCCATGGCATCCATGGTGGTTTGCGCCAGCTCTTTCACCGTGTATTCTTTGTCGGCCCCGATGTTGAACACCTGGTTGCGGGCTTTGGCCACATTGACACAATTGGCCAAATGAGGCGCCATGTCTCCGATATAACTGAAGGCACGGGTTTGCAAACCATCACCAAAAACGGAGAGCGGCTTGTTTTGCATCAATTGATTCATGAAAATGCCGACCACATTGCGGTAGCGGTCGCCAATGTTTTGGAATTCACCGTATACGTTGTGGGGCCGGAAGACCACATAGTCGAGGCCAAACATTTCGTGGGCCGCTTTTAAGTCTTGCTCCACCGCCAGTTTGGCAACTCCATAAGGATCTTCGGGTTGTGGGGCCATGTCTTCGCGCATGGGCGGCTCCAAGGCACCGTAAACCGCAATGGAAGAAGTGAACACAAAACAGTCGATCTTGTGTCGAATGGAGGCATTGATCAGGTTGATGCTGCCAATGAGGTTGTTTTGGTAATTGAACCGCCGGATGAAATGACTCAATCCTTCAGCAGCGTAGGCTGCGAGGTGATACACGTAATCGAATCCGTGTTGGTCAAACAAGCGATCGACCAGTTCCACATTGGTGATGGAGCCTTTTACAAACTCCGCTCCTTCGGGCACGTGGTCTTCAAAACCTCCGCTCAAATCGTCCAATACTACCACTTTATGGCCGAGTTTTAGCAACTCCCGGCTCACGTGGGCTCCAATAAAACCGGCTCCTCCGGTTACTAATGAGGTCTTCATGCAGCGTTTATTTGCCTGCAAATATAATATTCCCCCAAAGATGCCTTTCGGGAACTCCAACTCGATTTTACTGTCTTTACGGTAATTGGAAACGAATTATCTTTGGCTCCGACCAGGGTGCTAACGACCACTATGATTTTTAACCGAGAGAATACTCCCAGCTGGATCATTTTCATGATCGATGTTGGGGTTTGTACTGCCTCACTGGCTTTGGCTTACATTGTTCGTTTCAACTTCGATCCGGTGGCCATCAAAAAAGAGCTGTTGGTATTTCCCCTCGCCTTTCCAGTGGTGGTGGCCATTCGTGCGGTGAGTTTTTACCTGGGCAAAACCTACGCGGGCATTATCCGCTACACCTCTACCAAAGACGCCCAGCGCATTTTTTCGGTCATTGGTTATGGTACCCTCTTTCTGGTAGCCCTCAACCTGGTGCAATTCTACCTGATCGACGGTCGGTTTGTAGTGCCGTTTTCGGTAGTCATCATCGACTTTTTAGCGGCTTTGTTTTTTATGCTTACCCTGCGGGTGATCATTAAGCTGGTTTATTTTGAAGTAACCAACCCTTCGCGCAACAAAGACAACATTTTGGTTTTTGGTGCAGGAGAATCTGGCGTTATCACCAAGCGCACCCTCGATCGCGATGGCAGCGCACAATACAACGTGGTGGGTTTTGTGGACGACAGTTCCCGAAAACAAGGGAAAAAAATTGAGGGAACGCCGATTTATCCGGCGGCACAACTCGAATCGTTGATCGAACGACTTGGAGTAAAACACCTCATCATCTCTCCCATGCACCTCAGTAAGCAACGCAAAAGCGAACTGATCGACGTGTGCCTTGACAACAATGTGGATGTGCTCAACGTACCGCCGGTGATGAACTGGATCAACGGAGAACTGAGTGTGGCCCAAATCAAGGCGGTGAAGATTGAAGAACTGCTCGGACGGGCGCCCATTCAATTGGATGTGGCGAAAATTGGGGAAAGCCTTGCCGGAAAAGTCATTTTGGTGACGGGAGCCGCCGGATCTATCGGCAGCGAAATTTCCCGGCAGGTAGCCAGCTATCGGCCATCGCAGCTGCTCTTGCTGGATCAAGGTGAAAGTCCACTCTATGAGTTGGACATTGAAATGGAAGAAACCTTTGGCCCCAACTGCTGTGAAGTGGTGATCGGCAACATTCGCAATGCCAATCGCATGCGCAATGTGTTCGAAACTTTTAAGCCTGATGTGGTTTTTCATGCGGCCGCATACAAGCACGTGCCCCTAATGGAGGACAACCCTTCGGAGGCCATTCGCACCAACGTGCAAGGCACCCGCCACCTGGTAGATTTGGCTTGTGAATTTGGGGTAGAACGTTTTGTTATGATTTCTACCGATAAGGCGGTGAACCCTACCAATGTGATGGGAGCTTCTAAAAGAGTAGCCGAAATTTATGCCCAATCGGCCAACCAGCGCAGCAAAACCCGCTTCATCACCACCCGCTTTGGCAATGTATTGGGCTCCAACGGTTCGGTCATTCCCGTCTTTAAAAAGCAGATTGAGAAAGGCGGTCCGGTGAAGGTAACCCATCCGGAGATCACCCGCTTTTTTATGACCATTCCAGAAGCCACCCAATTGGTGTTAGAGGCCTCTACCATGGGAAAGGGCGGTGAAATCTTTATTTTTGACATGGGCCAATCGGTGCGCATTGTCGATTTGGCCAAGAAAATGATCAAGCTGTCGGGCCTGGAATTGGGAAAAGACATTCAAATCCAATTCACCGGGTTGCGCCCCGGCGAAAAGCTCTACGAAGAATTGTTGGCCGACAAGGAAAACACCATTCCTACCCACCACCCCCAAATTATGGTGGCCAAAGTGCGCGAATACGATCAGCAAGACGTGACCGAACAGATTGAAGGGCTTACGGCTTTGTACGATGATCAAAACAACGAAGCGCTGGTGCGGGCCCTAAAGGCCATGGTACCAGAATACATTAGTAAAAACTCCGAGTACAGTAAACTCGACCAAGGTTCATGAGCAAGAAAAACGACATCCACGTAGAAATAGCCATGCTTCAAAAACAGATTGAAGACCGGCTGGACCTGGAAGGCAAAAAACTGGTTTTTGATTTTGAGGAAAGGAAAGGCAAGGTACACCTCGACCTCATTACGGTCAACCCGGTGCACCGGCAATCTTTTTTGCTGCACTCGGTAACCGACAAAGACAAGTTGAGTGCCCTGCGCACCATGCTGGGCTACCTCACCACTGAAGATGAGAAGGAAAACTCTTACACGGTGCAGTGGACGCTGAAAGGCGAAGGCCAGTTGCACACCTCCTACTTTCGATCCAAAAACATCACCGGAGCGCTTGAAAAGTTGTTTTACAACCGCGACCGTAGCTCCATCATTGTGTTTAGCGTGAGCATGAACCCCATTGCCTGATGCGCTATCGCAAATCCATTCAAACCCGCTTTCGGGATACCGACATGCTGGGGCACGTCAACAATGCGGTGTACCTGAGCTACATCGAAATTGCCCGGCTCGAATTCATTAAGGAACAATTGCCCCACCTCGATTGGAGCAAACAGGCTTTTATTTTGGCCCGGGTAGAAATAGATTTTCGCCTGCCTGCATTGCTCAACGATGTGTTGTTTGCCGAAATGTGGGTAAGCCGATTGGGGGCTAAAAGTTTTGATTTTAGTTACCAAATCTTCAAAGAACACCCCGATGCACCGGTGTTGCTGGCTTCCGCCACCACGGTGATGGTCACTTTCGATTACGCGACCCAAAAAAGCATTCCTCTCTTGCCCGAGTGGCGGGAACTGCTCGAAAAGTACCAGGAAGAAGCCTAAACTCCGACCTTTTCTTTATCCGTGAATGTGTTCTTTGTTGCCATAGCGAGCAATGACCTCTCCCTCGTAGGTCAGGAACTCGTGCCACAAGGCATCCACGTCCATGAAACTGTTGCCGTATTTCCGGGCGAATTTCAGGAACATCGTGTAGTGAGTGGCTTCGCTCACCATCAACTCGTGGTAGAACTCCTTGAGTTCTTTGTCTTTGATATTGATGGACAACACCCGAAAGCGTTCGCAGCTACGGGCCTCAATCATGGCCGCCAATAAAAGGCGGTTGATCAGGTTACGTTTGCGGTCGGCTCCTCCGGCAAAAAATTGCCGTAAGTCGTTCACATAGTTGTCTTTGCGCTCACGGCCCAGGGTCCAACCGCGGTTCACAATGTGGGCGTGTACGCGTTGAAAGTGTTCCATTTCTTCCCGCACCAGGGCCGCCATGGCTTCTACCAAATCGGTGTGTTCCGGATAGGTCACAATGAAGGAGACGGCCGCTGAAGCGGCTTTCTGTTCACAGAAGGCGTGGTCGGTAAGAATTTCTTCCAGGTTGTCTTCCGCAATGTTGACCCAACGGGGATCAGTAGGCAATTTGAGGCGCAGCATCAGCAATAAGGTTTGGGATCAAATTTAAGTAAATGGAAACAATCTTGAGAAGCGAAGAGGGGCTTGTATCCCCTGTCGGTTTTGGGGAGACAAAATTTGTCTTCATTTTTTTTGCCTCCCCATAGTGGGGGTTGGGAGACAAATAAAATTTGGCGGTCGTTTGTCGGCCCAAACACCTTGATTGTGGTTGCTGCTACCAACGGGCCGGTGCACCGTGGTAGGCGTTCATCAAGCCCCTAACTTCTGTCTGTCTTTTCCTCCGCCAGAGGTCGGACACGTTGGAAAAAAAGTCAGGCAAAAATCAAGACTTAACCGCGAAACGGGGCACGTGGCCTGCGCTGGTTGGCTGGCTGGCGGTATTGCCTTAGTGGCGAAACCTGTTGGGCTTTCCCTTGCTTGGTGATCTTCCCTTCGATTCGAAAACCCAAGCTCTGTAGATCAGTTGCTTATCGGGTTAGTTGGTAAAAGATACTGGCGCTTTAGGTACTTGTGTAGCTGCTTCTTCAAGGATTTCCTTGCGGTATTACCGACCTTGACGGGTGGATCTTGTTTCGCCACTCGGGTGGGCGTTCCGGTTTCGCGCTTTGGCCGGTGGGTGGCTTCTTTTGGAAGCCAATTGGTTTGGAGTTAGCTGTGGATATGGATATGGATATGGATATGTATGATTCAATTTGAAATACCCCCCAACTCGGAACACCTCATTCAAACTGTATCCTCTTTGTGCACATCCTTAAACTGCAGCATGTCCAGCAGGCGCTGCTCTTTTTCGTTGTCGAAGCCGCAGGAGGTTTTGAATTCTTTGGGGTTTTCGTAAGTCCCGAACAGCATGTCCCACCACACGATGTCGCCATAGTTGTTGGTGTGTTTTTCGTACTCGTGATGGATGCGGTGCATCTCGGGCCGTTGAAAAATGTATCCGACCCATTGAGGCGTTTTTACATTGGTGTGGTAGAAGAATTCACCCAGGGCGGTGCACAGCGTATAGATGCCCCCGGCTTCCACATCCAGCCCCAGGAAAGTGTAGACCAAGAGGCTGCCGATGATGGAGTTGGCGGTCATTTCCAATGGGTGCTTGTAGAAGGAAGTGATGACTTCCAACCGTTGTGGGCTGTGGTGAATTTGATGAAATCGGGTCCACAAAAAATCAACCGTATGGCGCCAGCGGTGCCACCAGTAGAAAATGAAAGTAGCCAGAATGTAGGCGACAATGCCCCCCACGTAAGCATTGGTATGTGCTGAGAGATTGAAAACGGAAACGGAGGCCAGCCATTTTTCCCACGAGTAGCCAGCCAGAACGACTACACCAAGTTGGATGAAGTTCACCCCCAAAACACGGATGGTCCAGGTAGGCACCTGAGGCAATTTCCAGCCGGGCATCAATCTTTCCAGCAAGAAACAAAAGCCGAATACGATAAATATGATCGTTAACATGCGCTATGATTTTAAGTTTAATATCCTAGCGAATGTAGCGTGGCGACCTGCCAAGAACCGTTCACCCAGGTTAAGAAAGAACTTAGCGCGCCAATCTTTTTCTAATGCGGCTCAGAGAAGGAGGCTTCACACCCACGAAGGAAGCAATGTGGTATTGCGGAATGCGTTGGGTCAAATCCTGGTATTCCGCCAAGAACTTTTGATAGCGCTGTTCGCTGGTTTGCATGTAGACCGCCAGCAGTTGGTTCACCATCACATGGAAGCGGTGTTCTACGATCAAGCGACCCAGGTGATTGCCATTGGGTGTATGGTTGAAAATGTGGTGCAGCTTCTCGTGATCGATGATGAGCAACTCGCAGTCTTCAATGGCCTCAATGTTTTGGTTCGATTTTTCCTTGCGGTTGAAGCTGGAATAGTCCGCGATAAAATCGCCTTCCTTGGTAAACTCAAAGGTCGATTCTTCTTCATTTTTCAAAACGAAGTAGCGCACCAGTCCTGTTGCCAAAAAGCCCACGTGGCGGCAGACAGTTCCCTCCCGCAAAAAAAATTCGCCCTTAGGTAAAGTGTAGAGCTTGAAGCTGTTGGCGATCAGTGCCTCTTCTTCCGGGGCCAATTTTACCAGAGTATTGAGCAATTGCAGTAGGTCGGATGCTGGGGGCATGGTGGAAGGACTGTAATGGGCTTTGGTAAGTTTTATGTCTATTAAATTAGTCAAAGGTTGGCCACTTGGCGAAGCCGAATTCAACCTTGTCTCCCCCAACCCTTTTGGGGAGACAAAATTTCGTTCCCATTTTTTTGTCTCCCCAAGTAAGGGTTTGGGAGACAAAAAAGAAAATGGGGTTGGCTAATCAGGTTTTGATTAAAAAAATCGGAGGATCTGCTAATTCAGCCGGCTTCCAGCGCGCTCTTCCATCATACGCATTCCGAAAACTTTCACCTGATCGATGATGGGCAACACCTTTTGGCCGTTTTTGGTCAAAGAGTACTCCACTTTGGGCGGAATCTCCGGGTAAGCCTTCCGGTTTAAGATGCCCAAACTGACCAAACGTTTCAACTCCTGGATCAGCATCTTTTCACTGATTTCCGGAATCAACCTTTTCAGTTCGCCAAATCGTCGGGTCTCCGATCCAATTTCGTTGATGACCAACATGCTCCATTTACCACCGATGATGTCCAGCGCATGGGCAACGGGACATTCGGAAAACTTTTTTTCAAATTCTTTCATTTTTATCGCCCTGATAATCAACAATAGTTACCCAAAGGTAAGCACCTTACTTTCAGGTAGGTACTTGCCAAAAGTAGGGTATAGAGATAGCTTTGACCAAAAAGTTTAAAATAAATCACAATGTCAAAGAAAGCTTTTGTTTTGGGCGCCTCCGGATTTCAAGGGTCGGCCATTGCCCGAAAAATGATATCCAACGGATATGTGGTAAGCACCTTATCCTCCGATCCTGCCAAGCCTACACTCCCGGCAGCCGTAGAAGTTATTGAAGGAGGTTTGAATGCTCCGTCCCTCATTGAGGAGGCCCTGAAAGGCGTTGCCGTTGCCATTTATACCTTCCCAGTATTGTTTGATTTGGAAAAGGCCCTGTCATACACCCAAAACTTTATCGCTGCTGCAAAAAACCAACGGGTGCCTTTGGTGATTTACAATTCCAGCGCTGATGTGCCCGACTCCCCCACCGGACTGTTGGGCCAGGACTTGAAAATTGAAATTCAGGACATGCTAGAGAAGTCGGGACTTAGCGTGTTGACCTTGATGCCTGACATTTACCTGGACAACCTGGCGGCTCCTTGGTCCATACCTTTGGTGTTGGAGAAGAAAATCTTGCCGTATCCCATAAAGTCGGGCGCTAAAATTCCGTGGATCAGTCACGAAGATTTAGCACGGTTTGTGGCCGCTGCTCCTGAAAAACCTTCTCTTGCCGGGCAAAAGTTGCCCATCGGTGGCACCCTATTGTCGGGCGAAGAAATTGCCGCTGCAATTTCTCAGCACCTGGGTGAGACCATACACTTCGTTAGTTTGCAACCCGATGATTTCGAGGGTCAATTGCGTCCGGCTTTCGGTGAGGTAACCGCCAGAGAGATTGCCAACCTGTACCGGTACCTCGAGCAAAACCGGGAAAAATTGATTCAGAAGCCCTTTGCTACCGTCAATGAGCTCTTGGGAGTACAACCGCAAAGTATTGCCGAGTGGGTGCAATCGGTGCGTTGGTCGGTAGCTTGAGTGGTGCACCGCGCTGCTATCAAATTACCTGATTGATTGTCCCTGCTACCCCAAGTGTAATGCTTGAAGCTTACTTCTAAGCAGTTGATTTAGTCGGTATCCGGAATCCCTACAAAAACGCGCTCATAAAAGTCACCTCGGTTAACCACCTCTATTTTAGTGGATTCGGGCAACTTTAAAATATCTGAGCAGAACAACTGCATGCCCATGAACCGCGATGGAGTCACCCTGAAGTAATAAGTGTCGAAGACAAGCAGCGCCTCATCAGCATTGTCAAACAGGGTGCACTGCAAGGTATCTCCATTCAGGCTTAGGCTATAGGTTGTAATCCGACAATTGGAAAATAGTATGGTGCCATCAATATCTGCCCGTTTGAACCTCATTTCTGATACCTCCCGATAGTCGAAATTGCCCAACAAAAGGGTGTCGTAGTCCAGGTGTAAAATCCGGCTACCGAATTCCACTGCCGAGTTGATTTGAGCGTATTGGAGGGTGTAGGTGAACCGGGTTTTAATGGTTCGTAGTTTTTGATCTTTACCCAGCGCTGCGGTTCCCTTGGGTACCTCAAAGCGATACTTATCGGTTTTCAATTCCACATTGGCGGGTGGCAGCACCAAAGAGTCGCGCAACCAACTGGAGGCGGTAGTTTGGCCTGCACAAGGGGCAAATGCACCTAACAGAAGTAAAACCACTAATAGAGATTGAAGCAATAAGCAAGCACTACGCAGCATTGGGGTAATGGCAACAGTTGGTGTATAAACGTACCAAAAAGAATTTAGTGTGGTAGCCCTGTATCTATGGAATCATTTTCTGGTCACATGGCCATTTGAAAAAACAGCTTTTAGAGGGTATCATCAGCCGTTCTGCAACCGCATTCTTCCTTGCGCTCGATCGGCCCTTTCCCCCAGAGTCAGGCGCCTTCGAATTCGGCTCAAACTTTCGGGTGTGATGCCCAGATAACTGGCGATGTATTTTAACGGGACCCGTTGGAGCAACTCCCGGTTCTCGTTCAGAAACTTTCGACAACGTTCCTCCGGCTTCTCCGAAGCCAGGGAAATGGCAATGGAGGTGTTTCTCAAGGCAAGTTGCTCGGCAATTTTTCGTCCTGCTCGCTCAAAGCGGGGAAATCGTTCGTAGAGCAACAGGAGGTCTTTTCGGTGTATGCTAATGACTTTGGTATCCTCTAAGGCTTCGAAATAAAAACAGGTGGGCTGTTCTTGCAGAAAACTGGCATAATCGATTACCCAGTGATTTTCGGGAGATAAACAACACGTCAGGCTTTTCCCGTCTTTTTCATGGTATTGTCGGATTAGCCCTCGAAACACAAAATGCAGGTGGTGGCACACCTTGCCTTGCTCCAACAAGTATTCTCCCTTTTTCAAACGTTTTGTGGCATATACCTCTTTGAGAATCGATAACTCTTCGGGTTCCAGTAGCGATAAGAATTCCATATCGGGTTGCTTGGTCTTTGAAAGAATGACAACCCAACAGGAAGTTTCCCCTATCCGGAATTAGTTTTTTTTGATAATTGATAAAGTAGCTTCTCTATAGGATTGGAAGATCGGCTTCTGTTTAAAGCACCCAAAATCGAAACCACCGGCAGTTCTGAGTTGGTCTACAGAACTAAAACATGGGTTGAACTACAATTACTTCCCTACACCTCTCCCAAGTTTACCCTATCCATCTGCGTTTTATTCCAACGATAAAACCGGAATAGTTCTTCTTAAGACGAATACTTCTCGGCAACGAAAGTTGGCATAGCGAACTCTTCACCGACTGGCCTGACCAAGCCTCTGCCTTCCCCCACAAGTACACCTTTACCCCACACCCAAATGGATTGATTTTTAGGGCTTTGTATCACAATTATTAATTTACCTTAGGTGAAAATTCACCTTCACCATGTTTAGATTCGCCCAAACTCCAACCATTCGATTAACACTTTTTGCGCTGCTTTTTTCCGCCTGTAGTTCAGGCCCCACTAAGGAGCAACCGCTACCCGAAAAGCCTAGTACTTCACCGGCACCTGCGGACCCCGCCATCAACGACCTAAACCCGGCCAACATCACCCCATTTAGCCTATGGGAGTATGGGGACACCTTGCTACTAGACAGCTTTGTGCTCAGTACTGGCAATTCATACATGCGTCAACTGATCGACTCAAGTGAGCAGAATATCATCACCAGCCTGAATGTTTATGCCTATGGAATTTCTCCGGATTCCTATAACGTGATTGCAATCAATACATTTTCGGTCAATCCTTCCGGGATAACCAATTTGAACAATGCCTACCAACTCTTCAGCTATCAGCCAACGATCACCATCACCGATTCGGAGGAAAACAAGATTACGGACGGCATTGGATGTCTTGGTCTTGCCCCTGCGAATTCAGATTTTGGAGCGTCCTCCATCACCTCAGAAATAGCAGCGGGAGAAAATGACGTCAGCACCTTCAATATCACCTATTACGACAACAGCAATGGTGTGAATGAATGTACGGGTCAGGAAGTGCCGATTTCCTATGAATGGAAAATGACCGACAACAACATCAAGTACTACGAAGTAGAAGATTATTCTCTAAGTACCTCCGGAGACAACAAATACCGCATCGGCGTGAAATATGACATGCCGGATAAGCTCATATTTGAAGGGGCCACTTGTACCACAATTAAAGGCTACGATCCGGTAGATTTTTCTACGCTAACACAAATGCAGGTTATCGGAGCATGGAACCTCGATACATCGCTTGTAAAAGATGGAAAGCTGGAGGTGAAATTCCTTTTGAAGTATTTCTACGAATTGGAAAATTTTGCAATTACTTTTAATAACAATGGTTCGCAACAATGTGATCGAAAAATATTGGTTGCGTACGATGATGATGCACTGGAGACCTACTCCCCCACAGTAGACATTGTAGCCCTAACCAATTTGTCACTTTGTAATTGATTGGTTATGAAGCGACTTGTTTGGATCATCGCCCTACCTGTTGTGGTAGGAGTAGCGATGTATGGTACCTTTTCAAATACTACAGAAACCACCGCCACTTCAAGTGAACTGGGTGGTGCACTTCACACCAACTTTTCGGTCAATAGCCAGGGGGCTTCTACTTTTAACATTCCATTGCATGTAGCTCCCGGAACCAATAAAAATCAGCCAGGGCTTGCCCTTACCTACAACAGCCTTCAAGGCAACGGCATGCTCGGCGTGGGATGGACCCTCAGCGGATTGTCGGTGATTGAAAGGGTGCCTGCCACCGTGGCCCAGGATGGTTTTTGGGGAAGCATCAACTATGACAGCAACGACCGATTTGCCTTGGACGGACATCGCCTGATGCTCGTGCGGGCCTATGGAAACGACAGTTGCCTCTACCATACCGAGGTGGAGAGCTGGAGCAAGGTGATGGCTTATGGTCAACAGGCCAACCCCAACTCCTTTGTGGTCTACACCAAAAACGGCCATCGTGTGGAATATGGAACCACCAGCGATGCCCAAATTCAAAATGCCGATCAAAGTGCCATTCGCAGTTGGGCAATGAACAAGAGCATGGACCTCAATCGCAATTTCTTTACGGTCCAATACCTCCAACTGACTGGAAAAAGCAGCTACTACCCTCAGCGCATCGACTACACTTACCATGTAGATACTGCAGGAGACACGCTTTTGAACAGCCAACGAGCGGTGGTATTTGCCTACCAAAGCCGAGTCGATACCGTACCTGATTTTTCAGAGGGTGGTTTGGTTCAAGATAGCCTCCTGTTGTGCAAGGTCACCAGCATGGTGTTGGACGACTCCATCATGCATTATGCTTTGGACTACGAATTCGATTCACTCACTGCACTGAGCCGTTTGGTGGACATCCGGCAAATCGACGGCTTGGGCAATGCATTGCCCACCACTACTTTTGATTACCAAACGGCCAGCGACACCTTGTTTATGCCCATTGCGCCCCCCGATACCTTGGCGGTGATTCCACAAGGTTTGAGCAACTTCAGCGTGGACGTGAACGGAGACGGCAAGACCGACTTGCTGCAATTTTGGCCCCAATCCCACACGCTTTATTATGGCCTGTCAATTTCTCAGGGCCAGCACTTGGAAAGCCCGGTGATTGAAGCCACGGCATTGAATTACAGCATTTCCCAAATTCAGTTGTTTTCCCTGGACATAGATGGCAACGGGGACCAGGAGGTGGTGGCCCAATTTGGTACTTATGGCGATACCGCTATGTACTATGTTGTTTTTGACTACAACGGAAGCAAACTCAACGTTTCCGACACGTTCACCACCCACCTTTCGGCAGAAAACATCACCCTCATGGGTACGGACGTGAATGGAGATGGCAAGGGTGACCTGCTTTACGTAAGCGGCAGCCTGTCTCCTCCGTCGATGCTACAATATGCAGTGGGCCTTTCGAATGGTAGTGCTTTCGTTTTTCCCGATTCGCTCACTCCTACTGCTCTTCCCTGGTCGCCCAATCTCTTGTTGGTTCCCGCGCGCATCAACGACGACCCAATGACGGACCTGGTGTTTGCCCTCATAGATTCCTCCCAGGCAACGCTGGACCTGGTCACCCTCCTTTCTACCGGAGATCAATTTCAACTCACCGATACCCTGCCCACTGCAGTAGGTTTGGGCTACAACCAGATCATTCCCATGGACATGAATGGCGATGGGTTGACGGACATTGGCCTTTCGTGGCAACCGCAAGGGCAAAACGGAAAATTTTCCACTTTTCTTTCCAACAGCACTGGCTTAGATAGCAGCTATACTGTGTTGTATGATTTTCCGAATAACTACGGGAGCATTCTTCCGCTCGACCTCAACGGCGACAACAAGTCGGACTTTCTGTTTCGGGGCACCAACAATGCCAATGAAGTACAATTCACACCCTACCTTTCCAACGGCATCCAGTTTAGCGTAAAAGATACCCTGCCCTCCACCGGAGTGAGTTGGACCGACTATATCGACGGCATTCCCGGAGATGTGAATGGCGATGGAAAATCGGATATCATTCACCTCACATCCATACCTCAAATACTTACTGAATGTCAATACACGCTGATGTTTGCCAATGCAACTTATCCCAATCTGATCGATGGGTATTCCAATGGCATTGGTGGGCAAATTGAGGTGACCTACAAACCTTTGACCGACACGACCGTTTACCGCAAAAGCACCGTTGCCGAAGGGAACTACCTCAACGGAATCAATGCTTTAAACAGGGTAACAGGGGCCAATTTTCCGGTGGGCAGTCCCAGTTACCAAAACTGCAACTATGGAACAAGTTCCGGCGGCACTTTCCCTGTTTTGAATGTAGATTTCCCCCGCTATGCAGTATCGAGCTATTCTAAATCTGACGGGCGTGGGAGTCGCTACCCCTACGGTTTGTTTTATGAGGAGGCTTTGATGGACATGAACGGCCGGTGGTGGCTGGGTTTTCAATCCAAATCATTGGTAGATAGCTCGGAGCAGTCCATTGCCCAAACCTACTATCAACAAGCTTTTCCTTTCACCGGTCTGGTGGATTCTTCCATTGTGCGGTATCTCATAGACAACAGCAAGCTTTATGGGAAACGATTTACCTACGACAGCTTGTTGTTGCAATCTAAAGCCAACGATAGCATTTATATGGTGCAAAAGAAAAACAGTAGCACTGATTATTTCGATTACGGCAGCTACGCCTTCACCACGGGAAAAAACTACACCTACGATGCCTATGGAAACGTGAAATCCATTGAAAATCTAAGCGACACGGCTGGAACACAACCAGTGGTGTATGAGCTTCACGAATACCAAAACGATACCGGTATCTGGCAGCTGGGCTTTTTGACGAGTCGCCAGTTGGCGACCACTAAATCGGGTAGCGACACCCTCCAATACAAAGCCATCACCTACGACAACAACAAAAACATTTTGTCAAAAGCGGATTGGGACGACCAGCAGCAGCGGTGGATTACCCACCAATTTGGATACGACCCCTACGGCAATCAGCAATTCGTTGTTGATCCTTCGGGAGATACCACCACTACGGTTTACGATTCGGTCTATTTCTCCTTTATCGCTCAAACGGTATCGCCATCTCTTCCTAATTTGGAAAGTGGGAACACCATTCAACTGGTCACCACCACCCGCTATGACAGTGCATTCGGGGTTCAACTTGCACGCACCGATGCCAACGGAAATAGTTTTTATCAAGCGCTGGACGGCTTGGGCAGGGTGATTGCAAAATACGGCCCCGACCCAAACGACTCTACTACCCTACTGGAGCAAATGTCCTGGACCAACGTGGGCGACTCGGGCTATGCAATGCTGCACCAGCAATTGCAAGATTGGGGCTCGGACAACTGGGTTTCGTCTCAAGTGTATTATGATGGTTTGATTCGCAAGTACCGAACGGTTGGGCTGGGCAATTCCCCCAGTCAAAACCGGGTCACGGAAATGCATCTGGATAGCAAAAACCGTGTGGTTTGGCAATCGCTTCCCTACTTTCAGCACCAAACGGGCGATTATGGCATTTCGCACCAATACGATCCTTACGGCAACCTGACAAAAATCGTGCTTCCCAAAGGCACCTCCGACAGTATCGTCAACACGTATACTTATTTCTACACCGAAAAGGAGGTGAAAAGAGTGCATGCCAAAGGCACGGCAAATGCAGAAAAATTGCACACGGGATTTGATTTTTATTTCAATAAAAGGCGCCATGCCTACTACGTGGCGGCCAATGGGGATACTACATGGCTATCGCACGATCCCCTGGCACGACTCAGTGGAGCGCTTGACCCGAAGGCGATACCTACCCAAATCAGTTATAGTTCGCTCAGCCGTAAGGTGTTGATTAACGATCCGAGTTTCCAACAGGTGCACTATCAATACCTTGATTCTTTAAAAACGGCATTTCAGATCAATGCAAACGGGGATTCCATCGTAGAACGAATGGATGCTTTGAACCGGATAGCGGTAAAAAAATATGCCCCTTTCGATTCCATACAGTATCGCTACGACCAGGGCGCAGCATACAACAGCCTTGGGCGTTTGTCAGAGGTACTGCTGCCCGGCAGCGACCTCCTCACCTATGAGTACGATGCTTATGGCCACCCGAGCAAGATTAGCTTGAACATTGACAGCAAAGTCCTTTTTCTGGAGTACCAGTACCGCCCCGATGGCAAGCTTTCTTCCATCACTTATCCCGATTCGTCGGTGCTGCAATACAGCTATACTGCCCAAAATTGGCTGAAGTACCTCCAGTTTTGGGACGGGGTAACACATGATTCTACAACTTACGGCTACTACCAACAGCACAATGCACAGGGCCAGGCCAAGCTGATTAGTTATGGCAACAACACCCGCCACGAATACAGCTACGATCCTACCGGTATGGTAGACAGTACACGTTTGTACTTGAAAGACGCCAATGGAAACGATAGTTTAGCGGTGCAACATGCCTATGCACACGATTATTTACTTCGGCTCACCCAACTCTCGGACCTCAACAATGCCGATCTTTCACAAAGCTTCTATTACGCCACGGCGGGCCGGCTGGACAGTGCTTTTGGCTTCTACAATTCCAAAAATTTTGCCTATGATGTATCGGGCAACCTCAAGAGCAAAGACAGCATCCAATATGGCTACACCAACTATCAACCCATTTACGGGATAGATCAAAACACGGCCGATACGGTTTTTAAGGCCAGCTATATGGCTACCGGCAACCGACAATCAGCCGTGGTGGATGGAGATACGTTCACCTATCAATACGATGGTTTGAATCAATTGACCAGCGTTTGGAAAAACGGTACCAAGTTGGACAGCCTGCAATATGACCACAAGGGCCAGCGGATTAAAAAGGTGGATTACCTGAACAACTGCACTACTTATTACCTGCCTCCCCATTATGAAGTCACCGTGTATGCGGATAGCATCACCTATACCAATTATGTAATGGGTTTGGGCGATCAGGTGGCCTCCATCAGTCGAAAGGTATCGGTCAATAATGCACAACCCGATACCACCGGCAATGCAAACAGCGGCTTTCCTACGGCGGGTGTCCTTTACTTCTATCAAGATCATGTGCACAGCACCCAACTTACCGCTACGGCCACCGGCCAACTGAGCAGCCAGGTGTTTTATGAACCTTTTGGAGACATTTATCAACCTTATTTTACGGGTCCGGATAACTTCAGAGCCAAGTTTGGGAGCAAGGAATTGGACGCAGAAAGCGATCTCTATTATTTCTCGGCCCGGTATTACGATCCTTTAACGGCTCGTTTCTTAACTCCGGATGCAGAGCAAGGCGGCAAGCTTCATCAGCGGGATGTATTGAACCGTTATGCTTATACCTTCAATGATCCGGTGAATGTGACCGATCCCAGCGGCCACAAGGGCGTTTTTTCCTGGTTGGCTTCTTTGATCATCGATGTGGGAGAAATTGCCCTCGGGGGTGCTACTGACAACAATGTGCTGCTACAAGCCGGCATTGGAGGTCTCGACAATACCGTTACCAACTACAAGACCTTTAGTTGGAAGAGTTGGGGAATTCAGGAATTTCTCGGAGGGTTAACCGAGGCCATCGCTGGCGGTGGGGCGAACACGACTGACCTCACAGAAGCTGAAGAAACAGGTTGTTTTGTAGCAGGCACCCTAATACAACGCAAAGACGCATCGGTTCCCATTGAGACGATTCAAATTGGTGATTCGGTATGGAGCTACCACAAAAGCACCGGCCACAATGTATTGCACGAAGTAGTGGACACCTCCATTCGCACGGTTTCCCGATTGGTGTTGTTGCAACTCGGCGGAGTACTCATCGCTACTACCGAGGAGCACCCTTTTTGGCGGAATGGGATCTGGGTAGCGGCAGGGAATTTAAGTACCGGAGATAGCCTGCGGGTGATGGATGGTACAGTGCTAGTACTTGAAAGTGTAGTCGTGAAAGATACGGTAGCTCAGGTTTACAACTTTGAGGTAGCCTTCACTCACAATTACTACGTTTCAGGGGCAAAAGTATTGGTCCACAATGTTTGTGGTGGTGGTCGAGATCTTTATCGAAACAGGTATCCCAATCACTATGCAACCATCGAAAACAATTACCGGGAAATTGTTCAAACTTTCGAGCCAGCTATTGCCAACCGAATAGTGATGAACGGGTACGGGAACGATGCCGCTAACCTGATAAGTAGTGGTGAAACCTTCAACTTCGTTATACCAGAACGAGATATGCGGGAAATAAGGATTGGTCCGATCCTACCTAATGAAGTGGAACATCCCTTTCTGGCATCCAACGAAAGCGTATTTTCAGCTGGCCGTTTGCAATTCCGCGATGGGAATATGTACGTCCAAATCGGAAGTAGCTATTACAATGTTAACCGTAATTCGGCCGATCTGGTAGGTAATATTTTAGATCGGATGAATGTTTCACCAAACAATAATTTACGTTTTATGCGTACTTGGGTCGATGGTCCGCCGTAACCTAATTTTACTGGGTTTTGATTTCAGCGGCAATGGTTTAGAGCGGGTTTGCTTTCAAAAAGGAGTCTTTGTTTCTGTATTAAACAAGAGCAACCCTTCAGTTTCACCAAGCAGTTTCCTTCGGCATCCTAAACGGAAGATTGGCCTGCGTTAAGAAAGTTGTCGCAAGGTCCTATACTGTTCGCAGGCAGAATGGGCATGGCATGTTGCTTGGCCACTTTTGGAAAGTATGGATACGCCTGATCGATCCCACTTTGCGGCTTAGCGGTGCTGGCCAGGTAGATGGCTGCACCTAACTGCACCGCTTTTGCAAACATGCGAACCTTGCAAAGCCTAATAACAAATTGATTGGGCAATTTTAGTGTCACTAATGTCCAACATCAGTTGCTGCCCCCTTTCACAAAAAAGGGCAGCTCATCGGTAGGCAACAGTTGTTTGGAATATACTTTTCGCTCCGCATGCGGCTGAAACACCAACAGGCTGATGTGGGTGCCCCGCTGTGATTTCGTGGGCACTCCTATGCCAGCAGTAATCTCGTTTTGGTTCACAATGGTTTGAAAAAGCCTTAAGCTCGGATCGTTGGGCTCAATGGCCAGCATCTTGGCGAGTTTCGGCTCTTAGCTGGTTAGTGACAACTCAGGAAAGACAATAAAAACTGCGCCCTGATCCACCGCAGTTTTTATCCACGAAAGGTAAAGTGCAACGTAAGCCGGGACGTTTCCTTTGATGGGTTGAATTTGAGCTACTGCGATTTTCATGGGGGTGAAGGAACTGCAACTGTTTGATGCAGCATTTTCATCGGCTATTGGGAAATGATTGAGTGTCCCTTTTCTTCTTTCAGCTCAATTTTTCGACCATCCAAGTCTTTGATAATGGCCATGTAGCCCCATTCAGAATGCTTGGGTCCCATTACCACCTCTACTCCATGGCTTCTCAGTTGTTCAATTTTTTCATCCAAATGATCAAGGGCAAACCCTAACCTCAAGGAACGGTCGGGTTCCTCCTGGTGCTTCATCAAAGGATAAATCTCGAATACGGTTCCATTTATTTCAGTAGAATAATGCAGGGGACCATTTCCGTGTTGATGGCATTCAAAATCCATCCCGAGGGCCTGGTAAAACTCCGACAGTGCTTTGGGCTGATCCGTTCTAATGACAATGAGGTTAACCTTCATGCTTATCTGGCTCGAAACTGGTCTACCTCAACTACTTCGTACATGTTCAATTCCCAAAATGTAGCCTGTATTTGTTTTTCCTGAAGCGGACGGGCAAAATAGGCAACATCAAACCCCAAGTCAAAAATCTTCTCCCAACTCCGTTCGATCTTTTGTTGGATGTCTGGTGGTAGTTGCTCAAAAGCATGAGTGCCATAAACCTCTCTAAGGTGAGCATTGAACTCCTCAGCTTCAGTTTGGGAAGCTCCAATAAAATAACGGTGGCTCAAGGGACTATGCCACAGCTCAAAATCAGACAGTAGTACTTCTTTGGATGCTTTTTCAATTTCGATACGATATCCCGTAGTTCCTGGCGGAAAATATCCCGACTCCCTTAAGTCAGGTCTTTTTCTTGGCGCATTTGTAGCTTGATACCAAGCCCATATGGGAAATTGCAGGTCCTGCTTTGGGGGCCCAATCCGGCTTATCATTTGCTTGCGCATCCATTCGTACCCCCTCAAAAAGTGAGGATCAACCCACTTTTTTCGAGTAAGCAAAGCTCCTTTTTTCTGTAGCTCTTGCCATACTTGCTCGTTTTGAATCGTCCAAAGTCTCATATTCCGAACACCTGGAGGTTGCGGCTAATTTCCATTAGGACAGCGTTTTTTCTGCTCCGCAATCAAACTTTTGGTTTCCTCCAATTGCCGTACCAAACCTTTGAACTCTAATGCTTCCTGATTGTGTTTCAATACCAGGTTTTGCCTCAAAAACGAAGACAAGCCGCCCAAACCAACCGATTTCACCAGTTCGATCTTGTACACCCTTCCCTTCCACCAAAATATGGCAAAGGCGCCTTCCCGCTCGTGTTTGGTGGAAATGTAGGGCACAAAATAAGGGCCGACTTGCATCATACCAGTACGGACAAAAAGCTTCGAGAAATCCCCGTTGGCATTGTATTTTTCGGAATATGCTTCCTGCTCGACCCAATATGCTTCTACCTGAGCGTAAACCGAATCGAAATACTGGCATTGGCTGTCTACTACCGAATAAATGGCATATTGGTTTTTCACCGTTTGGTAATCATTGGCAGCAGGGTTTCCATCGTTGCACGATAGCTGAGCCCTCAATTTTGCAACAACTGCGAAAGATTCAGTGGGAGCAACAATACCGCATATCGCTACGTTTGCTGCTGGTTGTTCTTGCAAACGACTCAGCTTCAGCACCAAACCAGGAACGGCATTGCTTACTTGTCCAGTAGAGCACAAGGGAAACAGAGCAAAACTGATGAGGAGTAATGCGATTCTCATGCGAAGCGACTTTAAAAAAAGATAAACGAAGGTAACCCAATTTAGTATCCCCGGATTATTCATGAACTGAAAAAGGCTTCGTGATGTTGCCTCAAAAGCGACTACCGAATCCATTTAAACACCCCATCATTATGCAACACCATTGCATTAACAATCAGATACTTAGGAAACAAAAAGAGTATTTCACAAAGGTGTGTTTCCAAGGTTCACAACCCTAAAGACGATAATAAATGTGTTTTGAAACGTTTCTCTTTTTCTAATTCGAAAATGTGTGTTAAAAGAACACCGAATCACCTTCAAAATTCTGACAACCTGAAGTTTATATCGAACCCAATCGATCAGTTCCATTCTAAAGCCGCTCCTTATCCCCTCCTGGCACTGGGAAGTTAGCGTACTATCCATCGAATCATAGCTTATCAATCCTGGTGGCGTTTATGGATTGTTGCTATTTCGTAAAGCCCTGTTTTACCCCTACTTTGACAAAGTTGTCTCCTGCCCTGGGTTAACCTTTCCGCTGCATTTCCAGCTTATGGTCATGCTTCGGATCATTCATCCACCTCAACCCTGTTTCACATGAGACCCTTTTTATCCACATCCCTCTCCACTTGGAGCGCCTTGCTGGCATTTACCCTCGTTTTTAGTAGTTGTACCAGAGATAATGATCTCACCCAAAGTGTTTTATCCTCTGATACCAAAGTTCGTGCTGTTCCGTCTACTTCTGTTCCGGCCGAGGTTCTTGAGCGCACCGAGATGTCGCGTTCCAATGCCATTCGTGCCGAGTTTCTGAAAATTGATGTAGAAGGTTTAGCCTCTTCCAGTAACTTTTCGCTGAAGGGAGCCTCCTCCATTTTGCCTTTTCGTTTCGGTATCGAAGAAAACCGAACCGTGACCAGTGTAGACGAGATTTATGACATGGAAACGCAACAAGAGATTACCCGCTCTCCCGAAGAGTATCAAGTGATCAAGTTCCATGCTACCGACCCTGGTATGAACGAATACGATGTTGAAAATTATAGCCGGGGCCTGTTTTTAGCATCTATGGAGAAACAAACGATCATTGGCAACATTCAGGTAGGTGGTATTTATACCCGAATTTTACCGATGAATGATGAAGGCCTGCACCTGTTGCTACAAACTCGTGTTGATAGGCATACCTGCGATACGGACGACTCCGATGTAGGCCATAGCATGTCGGCTCCTGAAACTCCTGCTAATGGTGGTTCACGGGCGGTGGACAACATCAAAGTGTTGTTGGCCGTATCGTCCAACTCCGATTTGTTCGACACCTACAGCAGCAACCTGACAAGCCTGGGAACTTACACCAAAAACTTTTTGGAAGACATCTACGATAGCAACGAGTCGCCCAACGACATTACGTTTACGGTGCAGGTATTTAGTGTAAACAACAGCAATTTCGACGACGACGATTCCGGCGATGCCCGAGATGCTTTTAAAAGTGTAATCAGCTTTTTGCGGGATTACTACAATTGCGACCTTGCCGCATACATTGCCCCCAGCAGTGTACCATGGACAGGAAGAGGAGAAATTGGCGTGAGTACCGACGATTGGGCTTCGGTGCAAAACGAAGACGATGCGTTTAGCTATTACACCCTGGCGCATGAAATTGGACACAACTTTGGCATGCGCCTCATTCGGCCAAATGACAGCAATTCCTATTGCGGGCACGGCTACACTTTCTTGCAAAGAGTAGTAGCCAATGGAAATTCTGGAGGTTCTTGGAGTAGCACTGGCGAACGTTCGGTGATGGCCTACGGTTCTACCCAATTTTCCAGCAGTCGGGTACCAGAATTTTCCGACCCATCGAGAAACTACAGCCGCTATGTGCCGGTTCGCCCCCGGGGTGGTCGCCGGTATTACCGCTTCGGTATGTCCTGCTCTTCGCCCGGTGGCTCGGATGAGGTAAATGGCTCGGCCGACAACGACAAGCGCATCAAGGATTTCAAATCCACCATTGCTGGTTTTCAGTAAGCATTATTTACAATCAACTTTTAAAGAGGCTGGTCCAAATGAGGACTGGCCTCTTTTTTTCCAGCACCCCAGCACAGTTTTTGTATTTACAAAGCTATAGCCTTTTCCTTCTCTGTAGCATTGGATGCGCTTTCCCAAATACTGTTAAAAGCGAAAAGTTAACCTTCTTTTTGCCCATCTTGAAGACGAAAATGGATTACGGAAACGTTTCGGTTCTCATTCCACTCCTAAAAACCCTTCACGATGTTGCATTCAATTGGCCGCAAAGTAGTTTACCTCAGTCTCGAGCTTGGTGTAGCCTTGCTGCAGTTCCTGGGCCCTCAAAAGCGGCTCGACAACCAGTTGAAGGCCTTAGCCCATTATCCCAAGGGCACACTGGGATACGACCTTTCGCAATGGCTTCGGCAACGCAACAACCGACTGGTTCCCGGTTTTGAAAGCCACGACTTGAAACACCTTTTGTTGGGCTACGATACGAGCCCTGAAGACGAAGTACGCATGCAGGCTTTCCTTTTAGGTAATGGAAATGTGACCGGCCCAACCCTGTTCTTGTTTCTCTACGGCAGTTTTTGGATGCCCCGGCTTTGGAAGCATTTTCCAAAAGATTTTAGACGCGGCCAACATACCCAACCCATGCAACACTACTCCCTCGCACAACATGCACACCTCAATACCCTACTCATGAAACAAAACATTGATACGCCTATTGCTCCAGCTCACCACAACAACACGCCTCGATTTTGGGCCCGCATCTCTATGTTGGCCGGCACCTTCGGCATGCTCTTTTGCTTTCCCTTTCTTTGGTCAAGTAACCTGGCCGATTTGGTCGGTGCCGGATTTCCCTTTTTGGCAGGCGCGGTATTGTTTGGAGCCGGCGTCTTGTCACTCAACCGCAATCCTTCTCAAGGTTCCCCAAGCATAGCAGCTTCACGATAAAAAAAGCCGCTTTAGCATTAGTACCACTTGGTTTTTCTTACCTCGTATTTATACAAAACAAATTTAAATTCTTTGAAGGCACCGATCGGTGCCTTATATACCGTCTGTTCAATATGAAATGGTGGTTTCTTGTTTTGACAGGTCTAATTATCGGTGCGGGATGCGCAGTAACGAAGGAAGACAAACGCATTCGCAAAGGAACCGGGGTTTTTAGAGACTCAGAAGTGCTGCTGGGCGCTCATTGGGAAGGTGCAATAGGAAGCGAAAGTTTTACACTTAGAAACAATCAATTCTTTATTTGGAATAAAAATGTGTTATGGTCTTATCAATACTATGTCGGTTCCTGGACCCAACAAGGCGATACATTTTACCTCCAATTCGTTGACGACCATCAACCCGAAAAATTCCTGAACTACATGGTTGTTGATTCAACTGCTCAATTATTGCATTTTCAGCGAAAGGATACTTTGAAGCCTTACTCGCTGGAAATCGTTTATGACACCTTATTGAATTAAAGCATTGCTTTTCACCATTCAACCTGAAGCAAAAAAACCGCTGCCCAAAAAGGATAGCGGCTTTTCGATCATTCCAACAAAAGTTGGAGCCCCACTTAAAACGTCACTTTATAGCTAAGCTGAGGAAAGAAAGCCAGTTGTGGCTGGGTCATGAATTCACCCGTGTTTTCATTGTACCAATCGTCTACCACGGCAGCATTGTTGGTCAGATTTTGAAAATCCAGTTTCACCTCAGTAGTTCTTTTCTTGCGGTCTTTTCGGTAGGTCATCCCCAAATTGAGGATAAACACATCGTCTCGTTTTTCTCCCAGCGTCCGGTTTTCGTCCCGCACCGTGGCGTTTTGAGCAATGGATGCCTCCCGATCGATTGGCGTGTAATAACGACCACCCAACCAGGCTATCCGGGTACTGAAGCCCAGGGTTTTGCCTTTTTCGGCCGCACCCAAAGTCCATTCTTTTCCACCACTCAGGTTGAGGGCATGCCGGCCATTGAACCGGGTATTGCGTTCGATGGCATCGCCTGCCGTGTATTTGGATTCATAGAGCGACAAGGTAGCCATGTAGAAATACTGCCTGGCAAAAAAGCGTTCCAACGTCACCTCCATACCATAATTTCTACCAGTGCCTTCGTTGGTCAAAATCCGATTGGAAAAACCGTCAGTGTTGTTGAGTAAAGAAAAGGCGCTGTTGGCCGAATCCTCAATGGCCAGGTGGTACAAATCCTGGTAATACAATTCAATCTTAATGTGCGAATTGGCTCCTAAAGTACGGTCGTAGCCGATCACGTAGTGGTTGGCCTTACCAAGCTTTAGGTTTTTATTGAGCTGTGCGTAGCCCCCGTCTCCGGTAGGAATATTGGCCAGGTACACCGAAATAGGATCGAGTTTGCTGTGAATGCCAAAACCGGCACTAAAACTTTGGTTGGGTCGAAACTGATAGTTGAGGCCCATGCGCGGCTCAAAGCTGTGGTTGTTGTTGAGCAAAAAGCGGGAATAATGGGCCCCGGTTACCAAGGTCAGTTCCTCGTTCAGGCGGTGTTTCCAACTGGCAAAGCTCTGTATCAACCCCGCATCGCCCTTTACATCCAAATTATTCACCATGCGCTGCAACTCATCGTCAAACTCATCTTCCGTGAGGCGGTATCCATAATGACTGTAAATGACTCCGGCCTGCAACTTGTTGCGCGCGTTGAACTTGTGGTGCATGGTGGTCGAAAACCGGCTAACGGTTTGGTTGAAATCGGCAGTGTATCGGGTGACAAAATCGTTTGCTTCTGCCTCAAAGTAATCGTCGGAGTTGTTGGTGCCCGACAAAGCAATGTAACTTCTAAAATAGGTCTTGTCGCTCACCATGTAGGTATTGGTCACACCAACCACGCCTAATCCAGCTCCGAAAGACCCTTTCGACAACACCTCGCTTTCATCTTCCTCATCGGTTTCTTCGTAGTTGATCGAGCTCAGCCCACCCAAACCAAAAGCAGAGAATACACCCATGTTTTCCGTAGGCAAATGCACTTTGAAAGCCGCATCCTGGTACACCGGTACTCCATCAAAATCTACAATCCCAATACGATCCAGCAAGGCCAGGGACGAATAGCGGTAATTGGCCAGGTAAGAAGCTTGTCCTCCTTTTTTAAAGGGTCCCTCAGCGGTAGCATCGATGCCTAAAACCCCGATACCCATGCTGTATTCCCGGTTTTCGTTGTTGCCCTGGCGCAGCTTCATGTCAAACACTCCCGAATAGGCATTGCCGTACTCAGGCGCAAAAGCGCCAGAAAAAAAATCGGAGTTGGAAAGCATGTCGCTGTTCAAAGCATTGATGGGCCCACCCGTGGCGCCTTCGTTCGCAAAGTGATTGGGGTTGGGAATCTCGATGCCCTCCAGGCGCCACAATATGCCCCGGGGCGAATTGCCGCGCACCACAATGTCGTTGTTGCCTCCCGGGTCGTTTTGCACGCCTGCAAAAGCCGATACCATTCGAGCGGGATCGTTGAAAGTCCCCGAAAAGCGCTTGGTCTCTTCCACCGAAAAGGTGCGTGCGCTGGAAAGGGCCATTTCGTTGATCACCTCGGCCTTATTCTTCCGGGCAGTGATTTCCACTTCTTCCAGGCTGGCCACCGATTCCACGATCTCGATTTGCAATACCAGCTCCTTGCCGGCGGTTACGAGCAATCCTGCCAATACCCGCTCTTCATAGCCGGTGTAAGTAACCTGTAAGGCAATGCGTCCAACGGGCACGTTATCCAGCCGAAAATTTCCATTAATGTCGGTAGAAGCCCCGATAATGGGATCCGATCCCAGCAAAATGATATTGGCTCCGGGAAGTGGAATGCCAGCATCCTGATCGCTCACCGTTCCACGTACGGTTTGGGTCAGGTTTTGGGCATGCAATGGCGAGGTTAAAAAACACCCTACCAGGGCGAAAAGAAAAAACAATCTGGTTTTCATAGCTCAGGTTCAGAAAAGAATAATGGAGTGTCGATGTTTAATTCCCACTTAGAATAGGGATGCGCAAGCCGGCCGTAGCCCCAAAATATAAGTGGGTACGGGTATTTCGGCCGTTCCAGCTGATGCCATCATAAGCAGCCAACTCCGATTGAATGGCTTCGGTACGGCCGCGGTTGAACCGGCTGGAAACCTGCACATTCGCCACGGGTCCGGCGTAGATTTCCATGCCGTTGCCGAAAGCATAAGAGGCATTCACCTTGAGTCGGTTCAGCATGTTGAGCCGGTCGTACCGGAAATTAGCTTCATGAATTTGGTGGGCCATGGCCTCGAAATTGAAGGTCCACCGATCGGTAATTGGCAACCTGCTCCCCAAACCAAGGCCATATCCCCAGGCCACATCGTCTCCGATTGGCGTTAAGGAGAGGCTGTAGATGTTGTACAAATATTCGGAGCCAGACTTGAAGTTCACCGAGCCCACCAGCGTGGGACTACTTTCAATTTCCAATGCCTTGTACCCATTTTTCACAATGTTGATCAAGCCGATAGAAGCGCCCGCCTCCAAGGAATCCACCACATTCACCACCCCAATTTGTAGCCCTTTCAGGGTTCGGGTACGGTTGTAGAACCCTGCGATTTGTAGGCCTTCCACCCGATTTTCATTGAGGTTGGTAAAGCCGCCGATTTGAATGCCGGTAACGTTTTGGCTTTTGTTGGCAAAGCCACTGATCTGTATGCCGGTTACCTTCCCGTGGTTCACATTGGTGAATCCCGCCACCTGCGCTCCTTCCATGTTTCCTTTCACCCGGTTGGCAAAGCCGCCCAATTGTACGCCTCGAAAGTCATCGTTGACCACATTGGCAAAACCGCCGATCTGGGCGCCTAAAAAGGCCCGTTGGTTGTAGTTGGCAAAGCCGCCAATCTGCACTCCGTCCGTCATTCCTCCTACTGAGTTGGAAAAGCCAGCAATTTGCACTCCGCGTACATCACCTTTCACCAGGTTCGAAAACCCACCTATCTCCACACCATCTATTCCACCGGAGACTCCCGCCAGTAAGTTGAAGGAAAACGAGTTGATAAAATGCCCGGATTCTAATCCATTGCTGCTCAAAGGCGGTACTAACGAAACCTGAATGGGAATGGATCGGATACCCATGGTGGAAGAATCTGAAGTTTGTGCTGCCCCTTGCAGCCCGGCCATTAACAACAATGGCAACAATAAAAGTGAACTGATTTTCATGTGTCGATTTCTTGCTTTTACCAGGATGACAACTGAAAACGGACTTACCCCTACTGGGGGAAAATTTTTTTTCAAAAAATTTTAGCGAGAGAGCGAGGATTGAGGGATTGAGACAGAGCGGAGACTGAGAATGAGAGCGTGAGAATAGAGGGGCTGCGCTGCTAAAAGAAATTATTATTGATTGGTCTTCTCCTCCTCGTCTCTCGCCTCTCGCTCTCGCGCTCTTATTCTCCGTTCTCGTCTCTCGCTCTCGCTCTGCTATTCTATCGCTGCATTCGAAACCATTACCCGCTTCAGTTGTTGGATACCATAACCGATGTTATTGGCCTTGTTACTTGTCCACCTTTTGGTGACACTGATGATGACCGGAGTCCTCTGGTTTGTGCAGGTGGTACACTATCCCTTGATGGGTTCGGTGGGCGAGGCTAACTTTCAGAGTTACGAAGGAAAACACGTTACCCTAACGGGCTATGTACTGGCTCCAATCATGTTGTTGGAAGCCGGAACCGCAGCTTTGTTGGTGGTTTTCCCTGTAGGTGATTTTGACCTGCTATGGTGGGGCAACGCCATCTTACTGGCTGCCCTATGGGTGTCTACCTTTCGGGTGCAAGTGCCGCTACACAATCGATTGATGCAAGGATTTGAGATGGAGGCCTGGAAACACCTTACCCGAAGCAACTGGTTTCGAACCGTGCTGTGGAGTTTGCGGGCTTTGTTGTTGTGTGTATACCTATATATTGAATTGAAATGATGGACTTTTCACCACCCTGGATGTCTACTGTGTTGCGAATTGCTGGAGTATATAACCTTTCTTGGGGAGCTACTGTAATTTTTTTCCCCAACTTTTTCTTCGAACTGGCCGAAATGGAAACGCCCGCCTATCCCATGATCTGGCAATGCGTGGGCATGATTGTCGGTGTGTATGGCATTGGTTATCTGGCCGCGGCTACCCAACCCTACCGCCATTGGCCCATTACCCTAGTCGGATTCTTAGGCAAAGTCTTCGGTCCAATAGGTTTTGCCTGGTACCTGGCCGAAGGAGCTTTTCCTTTAAATTGGGGGCTCATCATCGTGTTCAACGATTTGGTGTGGTGGTTGCCTTTTGGACTCATTTTATGGGGTGCCTGGAAAAGCCGTCCCAAAGCCCAACAATTGTATCACTAAGCTTTTAGTGGCCCAACCACGCTTTGAAAGCGGTAGCACGGAGTTTGCTGACAATTAAGTCTTTATCGCTATTTGGCGATACGATCACCTTCAATTTTTGATGGGACCACGGTTCTACTTTTTGCACGGCTTCAGCCGAAAGCAAAAATTGCCGGTTAGCCCTGAAGAAGAGTCGCGGGTCTAATTCGTCTTCCAACTGATCCAGACTATCAGATATCTGATAATTCTTGCCTTGACGACTGATCAGGTAAGTACGCCCGGAATCGGCGAAGCAGTAGGCCACTTCCTCACAAGCTAACGGAAGCAGGTGATACCCGGAACTCACCAAAAAACGTTGGCGGTAAGTCTTCCCTTTTAAGCTCCGCAACAGGGCATCAAAATCGGGTGCAGGAGTTGCTGAGGCCACAACCCGGTCTTTGAATTTCTGGAGGCTATCCCGCAATTTTTCGGCGGCCACTGGTTTTAAGAGGTAATCGATGCTGTTGTGCTCAAAAGCCCGAATGGCATACTCATCATAAGCAGTGGTGAAAATAAGCGGAGTATTCAACTGGACTTTTCGAAACAACGCAAAACTCAAGTCGTCCGAAAGCTGAATGTCTGAAAGAATGAGATCGGGTTCCGGATTTTCCTCGAACCATTTCTCCCCTGCCCTAACACTGGCAATTTGCCCTACTACCTTGGCTTCTGGTGCTACTTCACTCAGCAGCTTGATGAGCCGCCGAGCCGCCGGGCCTTCATCTTCTATGATGAGCACATTCATGATTCTACCATTTCCATGAGGGGCAACTCCACAGCAAAACGCTTTGCTTCATCGTGCAGTACTACCTCCCGATCGGAAAGAAAACGATACCGGCTGCGGATATTGCTGAGGCCGATTCCTTCCCCGTTCACCACCTTGCGCGGATTGCGGTTGTTTTCCACAATCAATACATCTCCTTTGGCCTTGAGTTGAATGTGCAAGGGACGGTCATCGGAAGCCTCGTTGTGCTTCAAGGCATTTTCAACCAGCATTTGTACCGAAAGGGGCGGCAACCAACGTTTGGTCATTTCGGGAGCTACTTCAATGCTTACCTCCAAGCCTTTTTCATGCCGTTTTTTCAGCAAAAACAAAAACGATCGAATCATTTCCAGTTCTTCCGACAGTTGTACCCAATCGCGTTTCTGGCTCGACAATACGTAGCGGTAAGTGGACGACAATTCCTGCACAAAATCGACTGCTACCTTAGGGTTTTCTTCAATAATCGTGGCCAGAGTGTTGAAACTGTTAAAAAGAAAATGGGGGTTCAGCTGGTTTTTCAAGTTTTGAAAACGAGCTTCAACGCTTTCCTTACGGTATTTTTCAGTTTCTAATTGAGATTCAGACAAACCCTTGAAAAGCAGGAAGCTTTCGTAGGTAGCCATCTCAAAAATAGAATAGACCAAAATGGGCAAGGTCACCCTTTGACTCCAAATGAGGCACTCCCACAACCCTTTTTCAGGTTCCACTAAGAAACTGTGGAAAGCAGCTGAATTGAAAACGGTAATAAAACCGATACCAATAGAAACCATCAACTGTAGCAAGATGCGCCAGAGAAAGGCGGCACCCATCAGCTTTTGGCGGATAAGATTGATACAAAGTCGATTGCATTGCCAGATAAACACAATCCAGATCAGCGACTCTACAAGGTGCCATATCGGATTGAAATTGGAGTTTTCGGCCTGCTGACCACCCTTCAGAAAAAGCACCGAAAGCACCAAAAACGCCGGAATAGCGATCAGGTGAAACAGTAGGTCGATGCGAAGAAAGGAGGAGTTTTTCATGCGAAAAGGCCGCCGAAAATTACATTCCGGCGGCAGATCAAACTTACGAACTGTAGGTCAATTGGTTGAAAAAACGACTAAAAGAGAATCTTATACTGAAAAGTGGGGAACATGCCCAACTGGTAGATGTTCTCAATTTGATTGGTACGTGGACTATAGGTTTGCGCAAACACATTTTGCGTATTGAATACATTGTCTACGTTGATGAAAAACTCGTGCGACACCTTGCTGCGGTTTACCCGATAGGTCACTTTGGCATCGGTACGAAAGTAATCGTCTTGCTGCTCCGAAAAGGCATCTGCATCAATTTCTACCGCTTCGCCGGCTGCTGCCGAAGCTTCTAAATCAATGGGAGTGGTTCGCCGGCCGCCGGCCATGCTCACCTTCAGGTCCACCATCAGTTTGCTATAATCTCCCAGCTTAAACTCCTTACCTACGAGTACATTACTCACATAATTGCCGTTGAAGGCCGTATTGCGCCATACATCATCGCTGGCACGGTAACGTGAGTCAAACAGCGAAGTCGTCCACAAATAATAGAATCCGCGACTGAAATAGCGTTCCAAAGTAATTTCCAAGCCCAGGTTGCGTCCGTTTCCGGCGTTTACCAAACTGTCTTCAAACTGCGTAATAAAGGTGGCACCTTCGTTGAGCAACGAAAAGCTGGAAGCACGGCCATTACCTTCCACCGGAGCATCAAAAATATATTGGTAGTAACCTTCTACTTTCAGGTTAGTAGATTCGTTCAAGTTACGGTTGTACCCCAATACCAAATGGTGGCTGCGGGTGAACCCCAAATCCTTGTTGGTGGTCAACACCCCATTATCGGTGCGCGTAGCCAGGTAATATACGGGCAGGGTTTGCATTTGGCTGTGCAGGCCGTAACCAAAGTTGAGCGACTGTCGGGGAGCGAATTGCCACGATGCCCCAATCCGTGGCTCCAGGGCCTGAGAATTGTTCAACAGCAATTGCTGGTAGTGCAATCCACTGGAAATAGTGAATTGATCCGACAATTTGTGTTGCCACTGTGAATAAGCTTGCAACAAATAGGTCACATCGGCCCCTTCCCGAAATACTGCCTGCCGGCCCAAAGCTGGAACGTAGGAGGATTCCTCCAGCGAAAACCCAATCCGCTCGGCAATAATGCCAGATTTTAGCTTGTTGCGTGCATTGAACTTGGTTTTCAAAAAGGAATGGACGGTTGTACGGTTTTTGGAATCTTCGCTATCTAAGAACGGCACCAGCGAAAAATCTTCGGTGCTTACAGAGTCAATCTCGCCCTGGGTGCGGTGGGTAGAATAGCCGACAATGGTTTTCAAATATGACTTTTTGCTCAAGGGAATAAGGTGGGTGAAGCCAACGATGCCAATTTGGTTGGCAAACTCATCGTTCGAATTTCCGGCCAAGTTTTCTTCAAAACTATCGGGGTCTTTGTCTTCTGCATCTACCGCGTACACATTGATGCCTCCCAAACCAAATAAACCAAAGGTTCCCAACTTTTCAGTGGGTAAATTAAACTTGAACGAAACGTCCTGGTAATCGGCCTGCCCACTAAAACCAAAATCAATGCCCATGGCGGTGAGCATGGTAGTCGTTGAAAAGCGATAGTTCAACAAATAAGAGCCGGTTCCATTTTTGCCCATTGGGCCCTCCACCATGGCTTCGGTGCCCAGGGCACCGGCCTGAATCATGTATTCCCGCTTTTCGTTGTTGCCGTTGCGCAGCCGCAGGTCGAACACTCCAGAAGTGGCATTGCCATACTCTGAAGGAAAAGCACTGGTCATGAAATCGGAGTTGGCGATCACATTGTAGTTGAGCATGGAAATGGCCCCGCCATTGCTGCCTACGCTACTGAAGTGGTTGGGGTTGGGAATGTCGAGCCCTTCCAGGCGCCAGAGCAAACCGTTGGGCGAGTTGCCTCGAATCACAATATCGTTGCGCGCATCGTTGGCATTGGACACTCCGGCAAAGTTGGCCGCCATGCGCGACACCTCGTTCCGAGAACCGGCATACCGTCCACTTTCTTCCAAGGTGAATTGTTTCACGCTGGTGGTGGCCATTTCGTTGATGCTCTCCTGCTTGCGTTCGTTGGCTTTGATTTCCACCTCTCCCAAGGTGGCCACCGATTCTTCCAACTCCAAGTTGAGCACTACCTCTTTGCCTGAGTTTACCTCTACATTGCTAAGGATGCGTTCCAAATAGCCGATATAGGTCACCTGCAGGTTTTGGCGACCAACCGGTACCTTTTCCAAGCGAAACTTCCCATCGATATCGGTGGTGGCACCAAGGAAAGGATCGGAATTCATGACCACCACATTGGCCCCAATCAAAGGAGCGCGTGTGTCCTTGTCTACAATGGTTCCACGAATGGTTTGCGTGCGTTCCTGGGCCATCGCCCAAAAGGGCAACAGCAGGAATAAAAGAAAGGTGAGGGATTTGAATGACATGGCTGATGTTTTGTGCAAAACACCAGCATTTGGGCTTTACCGGGAAGTGGTTTTGTCCGAAGTGGATGATTCAGTTACCGAAGTGGATGGATGCGCGATTGGGAATCCGGGTACAACGACCCAGAAGGAATTTGTGTTCGGGTTCATAGCAATTATTTTTTCGTTCAACACTGGTCTTTCTTACAAAGAAGAACGGCCAATAAACAGAAAAGATTGTGCCAAAAACGCCACGTTGTAATCCTCAAGACAGTTTTAAGGACAAGAAAGAAAAACGAAACGGAGGGATTCCTTTGTCATTAGCGGCATTCCGAACCATCGGGCTTCCAGGTGGGTGGCATTTGATCGTTGCCCCATTTCCAGGCCTCTATCGCTCCGGGAGAAACTAAATAGTCACCTGCCCCCTGTTGCGAAAAACGCCACTGGTTATCCTCCCAATGCCAATAAGACCAAAAACGACAATCAGGATCACCAAAAGTGGGACAGGCACATCCCAAACAAACTGTTTGTTCACAACCTGTTTGCTCGATACGGCACACCAAACCTCCCGGAGCTTCCACCAGTTTCAAACCCGTTTCCTGAAGCAGCAAAATGCCGGAAACATCATCTCCCGGAAACTCAACACAAAAAACTTGCGGATCGGTGTCGTTGCTAAAATCTACTACCACGCGGGCTTTGCCAAAGTAGGGATCAGAATCGGCAGTATCGGAGCTTGAATTGGAATTGGAAGTTGGTTGCCCGGTGCATCCAACCAGCAGAAAAAGAGAAAAAGTAAAAGCGAGGAGACGCATTACTTGTCTTTGCGAACCGGAATCTTGCGCAAGCGGTCTTCCCACCGACGATCGGAAGAATCATCACTCACAAACTGCAACAGGTAATAGATGCCAAAAAATGCTCCGCTGTAGAACAAATCGCCCATGAGGGAATTTTTGAAGAAAGGCAGTGCCATTACGTAGCAAGAAACCAATCCTTCAACGGTTGCAGGGTAAATCGATGAAAAGAACCATACGCCAAAATTGCTCACCAAAAAGAAGATGACGGCTCCTGCGGTGGCCAATCCACCAATTTGCAGTGTACGCATAATTCCGCGTTTCCACGTTGCGATATCAGCATTGGAGTGATATAAACGATGAAGAAACGGTCCGAATACTACGGGCAACATCAAACCAATGTATACTGAGATCATCAATCCCATTTGATACCCACCAGCAAAAAACAAGTCGGTGACCACCATGCCCAATCCAACGACTGCAATGCCTACTTTACGTCCAAAGGCAAAAGCGAGAAATAAGCCAGCGGCAGCTACCGGTGTAAAGTTGGGAAGATGGGGCATGACCCGGGCCAAAACAATGAGCGCAATAAAAACGAATCCTACAAGTGCTATGGTCTTGGCTGAGGCGGTAGTACGGGACATAGAGGTCGATTAGATTGATCTAAAGCCCTCAAAGTTAAGCATCTTAGCAATAGAATGGGGCGCACAAACCGTAAAAACCGCAATCAATACTTCAAATTCGGTGAAGATGGTGAGTTGTGTATGCGTTTTACAAACACACTACTACCTTTGCCTGGTAACTTTTTGTACGGACAAATACAATACATGGAAGCACATCATCAGGAACTACTCGATCATTGCCGGGAGTTCTCGGAAGAGCTGTTGGAAGCCAATGGCGAAATCTATCCTTTCGGAGCATTCATTGGCCCCGAAGGTCGGGTACACCCCATGGAGGTAGAGATCAATTTGAAAAAAGTGCCTTCCAACGGCGAACTCACCGATACGCTGGAAGCGCGGGGAGAATCCGAAGTTACAGCAGGCAACATGCAACTATACGCCCTCACCTATGAGGTGAGTTTGCAATTGGAAGCCGATCAGCCGCCTACCGATGCCTTTGCCATCGATATTCGCGACCGCTCCAACGCCGATGTGCCGATCTTCTATTTTCCCTACACGGTGGTGAGTAAAGAGCAGATCGACCTCAAGCCCTGGTTTGCCGTTAAACGATAGATGCTGATGAAAAAGCTGTTGAAATGGCTGGTCATTTTGGTGGTGCTGCTTTTTGCCGGTTGTACGATTGGCTACCTGGCGGTGAACGAAAAACTGCCCACCGGAACTCCGGGTCCTGAAGCAGATGCATTGGCACAAAAAGTGCTCGATCGCTTGAACCACAACGGTTGGCAACAAACCGCCTGGGTGGCTTGGGATTTCGACCAGCGCCAGCAATACGTATGGCACCGGAGCAAAAACCGCGTAGAAGTGTCTTGGAAGAAAAATCGGGTGCTGCTCCAACTTCAAAACCCGGAGCAATCGGTGGCCTTTCGAAAAGGCGAACGCCTTTCAACCGAAGTGGCACAACCGCTCATTGAAAAAGCCCTCCGCAATTTCAACAACGACTCTTTTTGGTTCATTGCTCCTTTCAAATTGTTTGATGTGGGCAGCCAACGTGCTCTGGTGCCCAATAAGGCCGGCGGCAATGACTTGCTCATCACCTACACCAAAGGTGGTTCTACTCCTGGCGATTCCTATTTGTGGCAATTGGATGCAGAAGGGCAGCCCCTCTCCTACCGCATGTGGGTATCGATCATACCCATTGGTGGCCTGAAAGCTACCTGGGAAAGTTGGGAAAACTTGTCTTCGGGTGCACGGGTTGCTACCCGGCATCAATTCGCGGGCATGCTGCCTATCAAAATTCTCAATCTGCGCAGCGGGGATACTTACCAGGACCTTGATTTGAAGGAAGATCCTTTTGCCGCCTTAGCGGAATAAATCGGTCGCTACTGCCCGTTTATTTGCGGCAAGCCGAAGGCAATCTCTTGCACTGGTTCCAATAGCACGTTTCACTACTCTTTTTTGCGGTAGGCTTCGATATTGCCCCGAGGCAAGTACATCAGGGTTACAATGGAATCGTTCAATACCAGAATATCATACCGGAGGGTATCGTTGCCGTCTACGAGCGAAAGATGACCTTCCGTGTGTGCTGCAAGTGTCTCTGTGGAAGGTGCCTCCCAATAGATGCGATAACCCGGACCGGGGTCCAACACCTTTCCTTGATAGCAAAATTGCCAACGGCCGTAGCGTACTTTGAGGCTGGACAACGCATCGGTCGTACTAACCCATTCTCCGGAAAGGGCATTCATAAACTCTATTTGCTGCGCCTCTTCCATGCTAATGCTTTGCGGCCAATCCATGCCTGCCCATTGGCCGGAATCGATGAGCATGTTCGGGCCTCTACTATCTTCTCTCTGAAATCCATAATGCTTATCGATGAGATACACCTTTGCAATAATGGCCGGACGAGGTCTTTTAAACTGAAATACGACCCGATGACTGTCTCGACGAAAAGTGCCCAAGTATTCGTGGTAACTGTCCATCCAGCGTTCGACCACCAACACCGATTGATCGGAATACCCTTTGACGTAAACCGTTCCGCGCATGGTCTCGATGTGACCAGCAAAAAGCAACTCCAATTCGGATTGTTGCATCTTGGCCAAACGTGGCCAATCGGTTTTTGCCCACCGACCAGAATCAATGGGAATACTTCCCTTGGTTCCCCAATACCCTAATAAACCGGCTTTCGCATTGATGTAGTAGCGGTCTCGTAGCCGAATGGGAATAGAATCGGCCCATTGAATCAACAAGGTATCGGCTACACGTTGAAAGGTGCCGGACAATTTGATGTGTTGTGCTTTGACCCTGCCCGACAACAACAAGGATTGATCGGAATATCCGTGAAGCGTGACCTTTTGGTCTCCAACAAACAAAGTACTGGCAAACACCAACGCTGGCGAAGCAGGCGGTTGAGTATCGCTGGTTTGTGGCCCATTTGCGGAAGTAGAACAGCCAATAAAAATGGAGGTCAATAGGCAAAGGAACAACAAGTACAAGACTACCAAGCGTGGGTTAGCAACTAAAAGGGGAAAGTGAAAACGGAGCATAATAGCAGGCCTGAACGGGTTGTGATTGAAGTTACGGGTTTTAGAGCGCTTATAGTTTTCCAATGCTGCTCTTTTCTCCAATTTTCTTAAGGCAGTGATTGGAATAACCTGGTGAACGTTCGCCCAAAAACCAGGCATTAATCAAATTGCTTAATTTTAAGCAGTTAAGAAAGGAGCGAAGCCGAAACAGCACTCCTTGCAAACCGCAATTTTGAATCGAACTACATGAAAACGACTCCTGAACACAATGCGCGCATTGCGAAGATGACCTTTGCCTCTGTCTATCCACATTATGTTACCAAAGTGGAGAAAAAAGGGCGTACCAAAGAAGAGCTTCATACCGTCATTCATTGGCTAACCGGCTTTGATGATGACCGTATACAAGGCCTCATTGACGAAAAGGTAACGTTTGATACCTTCTTTCAACGGGCCGAATTGAATCCTAACGCTCCTTTGATTAAGGGCGTGATTTGTGGCTATCGCATCGAAGAAATCGACAACGAGTTGACTCGGAAAACCAGGTATTTGGACAAGGTGGTTGACGAATTGGCCAAGGGACGTAAGATTGAAAAAATAATGCGACAGGCTTAGAGCCGCGCATGTTTAAAACATTCCGGTCCAAAGCTGCTGAAAACGTCCTTTAGGATCGTAGCGTTCAGCTTGCCACTGCGTATCGAACTTTTTGGTGCGGGTGTCGTTGCCAATGCCGGTCACGTATTGCCAGTTGCCGTAGTTGCTGCAGGGGTCGTAGTCCAGCAATTGTGATTCGAACCAGGCGGCTCCCCAGCGCCAATCGATGCCCATGTCGTGCACCAAATAGCTGGCCGCATTTTGCCGTCCACGGTTGCTCATCCAACCGGTTGACGACAATTCCAATTGATTGGCGTTCACAAATCCGTCTTTGGTGCGGCCTTCTGCCCATTTCCAAAAAGTGGCTTGTTGTTTTCCGAGTCGTGGATCAACCCGCTGGAGCCCTTGGTAGAGAAACAGGTTTCTACCGTGTTGCAGGGAAACGAAATGAAAGAAATCGCGCCAAATCAACTCGAACACCAACCAATAGGTAGAATCGTTTTTCACGCGGGCTTCTTCGTAGCGTTTTACCTCTTGGTAAATGGTGCGTGGTGAGAGGCTGCCGTTGGCCAGCCAAGGCGAAAATTTGCTGGAATAGTTGGTGCCCACCAAACCGTTGCGGGTGAGTTTGTAGCGGCCGAGGTGGTCACCTTCCCACAAATATTCCTTCAAGCGCGCCAGGGCGGCATTGCTCCCACCTTTGAAGGGGAACGCCGTGCGTTTGTCTTTGGCTACAAATTCGGGAAAGAGGTGGAGATATGCTTCTTGATTGGCCGGTTGATCCACCCCAGGAATTGCCGTAGGCCGGGCAAACACCTCCCGAATCGAACTCTTTTTCTCCACCTTTCGGCGAAAGCCTCCAAATACGGCAGGCAGAGAAGCCACGGGCATGGGCAGGTCTTCGAGGTGGTAGAGCGTGCTGCCCCAATACAATTCCAAATCGATTTTATTGGCCACGGCTTCTTCTTCGCGAATTTCTTCCGTAGCCGCTTCGCGGTGTCCAAACACAACGGTAGCACCCACCTTTTCGGCGATTTCAGGCAATTTCTCTGCTGGCTCCCCAACTACTATCCACAAGTCGTTGCCCAACTCCTGAAGGGCAGTTTGCAAATCGTCAAGACTTTCTTTTAAGAATTGAATGCGGTGGGCACCCGTGCGCGAAAAACCCAAGGGGTGTTTTTCCCACAAACGCGGAGAAAAACAAAACACAGGTACTACTTTCTCACATTGGGCAATCGCTGCCGTAAGTGCTTCATTGTCTTCTAATCGGAGGTCGCTGCGGAACCAAAAAAGGCCCACTTGATGGCTGTGGCTCAAGGGTTGGTCGATATTATGGGTGGATAAACCCAGGTATTTCAGTCAGTTCTTTGTCGGGTTTGGCATAGCTAAAGCGCGCCAGTTTATTGGTGCTGTGGTAGGCATCCAGGCCGGCTACCGTCACGGTACCTGCAGCCTGTATATCCAAATAACCATCGGCCGCATGGCAGGTTTCGGGAAACCATACCTGTTGGATTTCTCCAATGATCAGGATGGTGCCGTTGATGGACAGGTTGTGGCGTTCCCGAAAGGCCAAACC
>CALCCE010000145.1 GCA_937899835.1 uncultured Flavobacteriales bacterium | reverse complement strand
AATCGGAAAACGTGTTGGGCGGCAACGACCTGGAGGATTTTCGGGTGGACTTCAGTGGTAAGGTGACTCACCGTAGGTTGACCCACGATGACGGAGCGGGCAATTTCATCACCGTTCACAACCGCTATACCTTCGATCAAGGCGACCGGTTGACCTACATTACCCAGCGCATCAACTCCGACCCGGAGATCACCTTGGCGCACTACGTGTACAACGAGCTGGGCCAAATGGTGGAGAAGAACCTACACTACGATCAAAGTGCAGGTGGACAATACCTGCAAAGCATTGATATGGGCTACAACATCCGTGGGTGGCTCACCAACATCAATTCCGATGATTTGGCCAACGATGCTTTTACCAACGGCTTTTTGGACCAATACGGCAATGGTGGCTACCAGGGCCAGCTTGTCCAGGAACTCACCCTACAAGCCATCGAGGTGGTAGATGAAGGTGGCAACGAACGCCTGGAATTACAGATCACCGATTTGAAACTGCACCTGCCCGCTGGTCAGCCTTACGAACCGGGTGGAGAAGCGGAACAGTTGTTCAGCACTACGGTCAATTTGGTCTTGGCCGGGCGCACCGAAACCGACCCGGAGGTGTACGATCAATTGTTGTGGTTGCAAGACCCAATGGTATTGGCCTTCAGCAATCAGGATTTAACCAGTAGTATGTCTGTATCGGCATTGCTCACCGAGGTGGGTAACCAAACCACCGATGCTTTAAGTGGGCGAGGCATTGAAAATGCTTCGGCTCAAACGATGGTTGCGGGTGTGGTCGATGATTATGTTGGTGGCAAGCTGACCTCTTCCTGGCAGAACAACGACAACAACGATGTGTTTGGAATGCGGCTTGCCTACGATCAACCGGTCAATGGCCTTACCGCAGCGGCTCAGTACAACGGCAACATTACAACCGCTACCTGGAAGTCGGCCAGCGATGGTCAACGCAAGGGCTATGGTTACAACTACGATGATTTTAACCGGTTGACCGGAGCGCATTACGCGGAGAATACGACCCAAGGCTGGAACTTCCACATCAACCGTTATTCGGTGTCGAACATCAACTACGATGCCAACGGCAACATCTTGAGCCTGAAGCGCCAGGGCTATCTGCAAAGTGGCAACTACGGCACGATAGACGATTTGCAATACAGCTACGCAGGCAACCAACTGCAAGCGGTAAACGACCTGGCTAGCCAATTGGGCGAAAACGATTTTCGGGACAACGGAATGCAGGCTCTTATTGAGTACAACTTCGATGCCAACGGCAACATGATCCAGGATCAGAACAAGGGAATCACCGTTGACTACAACTACTTTAATCTGCCTACCAAGGTCGATTTTGGAAGCGGCAAGGAGATTCATAACACTTACGATGCCAACGGAACCAAGGTGCGCAGTACGGTAAAAGAACCGGGCAGTCCTGATGTGGTGAAAACCTACACCAACGGATTTGTGTACCAGGGCAGTACGCTGGAATTCTTCTCCACTGACGAAGGCCGGGTAACACCGCTCTCGTCCGGCAGCCGGCAATTTCAATACGAATACCACTACAAGGACCAATTGGGCAATTTACGGTTGGCTTTTGCGGATTTAGATGGGGATGGTAGCTTAAATGCGGCTACTGAAATATTGCAAGAACGGCATTACTATCCCTTTGGTTTAGAAATGCGTTACGATGCTCCTCCGCCTGCCTTGGGTGTGCAGCACGGTTTTACCTACAACGGTAAGGAGCTAAACGAAAGCTTTGCGCTACATTGCTACGATTATGGGGCGCGGAGCTATGATCCCCAGTTGGGAAGATGGCATTCGGTTGATCCTTTGGCGGAGGAGTTTTGGAATTGGAGTCCTTATAACTACGTATATGATAACCCCCTCAACTTTACTGATCCTGATGGAAAATACCCTGATCCAAAACAGTATATTGCGGAAGCATTTAGGAGGATGGGCGTTGCCTTTGGCAAAATGTTCACGTTTAAGTATTGGGCAAAGGGTAAAGCGACAAAAAAGAGGAAAAAACAATTAACAGGAAAGGCTACCGGTGAATCATTAATAATTGTTGATGTCTCTCTCGTTGCTGAATCAAATCTTGCGGATGGTTTGAGGACTCAAAGTACTGATTTGAATGATTACTTTAAATTCGATTTCAATTTTGGAGTAACTGAAATAATCACTTCAAAAGTTCAACTGGGCCCAGTTGCAGCATCGTATTCAGTTTCCACAGACAATGACTTAAACGTTACTGAAACGGCAAAGGTTCAAGCAAATTTGGGTCCAGTAGGCTTTACTGCCTCCACTTCAAGTAAAAATGGTGAAGTCACCAGGGAGTCCGTCCAAGCAAGAGCAGGAAGTACTCTTTGCAACGGTTTTGTTAAACTCACTACCGGTTATGAAGTTCCAACTCAAGTTGAGGTAGGCGCCCAAGTGGGTGCTAGTCAATCTGCTTTTGGATGGGATGCGAGCTTTACAACTGGCGCATCGGTTACTGTAGAACTATAGCTATGAAAAGAAACATTATCTGGTTATTATTGATTGTTAACATTATTGGTATGTACGGATGTAACCCAAATAAGACTATTAACACGGCCCCTTTTTCTGGTTATCTCGAAGTTGCAAATCTGCAAGGAAAGGTCATTCAAAAAGGTAAATACTCTTCTGGGTTTAAGGTAGGAGTTTGGGAATATCTTTTCCATGACAGTACTTGGAATAGCATTGAATGGGAGGTTGTTGGTGATTCTATTGCCAGAATCAATATGCCAAAGGGTTGGGAAGCCACGGCTAAATCCTCGTCTCTATTTAATATGAAGGCAAATACTCTGAATTCGAATTCTCAAATTACTTTATTTCAAAAATCGACTGACGGGGTACTTAATCCAATTAAGAGCTATCGTGAGCAGATGTTAAAGGGGTTTAATGAGAGATATATTATACTCCAGGAATCTCAAAAAAACTTTAGGCTCTCAGATCAAGAGTTTTTGCTGTCTAAATATTCTCTGAAACAAACTGAAGATGTCATTTACTGCATGAACGCATTAATAGTGAAGGGTGGTTCTATTTTTGAGTTGACATATTACTTTAAAGACCAGAATATTGAGGTTCATCGGAATCTATTTGCAGACATTCTTTTCAGTGTTGAGTACCGCAATGAATTTATCTTTACTCACGATGAAGATGATTTTCAACCTCAATTATTTTTTTCCAGTTAATTGCTAATCGAGTCCATATAGCCTTTTATTGAGATCAATGGAATGGTAAGCAGAATAATCGTATTTATCTCAATAATTACAGTACTGATCATCCTTTTCTTTGAGGAACAGCTCCCTGAAGTAATCGCAAGCAATTGGGAGTGGATTCTATGTGGAAATCTAATGCTGATAATAATAGATTACCGTTTCCTCAAAAAGCTTGACCGAACCAAATTGAAGTACTCAAGTGAAATATGGTATGCTTCAGCTCTTTTTGCCTTGGTACTTGGAGTTACGGTAGTTTACAGATTTACCAATGGCCCTCCTATGAACGAGTTTATTTCTTACTCCTTCTGGTTGACTTTAGGCATTTTGATTGGTGTTGCTTGGATGAGTTTGATGAGGAAGAAAGGTTAATTAAAACAAAAAGGAGTTGTAGAAATTGCAACTCCTTTTTGTTTTATCCCTTTGAGTACAACGATTGAACCTGTTCAATTTATCGCAACCCATAGTTCTAAAGGCACCAAGGTAACTTAGAAAGGCTACAAATCACTATTGCGGCATGAACGCAGGATTGACACCTTTGGCGTTTTATCTTGGGTGTGGTGCATCCAAGCTATCAGTTCGATCAAATGCCCTGAAGCCTATTTCTACGTAGTTGGTTGTTACCTGCTCATGTGCTAACATTGAGACCAAAATCAGACTATGATGCCGTTAAAGCTATATCAGATTAAACCGGGTTCCCAACGATTAGAACCACAAGCCGATTGGACATTCATTCCCAAATTCGAACTTTCAAGGAAGCGGGGCCAAGTAACAACCTACGACCCGCAAGGACCC
>CALCCE010000144.1 GCA_937899835.1 uncultured Flavobacteriales bacterium | reverse complement strand
GACTATTTGCTCCTTTTCGCGGGCCAATGTTTATTCAACTGGTACCGATAAACGGTGTCGCTACTGTCCCAATGGAAAATAAGCGACTTCCCCTTCACCAAAATCTTCTCGTTGTCGAAATACCAGTACCTTAAATTTTGGTGCTGCCATTCAATGCCCATAGAATCCGACTCTTGTACTTCACTGGTGAGGTACACATGGTCATCCGCACCGGTACGCTAGGTTCCTTTCGTTAACCCGGTAACCAGGCCCGCCCGCCAGGTGAGTTCGAACTGCTGATTGCGGGCCAATTTCACGGAATAGTTCCAGCCATAGCCGTATCCCGAGTAGGTGCCCAAAAGAGATCCATTGAAACAACTGACGAGTAGAATGGCGAACCAAAAAATCCAAAAAACGCGGAATCGTTTCGAGTAAAGGAGGGCGTTTATGAGGCATTTGGGCATAGTGTCCATTTGGTTTTAGCTACCTGAGATGACCTGATGGTGATGCAATCGCAAAACAAATTTCACAAATAGGGTAGCAGATACAATCACCTTACCCGGAAATTGGGTAGAACATCTTTGGCGACCATTTGTCCGGTTAAAATGATGCAGGGCCATTTTTCAGCGCCCATTGGCGCCTCAGGTTTTCATTCTCCTACGCTTAGGACGGATAGTTTTCGGATAACCATGCGACTTGCGCCTTTCGACCTGCCTGAATGACCTTATCCGGCATTTCGTCATAGATTGTTTCTAAGTCAACCTCTTTGCCTTTAAAATGCTTGCTGATTTGTTTTGCAGCACCTTTGTCAACCTGTTTGCCGCGTGCCTTCTTAGCTTCCTGGCGTTCGAGGGCCTGTTTCGACATTTTGATTTCAGCTTGCGGCAAGCCACCACTCATGTCGACCACGTGCTTTAGGTGCAGTGGTTCCTGAAACATTACCTCACGGGCATTCACCACATTTCTAACATCGCTTTCGGGTGCCTTACCCATTTGCTCTAATACCGTTTCGTGATTCAGAAACTTTCTGTTGTGCTCCATAAATTCCATTTCTGATACATCCGGAGCTTTAACCGTTTGGGGGTACTTTTTGTGCATCTTATGTTTTTGAACATAATGTTCCGGCCGTTTGATGGCGACATGACCCGATGACCCTCCGCTAAATTTATTGCTGGGGTGGTCAGTAGCAGATATAAACTGGCTTTTGCCTTTCTGCACTTGTTGCAACACCGATTTGCTGTTTCCTTCACCCACCAACGGTCGGCCAAGGGCCAAATCTTTTGCATCTCCTTTGTTGAGGGCACGGGTAGCGATCTGTTTCTTGGCCGCCAGGTAATCGATCTTTTGCCTGGCCTTTAGTGGATTGGTTTGAGTATCCATTTGTTGTGCCACCTCAGGTTGAACAAAGCCTTTCTTTGGCAGGAGTTCCATTTGTTTTTCCTCTTCCGGTTCTGGAGGGTCTTGAAACATCTCCTGGGCCAATACCTGCGGAACCACCGGAGCTACCGTTTGCTGCGTGGTTTTATTGACCCTACTTAGCTGGGCCAAATCTTCAGCTGAGAGAAATTTCATCACGTTATCCAACACCTTATCCGTTTCTAAGACCTGGTGAAAATGAGGACTGGCTTTTTTGGCCTGGCTTTGTTCAAAATCAGCGGATTTTAGCATGGCAGTTAAGGTATTTTATGAGCTGTAGGCTCGGCATATTTTAGGAAATCAGCAACTGGAGGTAGGTTGAATGTACAAAAAATCAGGTTCGGAAGGAGGTGTATTCCTTGCTCTCAGATAGAGCTAACCCGAAGTTTTTCGGAGAAATGTTTGAAAGTAACGGCACAACAGAGGCTTTGAACATTGGTCAGCTGTTTGATCCTAACAAACCCGATTTCAAATTTTTCATCTTTTCCAGAAACAGTACACTACTATGGGATGGTCGAAGGTAGCTATTTCTGGTGCAGAAATCAGCGTTTAGGCCATCGTTAACCCAATAACGAACCGCCTCAGGCATTGGCCAATTCTTGCTTTCAGAAAGATCGGGAAGTACAAGAGAGGCACGGAGAACGCAGCCACTATTTTATGGATAAATCACTTGGCACACTTTCGGGAATAGAAGGGTCCAATATGACATGCATCATCGCGATAAAGCTGGTGGTATGAAAACCTTAACAAAAGCCCTTCCGCCTGAAGCGAAAGGGCTCTTGATAATTTCGGGCATTGGCGAAGTCTTGCTCAGACCTCCGCTATTTCATTTCAACCCAACGGTTCAACGCAAGATCCCCACCTTTTCCACCTGGTGCCCTGTGGTATTCCACAAGTTGAGTAAATACATGCCTTCTGGGAATTGCTGAACCGAAAGCTGGGAATTGACTGCTGAGAATTGACCTTGGGCGATGACTTTTCCGCTAAGGTCGATCAATTGATATTGGAGCACTTCCTGTGATCCAAGGACAATGTTGAGGTGGTGCATGGTTGGGTTTGGAAACACCGTGGCCAGTTGAACATCGGTTGGCTGTAGTTCCGGAGTGCTTACCACGGGATCACCAATGGTATTGGTGGCATATTCCGTAATGATGGGCGGGTTCCAGTCAAAGTAAATTCCCGCCCGATTTTGAATCACCGTTCCAGGCGCTAAGTTGGGTTGTTGCTGCATGCTGTATTGCACCCAACCGTGGCTATCCGGTTCGTTGTTGGTGCTATCTGGCAGGTTGATGCCATTGAAATCGAACTTCAGTTCATTTCTGTTCAGCACGTGTACCTTGGTTAAAGGATGGCTACTACCAATCAATTGAAATGTGGAAAAATCCAGCACACTAGTGTCAATGGTATCCCTTATGACCACATTCAAGGCCGGAGCGGTGCCCGTGTTTTGAAAGTTGATGGTGTAGGTCATTTGCTGGTTGGGTGCAATCGAGCCGGCGGTTCCTGTTCCTGTTGGAGTCACCAGTTTGTTGTTGGGATCATAGCTGGCAGCTACCGGAGTACAAATCGTAACGGTGTTGTTGCTTGGATCGGCATCACCTGAAACCGGGCAAATGATCACCTCAAAACAGATTGTATCTCCAATGTTTGCTAAGGTGTCGGTGATGAACCTGAGATCCAGGTGTTCGTAGGAGTCGTAGCTGAGGTTGTTGGCGCTCCAAAAAAGCGTGTCTCCGTTGATGGAATCGGGAGGAGTGGTGGTTGACGTATTGAGCGATACCAGTGGACTGGCAGAAATAACTTTTATAACGGCATCCTGAGCATTGCAGGAACCATTCCCTACACTAAGAATTAGAAAAGAATTGGTTCTGCCTGGCAAAAAGCCTCCTGCAAAGGGGTGAACAAATAAGTCCCACCCGGTTGTTGGGCACGTTAGGGCAAAGTCTTGTCCGGTGGCAGGTGCAGCGGTAGTGAGAATGCCAGTAGCCGGACATGAATTCGTGAATAAACCAAAGAGTTGGGGCTTGATATCGTAGGTGATTCCGGTAGGTAAATTGAAGGCATAATTGCCATTGGGGTCTGAGTGACCATAGGCAACAACATCGGATGTTCCGCTTTTATACACCTTAACAAGATTTGAAACAGGTTGGTCGCCTGTGTTGTAGGTACAATCGCCGTTGAGGTCATTATAAATCTGGCCTGTGATGTTGCCACAAGAATTGCTGATTACGATTTCATCGGTTACAATCAAGGAATCGGAATTGCCATCGGGCATAAGGATTTTGTATTTGACGGTGTAGCTCCCGGGCGCATTGTACACATGAGTGACGTAATCACCAAAAGGCTGGAGTGGACTGTTCCAGCTTAGGGAGAGATTTATTTTAGTGGTATCGTTGGTTCCATCTCCATAGAATACAATCAGGCAGGCGGTATCGGAAAAGACATCATATCCTGTAGCATTCCCATAGATATAAAACCGGGCAGCGGTGGGCGCACTACAAGGATTGTAGATGGAATCGGAAACATAATCGATTGAAACAGTCGTTTGTGCCAGCAGGGCACAGGGCAAACTGAAAAGAAGAAGAAAGACTAAGGCTAATTTTTTCATCTGTTAGGGTTTTTAGTGGAGTTTATATTTTCCTCCAACATCCAACCCTTTGCGCTGTGATCCAATGTGGTCTTACTTGAATATTTTCCTTGAATTTACCAGATTTAGTTTTAAAGTATTGAAAATCAGGTTTTTATTTGGTTTAATCTTACGTATTCAGGAACCGTTCAAGGGGGTTCATTCCAAAGGTTTGGGCGACATCTAAAAGACAAATTCGAGCAGGTTTAAGTGTGCGATACCGCTACAATCCACCTCTAAATAAAGTGTCATTGTGATATCCATTTGATAGATGTTATTGGTAACGCGAATGGTTCACATTTTGAGGTTTTACCATTTGTCGGCCCAACAAAAAGCCCTTCCACCTGAAGCGAAAGGGCTTTGTTTGAGTTTTGTGAAGATAGCGTGCTGCCTATCCTTAATGCGTAAGTGGTGGGTGACTTATGTCTAACTATCCACTCCAGGGACCTTTGGATCGCAGCACGACTGGTTGTAGAGTTGCACGGCTTCGATGGCCCGATCTTCGGCCACTTCTATAAACCAAAGCGTACCAGAGGCAAGACATAAGG
>CALCCE010000143.1 GCA_937899835.1 uncultured Flavobacteriales bacterium | reverse complement strand
TGGCCCAACCAGGCCCTCGCCAGTTTTGATGTGGAAAAACTGGAATGGAAACCCGAAATGCTGCCCGAAGCGTGGCAAGACTACTCTGCGGTTGTGACCCACCGGGAACAGAACTACCGTTTTGATTATGAAGGTTTGAAAGTCGTGATCGAAAGCGAATTTGGACAGCAAATACTCTTGCGCGATCAAGCCGCCATTCGCGAGTATTCTGAATTTTCCTTTCCGAAAGTAGAACGGGTCACCAACTCTGTGGTAACGGTCAAGGTAAGTTTTAAGGTTTATGTGACCGACCTGGAAGGGAAGACGAGGGAATACAATTCCAGCGATGCCATCGTTGACGAAAACATTGAAGACGGAGAACGGAGCGAAGTCTACCGCATTTCTCTACCCAAATTGAAACCTGGATATCGGGTGACCCATCACATCACACGGTATGTCAAGTTTTCGGTCTACGGAGAGTTTGCCTTGGCCGAAGACATCGGCTACCTTGATTTCGCCGATGAAGACCTGCCGGTATATCGATCCATCATCGATGTATTTAAAAAAGGTTCGGTTGTGGTAGCTTCTTACCCTTACAATGGAGCGCCACAAATTGCACCAGGCAAAGAAGAAGAGGGAGGAAAAAGAACCCATTTGCGGAGCGAAATGCAATTGCTCCAACCGAAACAAGACTACCGTTGGAGCGATTTCGATTTTCAAAATCCTTCCATTTATTTGCGTGTAGGTTTGGGTACCGTGAAAACACAAAGTACTCCAGAGTCGGCTTATTTTAAAGACACTTACGAAAAGCACCTCGACACCATTACGCCAACCATGATCGCTACCTGCTTCAAAAGAAGTTGGCGCAAACCCTATTCATCCTCGAATTACAAAGTCACCAAAGCCTGGAATAAATACCAGAGGAAGCGCTTTAAATCAGCTCCGGCTACCCCTAAAGAAAAAGCCATTGACGCCTATTATTGGTTGCGGCACCGGGAGTATTTTCAAGACTTTGAAAAGAATGAATTTCGCCGAAAGGCCGATGACCGCAGCCTGACCAACAAGGAGTTTGCAGAAGTCTATACCAGCATCCTCCGATTCCTTGGCATCAAATACGACATTGCCGTAGTGCCTTGGAAGAAATATGTGCCCGCGGAAATGATTCCGAGCAAAGACGATTTTCAATATTTCGTGCGGGTAAACCTGCCCAACGATACGCTTTGGGCCTACAACTTTAACATGATGACTGCCATAGGGCAGTTGCCCTCACGCCTGGAAGGAAGGGAAGTGTTGCTGTTGAATGAAAAATTGGATTATTCTGCCAAGTCGTTGGCCACTACAAAGCCACAACTTTTCGATAAAACCCAAAGCAGCATCAACAACCAGCTCACGGTAAATTGGTCGCCCCAAGTGGCTAGTGCTGCTCAGGTCAACCACCGCTCCACCTATCAAGGCTATTTGAAGCCCTACCATCAGGTTTTTGGTGTGAACCGCTTCGATTTGTTGGCCGACGAGCTGAACCGGTTCAATTCGAAAGGAGCGGCAAAGGTGTTGTCTTACAAAAAGTTTGCGCTTACCAAGCGCTTTTTGGACGAACGCAAACGAGAAGAAAACGAGCTTCGCAACCAATTTTTCAAATACGACCGCCAAGGAGATTATGAGGGCCTCGATTTGACCTACAACAGTTTTGAGCTGCTAAAAGACGGGCGTTGGCACGACCAACCCGAACTGGAATTGTTGGAAAATTATGCCTTGGATGGCCTCATCGTTTCCGCCGGGGGCAATGATTTGATGATGGCTGCTGGCAGGTTATTGGGCGATCAGGTGAAACTCTCAGCCCGTGATCTGGACCGTCAATCGGCGGATATCCGCATGTCGTGTGCGCGGACCTTTCAAAACACCATACGCATTGCCATACCCGAAGGCTATGTGGTGGAGGGCTTAGAAGCTTTTGACCGAAAAGTAGAAAACGCCACCGGAGGGTTCACCAGCCAGGCCCGCATTGAAGGCAACGAAGTGGTGATTGAAACCAGCAAGTACTACAACCACAAATTCGAAAAGCTGGAAGATTGGCCCCTGATGGTCGCCTTTTTGCAAGAAGCTTATGCGGTGAGCCAGTTGTATTTGGTGTTTGTGAAGCAGAACGGAGAGTAATAGCGCGAGAAAATCAGAACGAGTGCGTAGAGTGAGAACGAATGATAGTGTGAGGGGTTTGAACGAGCGTTGAGGGGGCTGTGCTGCTAAACGAAATTATCGACGGTTTGACGTATTCCTCATCATGGCCTTTAAACTGCAATTTCACTTTTAATTTGAATAGCCATTGTTCCTCTCATTTCTGTGCAGTTTAGGTGTTGCTGGTCTTGGGCTGGTGCTCCTGTTTCTTGGGGAGGTTTACAGGAGTTTTCGCGCAAATCTCCCTCCTCAACAATCGGTTTTGAAATACCTGTGGTTTTGGGTAGTGATTGGCACGATCACCTCCGTCAGTGTTGGAGTATTTTACCTTTTGGGAATGTGGTTGTTAATACATCAAATTTTCGCCACTACCAGTGTTGTAGACCATAACATCACCTATGGAAAGCCTTTGTACTACGGAGAAAATGACGGTATCATGTTTACCGACCGAATGAGGCTATTCGATAATCACACCTTTTATTCTGATGTCTTTTCCGTCGAAACCAACGGATATTACAAGTTGCACAAAGACACGGTTCACCTCTTTTACAGCAGCTATAAATCAGACACCCTACTTCCTGATTATTATATTTTTCATAAAGGTTCACTAATAGGATATCGGCACCAAGGTTCTTCGGAAAAAAACTCTTCTGTAATTTCCTTTTACTCAATTGCTGAACTTCAGCAAAATCAGCAACCAGCAGCTAGCGCCCAATCAATCGAAAAGGAAGAAAAAAACTAAACTCAACAGCGCCACTACCTCAATGTAGCCAGCCTTCTCACCCAGCATTTCTATAACCATCGTCCTCATTCAGTCTCTCCATTCTCGCTCTCC
>CALCCE010000142.1 GCA_937899835.1 uncultured Flavobacteriales bacterium | reverse complement strand
CGAAGCCCAAATGTGCTGGACAATGAATCCTTCTGACCAACAGTGTTAGCAACTTCGATGAGGTTTATTGGACGAATCACGATGGACTGGGAACTCCTTATTAGGGCATATTCTTCTACAACTTCGCATTACGATCCGTTTGGTTATAGACCGAACAGCAATTGCTTAATTGGTTACTGCGCTTAGCCATACCAGTGTGAACAATAAAATAAAATTCATATTGATCACAATTACCACAACTGTAATCCTTGGGATTTCAGGAATCTTCTACTTTATCAATGAATTTGTAAAAGGATTTGGAGGCAATATCGGTGCAATAACCTGTATGGATGACAACAAGCTGAAAATGAATATTTAATACAGTATGTAGATTCTTTCTATGTCTCTTATCCGCAATACCAAGTGCCAGACTCCATAAAATAGAACTACAGTTTTCAAAACCTTGATTACGATCATTTATCACTTAGCAAGATTTATTTTTCAACTGAATCAATTGAAGTTTATTACACTCATGGAGCGGCCCTTGATGCGTGAATATTCGTTTCACTTATGCCCCTAAAACAGAGTATTCTTTAGGTGTTTTTAGAAAAATTTCTGATGACAGAATAAAAGAAACTGATATTAAACGAATCAAGTCACGATTCGAAAAACAAATAATTCCTAAGCTTAAAGAAACTATACTAAATTTTGAGTCAAAATACTCTATTTATTTGAACTAATAATATCTAATTATCACAATTTATATAGCAAATTTAGCTTTTAGTGGTTTACGCAAACTTACCACTCAACTGTATTAAACAAATGAATTAGTTCTTGAAAACAACAAAGTACTACTTAGAATTAGAATCTTTAGGTCCACAAACTGAATGAGACGATGTATCTATTTCCAAAAAGCTCTTTGATAAGAGAGAAATTAATGACGATGTTAATACCCATCTAAAAAAGGACGGCTTGGAATTCCTTGGCTAACTGTAAATAAATGGAGAAACGAAAGTCCAAAAATGGCTCGAAAAACATAACTATCTTGCAGGGCAGTAACACTTGTTGCGGCCAAAACGTTAAATAAAAATGAAAACAATATCTGTTTTAATATCAATCCTAACGATATTATCAAACATGGCACTCGCAAAGTCAGTTAAGGTTTTGAGATTAACCGAACTTGCCAACTCTGAGATGATTGCATTAGTTGAGGTTATTAGCATCACCGATTCGACGTTTAATATTCAGGTCTTGGAAAACATCAAAGGTACTGAGGCAAATCAAGTTTATAATATCCGAAAACCTCTACTTGTTCATCCGCCTTACGTTCGATTTTCAGCGTATGCTATCGGGCAAAAGGAGGTAATATTCTTCAGGAGGATAAAGGATTTTGAACTGAGGGGAAACTACGGTGAGTCCGAGATATTATTTAAGAATGACTCAATATTCATCAAACCAGACGCTTTTAGACATGGCTGCTTCAATGCTAAGTACAGAGAGCACAGCCCTATGGTAAATGACATACAAATGGATGGGTTTCCTTTCCATGATTTCGCAGAAGCAATCATAGAGATAAACAAGAAGTATGACCAATTCAGAAAACTCGTCTTAAATGAAGAAGCTGTTAAAAATGAGAAGGATGAGCATGAAGGATATAGTAACAAGACAGGTTCCGTCCCGGGCATCACCAACAAACAACTAAATGGTTTCGGAAGCAAATCAAAATTTCATGAATACTTACTTGATTTACTCATTGATGAAGTGCTAACTACAAATCAATAGAGTAAAACACCTGTTTTGGCTTAGTGAAAAACCGGGAATAAAGTTTTTCGAGTCTACTTACTGCCCAAATACAAACCATTGTATACCGTTAGAACAAATGAAAGAAACAATTCAGTCGCACATCAATCTTTCAGATGAAAGCTATCATCTCTTGATGAATATTGCAGTGGAAAGAGAAACAAAAAAGAATCGATTAATATTCCAACCTCACCAACCAACTCAAAAAATTTTATTCCTTAAAAGAGGGCTTCTTCGAGGATATAAAGTCATCGACGGCATAGAACATACGCATCATTTCTATTTTGCCGATTGGTTTGCCACAGATTTCAATAGTTTTTTAACCGAGGCACCCAGCCAAATCTACATTAAGGCAATAGAGGATGCGGTTTATCTTGAATTTCAAAAGCAAGACCTACTGCATCTTTACCACAAGTCACATCAATTGGAAGAATTGGGCAGAATCATTGCAGAGCAAGCTTATCTCGCCACAGTAGAGAAATTAGCGAACATGCAATTACACAATTTGGCTGAGAAATATCAGCTACTGATGCAAACAAGTCCCGATCTTATGCAAAGGGTACCGCAAAAGTACATTGCTTCCTACCTGGGAGTTTCAGAGCAAAGTTTAAGTAGAGTGAAGAAGCAGGTCATTTCTTAACAAATGTGAATATTTAAATCGTTGATAACAATTTACTTTGCAAGGTAGTTGAACCGAACCCAGTTTTGCATGAAGCACCTTGTCACCGTCCTTTTCATTTGCATTTATTCTTCCACTTTTTCAAGCGTTACTACCGAAAAAGAATTCAGGCCCACTTTTACAGAATCCAAAAAGACTACCCACAAAATCCCCACAGGACAAGACTATACTTTTGGGTATTTAGAAGTCTTAGAAAACAGAGACAAGCCTGACGGCAATAGAATAAAATTACCCATCTATATTTTCAAAAGCCGAAGCAAAAACCCGAAACCTGATCCAATATTATACACGGTTGGCGGCCCTGGCTACACTTCAATGCGCGCATCAAAGTATATGGAATACTACAAATACCTTGATGATCGAGATTTTATTTTATTTGAGCAAAGGGGGACACAATATGCCAAACCAAGTTTAGATTGCCCTGAATGGTCAAAAGCGGTTTATCAATCCAATCTTCCAAATTCAGACGCCACCAACCCAGATAGCCTTTTTCAACAAGCGGCTACAGCTTGTAAGGAAAGGTTAGAAAAAAGTGGCATTGACTTAAACAGCTACACTACCAACCAAATTGCGGCCGATATAAATGACTTAATGAAGGCGTTGGGCATTGAAGAGTACAATTTACTCACACTATCTTACAGTACTAAAATTGGGCAGGTCTTAATCCGGGATTATCCTGATAAAATCAGAAGTGTAGTGATGGATTCACCCCTTCCATTAGAAGTGAACTATGATGAAGAAAGCGTGAACAACCTGTTAGCGTCTGTAGACAAACTACTTGCCGATTGCGAAACCGATACGGATTGCAATCATGCCTTTCCGAATCTCAAAAAGCGCTTCTTTACCTATTTAGAAGACAAAACCAGGAATCCACTGCTGGTGAAAGTAGAAAACCCTGAAAATGGAAAGTTAGAAACCTTTTACCTTCAAGGAGCAGACTTGATCAATGTATTCTCATCCGCTTCTACGGGAAGTGTACCCAACATCCCTTTTGAAATAAACAAACTACTCAACAATGATTTGTCCTCGGTAGAAAAACAATTACAGTATTTATTCCGAGAGCCGGGAGGTGGAATGGGAATGGGGATGCGTCTATCGGTTTGGTGTGCAGAAGAATACCCATTTAATTCCCAAGAACGAATCGCTCAGGAAACAACCAGGTATACAGCAGTAAAAGGATTATCACCAGCAGTTTTTGACCATCAAGTTTGTAAAATTTGGAGCGTTAAAAAAGTTGCTGATATGGAGAACCAAGCGGTAAGAAGCGACATCCCTGTTCTTCTAATAAGTGGAGAATACGATGAATTAACGCCGGCCAAATGGGCTGACTCAATGACGAAAAACCTGACCAACTCCTACCATCTGGTTTTTACAGGCTGGAAACACGGTCCAACTACCCATTGGAGCAATTCATGTGCGATGCAAGCCGCCAATGATTTCTTTAATAACCCGACCGAGAAACCCAAGCCAAGCTGTTTTGAGCAAATTACAGGACCAGAATTTAAAACGGAATAAACAACTGCTCACAACAACGTGAACGAGCAATAGCGGTTTGGGTGAGCACTTGAACCGATTTTCGTTTAATTAAGGTATTTATCCACTCGGTCACCGAATCGTTCACTCACTACCCCCCTCCCACACTTACCCAAAAGGTAATAACATTCGCGGGCGTGAGTTTGACCGTCCTGTTTGCCCTTCATCCTACTTTCGAAGAGGTCTTTGAAAGAAATCGGTAGGAAAAAATGTTTTACGGCTCCTTCTTTTAGCTTTTTTGGCAGGGACTTTTGTGCCCATCCAAATCGGAGCCAATGCCTATTTGAGCAATAGCTTAGGGAATAGCATTTTGTCCACCTTGGTTGTGTTTTTGGTGGCTTCAGTCGCCACTCTATTTGCATTGTTCTTGCAAAGGGCGCTATTGCCATCGCTTGCGCAGATGGCGCCCATTCCTTGGTATGCCTGGTGCACCGGAGGGGTGTTCAATGCAGCCTGTATTTTCTTGCTGATCTACACCGCGCCAAAGTTGGGGATGGTCACATTGATGGGCTTGGTGGTGCTGGGGCAGATCCTCATGGCGCTAACCGTCGATCAATTTGGCGGGTTGGGCTTTTCCATTCATCTCCTGAATTGGAAACGAGTGGCAGGTGCACTGCCCATGGTAATTGGATTTGCAGTGGCAGCGGAGCCCTTTTTGTCTTGCCGAAAAGAAGAGTCTCTATGGCCAATGAGGTTACCCCAGAATTTTAAGGGATGAAGATTTACATCTGTATGAACCGTCCAATAAAATGGTAACCACCGTCAGTAAGCTGTAACTATCACAACCCCCTTGCCGTCCAACAAAAAAACGGATCGATGTACACTTTCCTGATCTCTGCTCTTTTTCTGGTTTGCTTCGCTCAAAACCCTTCCCCTCCAACCCTGGATCAGGCACTAGAAAAGTTTGGTTTTATCCAGGAGCAAATCGTTGAAGGCAACGACACCATCACCTACTTTTTAAGAAATTACACCTCACAACCCAACAAGTTGGTGGTGTTCATTCAAGGCACGGAGGCCAACCCCATTTTTTCCTATTCCGAAAACAAAGATCAACCGCCCACTTTTTACCGGTGGTTTGGATCAGAATACCAACTCCTGGATTCTACCTATACCTACGCTATCGTCCCCAAGCCGGGAATGGCCGGACTTTACAAAGACGGTGCAATCCAAATTCCAACGAGCTACTACACCAACAACTACCTCGATTACCGGGTCAAACAACTCGACCGATCGATTCAGCACATCGTAGAGAACCACCTGAGCAAGGCTGAAAAAGTGATTGTTTATGGTCATTCAGAAGGAGCCGCCATTGGGGCAGCACTGGCCAACGTCAACCCTTCCATCACCCACCTGGGCTTTTGGTCGGGCAATGTGCTGAACAACTTCTATGAGTTCGCCCTTTTCAACCGCATTGAGGCCCTACAAGGCACTACCACCGATGCGGAGGCCCATCAAAACATCTTGGGGATTTTGGAATGGTACCAAGGAGTCCTGCAAGCTCCAAACTCAACCGAGTTGGACCACTTTGGTTTTACCAACAAACGCTGGTCAACTTATGAAAAGGCTCCTATCGACTACTTGCTCCAACTGGACCTTCCTATCTACGCACTCTTTGCCACACAAGATGAAAGCACACCAATAGAAACGGCTTACCTCCTCCCCATCAAGTTCATGGAACACCGAAAAACCAATTTGACCTTTGAAGTGTGTCTGGGTTGCGACCATGCCTATCAGCTGGAAACCCCGGATGGAAAAAAAGCACTTTGGCAAGAACAGTTTTTGAAATTTATGGAATGGGCGGAGAAGGTCGCTCCGGTGAAGCGGAATTAAGCCGCTTTTTCGGATGAATTTCTAAACCTTGGTCCATAGAATGGTAGCCTGCGGGTAAGCATAAAAACCATGAAATTCCCAAGCCTGTTTTGCGGGATAAGGATCTTCACGCGTAGTGGCAAACTTTGATCGAATTCAACGCCCCTTAAAGAGTCCCACCCCGATTTTCACTATCATTGGGCATGTCTTATGATCTGAGTCCCATTGCTCAAATAACTGCGGATTACATCAACACTACCGATCGGCCTATTTTTCTCACAGGAAAGGCCGGTACTGGGAAAACAACTTTCCTGAAACACATTGTAGCCCACACGCACAAAAAGACGATCGTGGCTGCCCCCACAGGCATTGCGGCCATTAACGCCGGTGGAGTGACGTTGCATTCCTTGCTGCAACTGCCTTTCGGTGCTTTTATCCCGGAGCGTGTATCCGCTCCGAATGTCAATGCACAGTTTACCACCCTGGCCAACTTGTTTTCCAACCTGCGGTTCAATGCCACCAAGCGCAATTTGATCCAGGAAGTAGAACTGTTGATCATTGATGAAGTGAGTATGCTCCGGGCGGATTTATTGGACTGCATAGACCACACACTGCGCTTCCTACGCCAAAGAAGGTACGAAGCTTTTGGAGGCTTACAGGTGCTTTTTATCGGCGATCTCATGCAGCTGCCGCCCGTGGTAAAAGAAAATGAATGGAGCGTACTTTCAACGTATTATAAAAGCAGCTTTTTCTTTGAAGCCCATGCCTTAAGAAACAACCCTCCCATCCATGTGGAGTTGGACAAGGTATACCGCCAAAGCGATGAACAATTCATCCAACTGCTCAACCGCTTTCGTGAAAACCAACAAACCCCGGCAGACATTGCTTTGCTCAATACCCATTACCGGGAAGACTACTCCACACTTTCCAATGATGGCTACATTCACCTGACCACACACAACCGAAAAGCGGACGAAATGAATGCCCAACGGCTCTCTGACCTCGCTACTCCAACCTTCACCTTTGGAGCGATCATAGAAGGCGAATACCCGGAAAACCTCTACGCCACCGCTTCGGAAATGGAGTTGAAAGAGAGTGCACAGGTGATGTTTATCAAAAATGACCCTACGGGGACAGGCCGTTTTTTCAATGGTAAAATTGGACAAATCTCTTCTCTAAGTGCTGACTGCATCCAGGTACGGTTTGAAAATGGAGATGCGGTAGAAGTACCACGGTACACCTGGGAGAACAAGCGGTACACGCTCCACAAAACAACCAATGAGATCGAGGAAAAAGTACTCGGTACTTTTGAGCAATACCCGCTTAAATTGGCTTGGGCTGTTACTGTACACAAAAGCCAGGGCCTGACTTTTGAAAAAGCCATTTTGGATTTGTCGGGTGCTTTTGCGCAAGGACAAATCTATGTGGCCTTGTCTCGACTCACTTCCATAGAAGGGCTCGTGCTGTCTTCTCAAATACCGACATCGGGGCACACTTTGAGCGAGTCCTTAAAGCAGTTTATTCAAACCCAATCTTCTGTAGATCAACTTTCCGAATCGATTACCGATGATCGAAAAACTTACCTGGCCAAACACACCTTGAATGCCTTTCATTTTGTTGAGCTCATGGAGGCTTTTCGACTGCACGAACAAAGTTTTGACAAGCAGGAGAATCGATCGGCGAAGCAAAAACACCTGCCCTGGACAAAAAATCGGGTGGAAGAACTCACTAAGCTACAAGTTGTGGGCGATGGTTTTATGCGACAGGTTCAACGCATTGTTACCACCGAAGCCGATTACCTGCCAACTTTGACCGAAAGGGTAAAAAAGGCAACTGATTACTTCACTCCCATTTTGAAGAAGTGTGGTGAAAGCATTCAAAGCCATTCTGAAAACCTGGAGAACAAATCCAAACTAAAAACCTACCGGAAAGAGTTGGCCGCGCTGGAGCAACTGGTTTACAACAAGACTCAAGTGATCGTAAAAGCCAACCTGTTGTTACAATTTGCTTTGCAAGAAAAGACCCTTAGCCGACAAGATGTAGAAAAAACCAGCGAGGGAAGAAGAAAAAGAAAACCAACGGCCAAAAAGAGTGCAAAAAAAGACAAAACACCCACCGCTGAAGTTTCTTTCAAACTGCACCAAGAAGGGATGACGATTGACGAAATAGCCGAAAAGCGGGGTTTGGTTCCTACTACCATAGAGGGCCACCTTTGCCAATATGTGGCCACCGGCGAAATGGA
>CALCCE010000141.1 GCA_937899835.1 uncultured Flavobacteriales bacterium | reverse complement strand
ATTTCGAGCAGCCCTTTTGTGTGGCCCCAACCAAGGCGGAAAAGCCGGATTTTGACTACCTCCAACAAGTGATGCACCAACACGTGGATGTGTACGTTGAGCAACTTCAAGTCACCGGTGTAGCAGGCATCGTTCTTAAAGATTACGATCCGAGCCAGGATAAAATCGACTTCTGTGCCCGAACTGCCGTCACCTTAGGAATCTTGTACAAGGAAACCGATTGCAATCCGGCAGACTGCTGATTGGAACGCCTTTCGAGCTATGCTTGATGTCCCAACCAGGGCAAAGGCGTAGCCCCACCCACAGGCGGATTCCGAAAAGCCTCAATAGAGTAGGAGCAAAAATATAATACCCCAAAAATCATGGGAGATACTTCCAATTTCGACATTGCCCAAACTGCCTTTTTGTTCAGTTGGGTGTCCAATGCCGCTGCATTCTCAAAAGACACCAAAGAGAACCAGGCCATGCACATTTACAACACCGGTTTCGACCCAGATAATGGCACCAGCTTGTTTTCAAAATATGGCAACGACCTTAAAGGAGGCGACTGGGAACTGGTGTGGGGACCAGGTGTTTTTCACAATCCCAACACCACCAATTTTGACCCCAGCCCTGAGCAATACGCCGACAATTCAGCTTTCGTGGTAAAAAGTGCTACTCAAAAAATGTACATCGTGGGCGTGGCTGGCACCAATCCCAAATCCAGTTTCGACTGGACCATGGAAGACCTTTCCATTGCTCAATATGTAGATTTTAAAACCTTTGATCCCACATTGGCCACGCCTCCAAGCCCGACAAGCATTGATACGAGCATCGACCCAAATGACCTCACTTCGCTGGTGGACGGAGCGAAAATCAAAGCCCATTCTGCCGTTTCCTCCTACATCACCCACGCCAGTGCCATTGGGGTTTGGGCTTTGGTCAGTCAACTGAAAGACAACACCACTGGAAAAACCTTGGGACAATTCCTTAAGTCCTTAGTTCCGCTTAATGACTACAGGGTGCTCTTTACCGGCCACAGCCTTGGAGGTGCCTTGTCGCCCACCTTGGCCAACTGGTTTCGAAAAGCGAATAAACTGGCCGACGGGCAAGTGCTTGCCATGCCGGTAGCAGGACCCAGTGTGGGCAGTGTCGCCTATCAAAGAGGAGTGATCGATGGCTGGGACAAACATTTTCCGTCCACTTCCATTGAAGGCACCAATGAAAACAACCAGGTGAAGGCTTGGAACCACAACATTGTTTGCCAATTGGATGTGGTGCCCCATGCCTGGAACCGTTTGTACGACGTCTTGGGAAATGCGGACGATTATTTCTTTGGAAACGCAGGCAATGATGCTTGCCCTACTTGCCAGTCAACCACCGGAGACAATGGAGCTAAATTCCAAAATTTAAAATCCAAGATGGGTACCATTTGCCAATGTACTCCATTGTTCAAAGGCATTGTAGGGGCTGCCGCCTTGGGTTTGGTGGCATACAGCCAAACAACTCACGTTTTCAGTTATGATGATGACGGTTTCAGCCCCTTCAAAGGCTTGAAAAAATCTACGGACGGTATTGAGGTGTTCGATGGCCAAGGACCGCTAAGCAGTGACGTGTGTACCATGAACGACTTTGCGGCCTACGCATCGGCCATCGGCAATGTCCATGTTTGGAGCTACGGCCAGGTCGCCTTTGGCATCGACATTTCGGTCTTCCAGGATTTGGGAATTGCCCTGTAAACAGGCCGGCAGGTTTTAGATACAAAGTAGAAAGTAAAAAAGCACCATCGGGGTTAGTCCTGGGGGGGCTTTTTTGGGTTGAATCCGTTTGACCCTATTGCTTAACATCAAGTCTATTCTCATGGCATTCGTTTCATCCCAATTGGAAGGGATGGATTTTCCTATTGGGGAGTATTCAATTTTTCTGTGATGCAAAGTAGAAATGGGTCAAACGTATCCCTAATCCTTGAACAGCATGCGCTTCGGATTTAGCATTCGCCATAGAAGCGTGAGACATGCTCCGGTTGCCCCTCGCGCTCAACTACTTTTCGGAACCCTTGGTCTTTTACCTGAAAATACATTCAGTTCCTTGCGGTGCTCCCCTTCATAGTTTTGAACACATACTTGATAGATTCGGCTACTTTAAACCACCCAATGCTTCAGACTTTTGTACCTGAAAAAAGGTAGAATCATCCTTTACAATTTTGCAAAAGGTGTCTGATTGGGGAAGTTTCTCATGTGCAATTACCGTAGTTAATCCTTCTCTGATGTTCAAAGGCTTCCTCATATTTACATCACAAGGTCTAAGATATCCAATACAAGAGTGTTCCACTTGAAAATTGACAAAAATGAAAATTATACTTACCGGATCTATTGGGAACATTGGTGCGCCCTTAACCCAGAAATTGGTTGCCCGGGGCAACGAAGTAACCGTAGTGAGCAGTAACGCAGAACGGAAGGCAGCTATTTTGGCCCTGGGAGCTACTGCCGCAATTGGCGCATTGCAAGACACCGAATTTTTGACCGCTACTTTTAAAGGTGCCGATTTGGTATATACACTGGTGCCTCCCGCCAACTACTTTGATCAACAATTGGACTTGCTGAGCTACTTCACTGAGCTGGGGGAGAGTTTCGCAAAAGCCGTAAAACAATCAGGCGTAAAGCGCGTCATCAACTTGAGCAGCATTGGAGCGCACCTGGAAAAGGGCAACGGAATTTTAGAAGGCACTTTTCAAGTAGAGCAGCGCTTAAATCGTTTGCCGGAGGAGGTGTACATTACCCACATCAGGCCCGTGGAAATCTATTATAACCTCTTTCAGTACATCCCCCTCATCAAACACCAGGGGATCATAGCCAGTAATCTGGCTGCGGATACGGTGAACAATTGGGTTTCAACGGAAGACATTGCGGATGCGGTGGTGGAAGAAATCTATGCCTCGACTAAGCGTAGAAAGGTGAAATACGTGGCCAGTGACCACACCACCTACCAAGAGCTGGCTTCGACTTTAGGCGAAGCGATTGGCAAACCAGACCTGAAATGGACACAAATTACGGATGCTCAACTGCAGGAGAATTTGATAGGAGTAGGCATGCAACCCCAAATAGCGGTGAAAATGACGGAGATGTATGCTGCTATCCGCAGTGGTTTGTTGTATGAGCATTACCATCAACACCCACCGGCAAGTTTTGGTAAAGTGAAAATGCAGGACTTTGCACGTAGCTTTGCACAGGCCTATCAGCAAGATTAATTGCTAAACCAGCCTCCAATGTCCGCTGTCGTCCACCACGTAAAGACCCTACATCAGTACCATGCGCTTCGTGGCTTGGGCAAACCGATGCATCCACTCATCAGTGTGGTCGACTACAGTCAGGTGAAAGTTTCGAGTGAAGACTATTTAAAAAAATGGAAGTTTGACTTTTACCTCATCGCTTTGAAGCGCAATTTTGATCGGGAATTTAAAATGAATTACGGTCAGAATCAATACGATTACGATGAAGGAGTGATGTTTTTCATGGCTCCGAGGCAGTTGTTGAGTATTCAGGGAGACAGCATAAAAGCCGATCAAAAGTCAGGGTGGATGTTACTCGTGCATCCAGACTTTTTATATGGTACCGCGCTGGCCAGGACCATCGGGAAATATGCATTTTTCAAGTATTCCATTCATGAGGCCCTTTTTACTTCCGAAAGAGAAGAAAAGGCCTTGAATACCATTGTAGCAAGCATTAAGCAAGAGTACCAATCGAATATTGACCAGCACAGCCAGCAGATTATTGTATCCCAAATCGATACCCTTTTGGCTTACTCCAACCGATTCTATGAGCGTCAATTCATCACGCGCAAACCCATGAATCACCGCATTCTGGAAAGGTTTGAGCAAATTTTGGAGGCTTGTTTCACCGATGAGCAAGTTCTGGAAGAGGGCATTCCGACGGTTTCCGATATTGCCAAACAACTTCACTTAACCCCTAATTATTTGAGTGCAGTATTGATGCATTTAACCGGAGCCTCCACCCAACACCACATTCACGAAAAAATAATTGACAGGGCCAAGCAAAGGCTATCTACAACCGACCTTTCGGTCAGCCAAATTGCCTACGAATTAGGTTTCGAGTACCCACAGTCGTTTAGCAAGCTCTTCAAGGCAAAAACCAAACAATCGCCAATAGCATTTAGAAAGTCCATCACAATGAATTGAGGAACAATTCCGGGGCCAAACGGCAAGAAAAACCATTCCGGCGAATGCTCCCGGCAAACCAACAGTGATGGCAATAACCCCTTCAAGGATGTAAACAACTCACAAACCCCGTTCTAAGGGCTATTGCAGCGATCCATTTCTTAGTCGCTGAAGCATCCATATTCAACTCACAAACCACAACCGAGGTGCGTCTGATATCTATTTCGAAAAGACTAACGGTTCAAAAGGTTTGATGAACGCATCTCAAAATTGGAACAACCCCAGCGGTTTTAACGGATGGGGCTTGGGACTACAGTAAAATAAGGAACAGGAGGTTTTTTAAGACGATTTCAGCTCAACAACCAAAGAGGAATCAATGGCAGTTTTTCTGAGTGGACTTCATTATCAATCTAAAAATTCACAAATCATACACTTCGTTTATTAGGGATTAAACGAAAAGTATTTTTCAAATTACTCAAATCTGTATCATCAATTTAGGCTGGTTGTATTCCTCCTTAGTGCCTAATAAGAGTATGCTCATCAGATCATTAGGTCAAAATACCCCAACACAAAGCACGATAGAAAAGTATTGAGAACCGGAAAGCACTTTTGCATTCCTTTTCTTAATCCTGCTGACAACAGGACCATAAGAATCTCATTTGCTTATCCCATCAGTTCATTGACCTTAGGAATCACTTCGCGCCCAATCAGCTCAATGGCGGTCATGAGTTGCTCGTGGGTGAGGAGGGGATTGTCCATTTGAAAGGTAAAGCGGTCAATGCCGCCGAGAGAAGCGGCATGCTTCACAATTTTTTTGGCTACGTGTTCAGCATCCCCAACCACTAAAGCTCCGCTTTCATTGGCCTGAAAATCAAACCCTTCGCGGGTGACTGGTGGCCAGCCACGTTCTTCGCCCACTTTGTTGAACATGGTGGCATATCCAGGATAATAGATATCCAGGGTTTCCTGCTGTTGCTGGCCCACAAAGCCAAGGGAATGGAGGGCGATCCTCATTTCTTCTTCCGGGTGACCCGCCTTCAAAAAAGCTTCCCGATAGAGGTCCACCAAGGATCGGAACCGCTCGGTTTGGCCGCCAATTACCGCTACTACCAACGGCAAGCCTTGTTGGCCTGCTTTTAGGAAAGAAGCCGGAGTGCCGCCCACGCCTCGATAGATGGGCATGCGCTTTTGCAAAGGCCGCGGGTACACCGGCTGATGGTGGAGTGGAGGCCGAAATTTACCGCTCCACGTAACAAACTCCTGATCCCTGATTGCTAAAAGCAGTTGAAGTTTTTCTTCAAAGAGGTCTTCATAATCGTTCAGGTCCAGGCCAAAGAGGGGAAAAGCATCGGTAAAGGAACCTCTACCCGCGACAATTTCTGCCCGGCCATTGGAGATCAAATCCAGGGTGGCAAAGTTTTGGAACACCCGTACTGGATCGGCGGAACTCAATACCGTCACCGCGCTACCAAGACGAATGTTCTTGGTGCGTGAAGCGGCCGCTGCCAGAATCACGGCATTGGAAGAATCGAGAAATTCCTTTCGGTAATGCTCGCCAATGGCAAAGGAATGCAGGCCCATTTCGTCGGCAAAGGCAATCCGTTTTAGGAGTTGCTGGATGTCTTTGGCCGGATCGGTGAATTGGCCGGTTTCCGGGTCAAGGGTGGCGGCTGCAAAACTGTCTATTCCTATCTTAATCATGTTTCTAAGGTGTTGAAGCCAATTTAAAGCATTGTGGCGTTCCTAAAGCGCCCATCTTCCAAAAGTGGGTCAAAACTTGAAGGTGAGGGTGGGCGCTATGAACGCCCTGTTTTCTGCTTCCCCGGTTTCCTCCAAAAATTCCCCGGTGATGAAATAGTAGGTCACCACATCAAAACCAATGTTTCGATTGAATTCATAATTCACCAGCAAGCCGATGGTTTGTCCTAAGAGTCGTTCGTTGCTTCCGCCCGCCGGCCGGGCCAGAAAACGGGGTGGCGCATAGAAGCCATCTGCCGTTTGAGTGCGGAAAAAGACCGCATAATCCACATAAACAAACAACTTCTCCAAGGGCCGTAGGCCCACGTTGGGGTGCAGGCTGGTCATGTTGGCCGGCGTGTTGACCGATGCCAGGCTGTAAATGCCCGGATTGACAAAATAGGGGTTGAAGGTGCCCACCTCATTGTCGCCCG
>CALCCE010000140.1 GCA_937899835.1 uncultured Flavobacteriales bacterium | reverse complement strand
TTCCTACTACCATAGAGGGCCACCTTTGCCAATATGTGGCCACCGGCGAAATGGATCCTTACCACCTGCTCGACAAGGAAAAACTCGACAAAATGCTGAGCGTCATTACTCCTGAAATGGAAGGCTCCCGCGAGATCAAAGCCCTGTTGGGAGATGATTGTTCTTGGGGCGAAGTGAAAATGGCGATGACTTATTATCAGTTAGGGAAAGAGAAAACGTAAACCTTACGAGGTTAACCTTTTACCCAATTTGCTCGAAGCAAACTAATCGAAGAACAAGTAGTACTTCTTTTCAGTATTCAATATTGTAGCCACAGTTTTTGAGTTTGCACTCCTTCCGCATGCTCCACCTGAACGAAATATACCCCCGAAGACAATCCTGAGAGGTGGAGGGTCAAATTACCCAAGGGATCCGCATGGGCCTCTTGTAAGGTTTGGCCCAGCAGGTTACTAATGGTTACCCGACCGTTGGAGGGCAGTTGAGCGAGTTGCACCAATCCCTTGCTCGGATTGGGATACATCTGAAACGAAATCGGGTCTTTGGTAACGGAAGGATCGGAACTCAATGGATAAAGTATTCGCCGGTGAATGTATCCATTGTCGGCCGCGGCAAACAAGTAGTTTCCTGCCTGTGCCAATGCATTCAAAGGAGTGGGAAAATACGCTTCCAACTCCCAGGTAGCACCGTGGTCAGAAGACCTCAAAATACGATTGACCTGTTGGCCGATGCCCACATAATACTGCTGTTTGGCGTACAATAGAGTACGTGCAGTGCCCGTAGCCTGAAAGCTAGCTACTGAGTCCCAGGAGGCCCCACCATCAATGCTCCGATAAAAAATAGGCGCAGAAAGACTGTTAGCCAGCAACAAAGTATCCTCACCAACCGAATGAAGGGCCGAAAAATGATGCTTCAAAAAACGAGAAGATGTAATACAGCAGGGATAGGAAATGTTGCCCAACTCTTGCCAGCTTGCCCCCCGGTCGAGTGAACGATACAGTTTTTGGGGAGCATTGATGCCGTGTGTAAAATCTTTGTAACCGCTTTTATAGGCTTTAGTAGCACTTTCCATCCAAATTTTAGGGTCGCTTTTTCCGAGCGAGCCTTGTTGCATTTGCCAGGTGAGCCCGCCATCGTCAGTCCAAAACGAGTGAACAACCGTATCGTTGTTTAGGTCGTATTGCGCCAACAGGGTGCCTTCAAGCGCATTGTCAAAATGGATTTGCAAGTCCAAAAACAATTTTCTGCCAGCCAACAAGCCCGAGTTTAAAATTTCGTGGTCTTGCCGAAGCGGCCCGACCTCCAGCCAGTTGGTTCCTCCATCCGTGGTTTGAAAAATCCGAACAAACGAAGCATATTCTGCGGTGTCTTGACCAAAAGGGGTGATGTGTAAGGTGGTCGAATCGATTTCAATGCCACTAATGGCGAGCCATCCGGTATCTTTATGAAGAAAAGTGATGTCGAAACCATCGGTGGTGGTCGTGCTAAAAATACCGTTCTCGGGAAGTGCAACCGGCTGCCAACTGTCCCCGGCATCGGTTGTTTGCCATACCGCCGGACCGTCTGCTTTGACATGTCCATGCTGTGTATCGGTAAAATGGATTTCGCTCAGGTTGGTGGAAGGACTCAATTGAAGCTGCTCCCACTGCGCATTGTTGTTGGCCAAACCAGCTGAAAAGCAAGACCCTGAGGCAGGGTCAATGTACCAATCGGACCAAGATCCAACCACTGTTTGGGTGGCGATGCCCTGCAATTGTTGTGCAACAGTAGCAGACAAGGTGTTAGGGTACCAACCTCCATTGGGCGATTCGTGAAAAATAGCGGCATAAAAAACACAAGCTGCCAGGTAGCTTCCCGCTATGCTGGGATGACTGCCATCACTGGCAAACAGATTAATTTGCGGATGGTCAGCCATTGCTCTACGCCATGCCTCCCCTACCGGAGCCACCTGGGCGTCCAACAACTCCGCCAATTGCAAGTAGTTTTCCGTTAAGTGATCTTGCATTTCCTCAAAATTCGCCCCGTAAACACCTGGTGCTTGATACAGGGAATTACCGTCTCGCCTTCCCCAAGTCAGGTAGAGCAAGGTTTGATGGCAAGAGTCGATAATCTTGGAACGGTGATCTAAAAAATCGGCATAGAGAAAACTCGGATGACCGTGCCTGGCAAACCCAAAACGATTGTCGGCCAATCGGGTGCTCTGTTCTTGCAAGATCAGGTAATCGTATGCACCGGCATCCAGCGCAGTGAGAGTGCCACTGAGAATGCTGTGCAAATCCCACGAATACCCACCAGGCGTAGAACGTTGATATGTAAATTGATTCCCCTTAGAAGTAGCCAGGTCTTGAATCAGCTTGGGCAAATCGTTGCTATTCGTGTAGCTATTCCCCAAAAACAGGGCTGATTTCGATTGCTGAGCCACACTTGCGGTGGTACAACACCACAGGAAAAGAAGGAGAAAAATCGGTTTCATGTACTCTTTGATGAAGTCCTTTCCATAGGGGTTGCATGGCAACGCATCTCAATTTTTTTCAATTGGCTTTACCAAGCTAACGATAAGTACGCCCACTACTTAAAAAAGCAATTTCAACACCTCTTCTTGATGTTGAAAAAAATCATGTCACCAAGGCCTTTTTACAGATGCGAATTGAGCACAGAAAATGAAGGCTAACAGCCACCAATTTATTTTCCTGGGTGTGCTACCGCGACCCTAAAATGCTTTGCTCACCTTTGAAGGTCTTTAGAAATCAATATTATTTGGGACTCATAGAATAGCATTCATGTTTCCCTGCACGATAGAGCGCAATGTTTTACATTTCAAATGTCAACCTGCTGGTAGTCTTAGGATTATCTGCTCAACTTCACCTAAGATGAAAATTCCTTCCCTCCTACTGCTGCTCTTTACACTCATTGGCATCAACAGCCAAGGATTTGGCCAATGCGCCAGCCCTGCCAACATCTACACGTTTGTATACAACGGCCACACCTACCAGGTGGTGAAGGAGAACAAAACCTGGACCGCAGCCGCAGCCTGTGCAGTTGATCTGAATGGATACCTGGCCGAGATCAACGATGTGGATGAACAGAACGCCATTTTCAACGAGCTCTCCAACAATGCCGGCATCAACATCGCCAATACGCAAAATCAATTTGGAACGGCTTCCGTTTGGATCGGTGGCAGCGATGCCGGAACCGAAGGGACCTGGATTTGGGATGGCGACAACGATGGAAACGGACCTCAATTTTGGAGTGGTGGCCCCAACGGCATGGCGATTGGCGGCTTGTACACCAATTGGGGAATCAGTCCACCGGAACCAGACAACTCAGGCGATCAGGATCATTTGACCATCATCATTCGTCCTACTGCGGTCAACTTTGGGCTGTGGAACGATTTGGTATCTACCAATTCCATTTACTATTTGATCGAGCAAGACATGGTGGTTTCGGTAGAAGATGTGGAGCGGAATGCAGGGGTGAGGATTTATCCTAATCCGGTTCAAAACACACTTTCCATTGAGAGCGATGCAGTGGCCATTGCTAAAGTGGAGATTTTCAACCTGGTGGGGCAAAACGTTCAACAAATCAGCGGTGGCGAAGACTTCAAAAACATCGATGTTTCCGGGCTTCCCGATGGCATGTACCTATTGAATGTACATTTTGCAGATGGCACTTCGATAAGTAGGAAGATCGTGAAATAAATTTCTTCGAAGCTCTTTTTTATGCTGTCCACTTGCGTGATATTTCTTTCTTGAGCGTTTCATGCCGTTTGCCTGAGTAGGTCCTCTGCTATTACTTTTTTAACGGCAGTGGTGATCCCTATGAGAAAAAACATTAAAAAAAAGGGCCTCACCATTTAAAAAATGCGAGGCCCTTTGGGTTGGCGTAGGACAATTAACTTCCCTAATTATCGGTAGCCAGGAAGTGGATCGAGCAATAATGCTATTCTAGCATGTGCAGGGTTAAGAACAACATTACTTTTTCAATACCACTTTCTCGTTGATGATTACACTACCAATTTGACCGGTGAGCAAATACATTCCTGCCGGTTGATCATCAAGCTCAATCACGGCTTCGCCCTGACCATTGAAATCCGTCGGTTGGAGGGTTTGGATCACCTGGCCCACCATGTTCACTACTTCCAGGTTAAAACCACCTTCCTGGTCCTGAGCAATTGTAGTTCCCAAATTCACGCGTACTTGTCCTGAAGTGGGGTTGGGAAACACTGAAATATCTGCCATTTCAATCAACTCACCGGGAGGATTTGGAATGGGCTGTTCTACGGCTCCTGCCACAGCCAACCTCGAATACCCTGGGCACCCTGGCGAAGGGCCATGATACAGTCGAAACAACCGACCGAAAGCTCCGAAAAAGAAGATTTCTCCGCGGGTATTGCCGGCTGCAATACCTGGGTTAGGATGTACCCATTGAGAAGGCATAATGCCACGTTTCCAACCGTTGCTCCAATACACACACTCGAGATCGTTGTTGTTGTTGACGTAAAAAACCTGACCGTTGTGGTTGGCTTCCAATTGCCCGTGTACGCCGTTGGCATTGTGTAGGATGTTAGGAATCACATTACTAAAACCACCTCTCAGCCATTGACCAGAACCAAAGTCCCAATAAACAACATCTATATTGTTAGAAGTAGTGTGGTAATAGACTTGAGAGCCGTTGGGACTCTTAGCAATGTTCCCACCAAGCACATTGGTAGCTCCAAGATTATCGAAAGCAGCCTTTAGCCAGGTTCCATTGTGTGGATAGAGGCACTCTAAAATTCCAAGGTTGGTGCGGTAGAATACTTTTTCAGAGGTACCTCCCATGAGGTGACCTGCAACATTGTTGGGCACCAGATGTGCCATCGATTGTTTCCACCAATACCCCCACTGATCACGCCAAATGCGAGCAATGGAATTGGAGGTGGTACGGTAAAACAAATCTCCACTTGGAGTGACAGTTAGTCCACCAGAAACATCATAACCCGAAATGTTAACCAAATTGGTGTTTTTCCAAGCGCCATTGACTTTTTCCACTACCCCAATGAAACCGTTGGTGCTCTTGTAATAAACCATACCCGATGGACTGGCTGCCAATTCTCCACGAACGTGATAAACGTTGCCAAAGACGGAGGTCTTCCCCCAAGAACCATAGGAGTTTTCAACAAAGGAGAGTGAAATGGTGCGGTCAACATAAAACACTTCATTGCTCGGAGTAACCACCAGGCTATTCCAATACGGCTCGTGCGTAGTGTGGGGACTGCCATTCCCGAACCGGGGCAATTCTTCAATCCGCCATTTCGATACGCACTCTGGTGGTATTTGGGTACTGTTGTATTTGATTTCAACCCTGATATTAGAGAGGTCGTAGTACTCCCCGGAATACCCGCAAATGCTGAAATCAAAATAATTGGCATTCGGGTCACTCTGCAGAAGACTGGCATTCACCGGAAGTTCATAATTCACCAAATTGACATAGTTGGCAATCCAGCCCACTACATCGTAGCTTTCGTTATGCGTGACCTGAGCAATATCGTAAGCCGCTTGGGAGGAGGCAGTGATCACATCTCCGGCAGGTTTGTGCACCAAGATAAAAGTGCTCACAATACCAGAAGGATTGGGAGCATTAAACTTCAGCCTCAAGGAAGTAAC
>CALCCE010000139.1 GCA_937899835.1 uncultured Flavobacteriales bacterium | reverse complement strand
CGGGAAGTGATTGTGGCCCAGCGCAACAAAGAGCGTACTTCGGTAGTAGAGGGCGAACGCGTAGAGCGCGACCGCATGCTGGAAGTGAACGAACGGGAGCGCATTGTGACCCTGGCGCAAATTGAGAAGGAGAAATCCATCGAAGAAGAGCGCAAAAACATTCAGGAGGTGATCCGGGAACGGGTGGCCATCGAGAAAACGGTAGTAGACGAGGAGGAGCGCATCAAAGATACCCGCGCAACAGCTGCTGCCAACCGAGATAAAACCGTAGCCATTACCAAGGCCGAACAAGAAGCCGAAGAGGCGCTGGTATCCAAAATCAAAGCGGCCGAAGCCGCCAAGCAAGCCGCAGAATTCCTGGCCAAGCAAAAAATCATTGATGCGGAAGCCGAACAAGCCTCTGCCGGTCAAAAAGCCGAAGCCATCAAAATTTTGGCCGAAGCCGAAGCCGCGCAAGCTGCTGCCATCGGGCTGGCCGAAGCCCAGGTGATGGAAGCCAAAGCTGCCGCCAAAGAAAAAGAAGGAGACGCACAAGCGGCCGTATTGGAAGCCGCTGCCCTGGCCGAAGCCAAAGGCATCGAAGCCAAATCGCAAGCGCAAGCCGAAGCCGATCAAAAACTTGGTTTGGTGGCTGCTGAAGTAGAGAAAGAAAAAGGCATGGCCGAGGCCGAAGTGATCAAAGCCAAGGCCACAGCCGCCAAAGAAAAAGGCCAGGCCGAAGCCGATGTGATGAGCCAAAAGTTTCAGGCCGAAGCCACCGGTATCGAGCAAAAGGCCGAAGCCATGAAGCAACTGGATGGTGTGGGCAAAGAACACGAAGAGTTCAAGCTGAAACTGGACAAGGAAAAAGCCATCGAACTGGCCTCGATCCACATTCAGAAAGACATTGCCGAAGCACAAGCCAACGTATTGGGCACTGCCCTGGAAAGCGCCAAAATCGATATCGTGGGTGGCGAAAACGTGTTCTTCGACAAAATTGTGAACGCCATTTCCAACGGTAAAGCCCTGGACCGCATGGTGGACAACAGCAGCGTGGCCGGAGAGTTGAAATCAACTTTGTTGCAAGGCAATGACGGCGACATGCGCGCCAACCTGCAAGGCCTGATCGACAAATTTGGCGTGACCTCAGACGATTTGAAAAACTTCACCATCTCGGCCTTGTTGCTGAAACTGATGCACGAAAGTGATTCGGATGAAAACAAATCGCTGTTGCAAAACCTACTGGACACGGCCAACAAAGCCGGAGTTGCTAACCGCACGCCCAAGGAGCTCGGACTGTCTTAACCGCCTACATCCGAGGCCGAATGTAGCATAGGTTCGGCCCGTCAGGTAGCCAATGGGAGCTTTGATCCAAAGGTCCCGTTGGCGCCTGCCCGTCAGGGCGCAGTGCGCCCGGACGATAGACTTTTCCTCCTTGTTTAAACGGCAAAATCCAACCAGTTCTTATGGCTCAAACGCTTGAAGAAGATACCCAACCCAACCCCGAAGCGGCTCCTGTGTTAGAAGGTGGTACCTACGAGATCATCAAAGGGCGCCTGCGCACCCACCGCGATGACCTCCGCCAGCGCCTGCAACAGCTGAACAACTCCCGCAAACAGGTTTTTGGCTCGATCGAAACCCAAATGATCAGCTCGGAACGGGTGACCACCGAATACAACTGCATCCCCCGTGACATGGTTCCGGTGGGCAACCGCTTTTTGTTTGGCTACAACATTTTCCTGGGCCTGAAATCGGAGATTTCCATTGAGGACGTTTTTTCGGTTTACCGCTACGAGAAACACACTTTTCATGCAGAATCACTCCAGCTGCTCGATGACGCCCAGTTCACCGAAGATTTTTTCAACCTCTATAAGTATTACCGCGATACTCAGTTTGTGAAGTTTGCGGAGATCGGCCCTTTCCTCTACCTGGTGTTTCAGGTGGGCAAATCGGTTTCCGACATCAAGGCTTTCAAATTTCAAGTGGGTGAAAGCGGACTCACCTACATCGACAACCGCAGCGACCACGAGGTGGTGTTGCCCGA